>DAINAT010000014.1:0-48791 GCA_036733305.1 Hyphomonadaceae bacterium
CGATGAGCAGGTGAGGCATCTTGCCGAGGTCGCCGATCATCGGCTGGCCTTCGATCGACTCGCCGAGGGCAAGCGGCAGAGCCATGCGCGAGCGCGAGAATTCCTGCGCGTTGAGCAGGTCGCGGAGATAAACGGTCTCGCGCGTCGGGTTCGGCAGTTCGATACCGATGGCGTTGCGGCCAGGGATGACGGCGACGCGCGCAGAGGTGGCGGACATGGCGCGCGCGATGTCTTCAGCAAGCGCGATGACTTTCGACGAGCGCACGCCGGCGGCCGGCTCAAGCTCGAACAGGGTGACGACGGGGCCGGGGCGCACTTCGGTGATGCGGCCCTTGATGCCGAACTCGGTCAGCACGCCGCCGAGACGATCGGCCATTTCCAGCAGGCGGGCTTCGTCGACGTCGGACGAGCGCGGCGGCGGGACGTCGAGCAGATCGAGCGGCGGGATCGCGCTCGACGCGTCGCGACCGCGGATCGATTGCTGCTGTGCGGGGCGGGGCGCGGCCTGCTGCTGGGGCGCAGATTGCGGTGGCTGCGGCTTGTTGACGGTGCGCGGAGCAACCGACGGACCAGGCTGGGCAGCGGCGACGGGCGCGGCTGCAGCGTCCGGGATCGGACGGCTTTCGAGAACGCGCGGAACGATCGGGCGCGTCTTGCCATCGGCGCCTTCGGCTTTCTCGACGGCCGAGAAGAAGCCGCGATCGCCTTCCTCGAAACCATCTTCTTCCGTGTAGACGATTGGCTCGATGACTTCCTGCGGCTTCTTGCCGAGCAGGCGCATCACGCCATCCATCAGCGTACCCGAAGTTGCAGGGCGCGAGGGCAGGGCAGGCACGCCGACGATTGGTGTTTCCGTTTCGCGTTGCGGCTTGTGTGTGAGAGCGCGCCACAGCGAGGAAGCATCCGAAGCGCCAAGGCCCATCGCCATTGCCGCGAACAGGATCGCGCCAAGGCCAGCGAACGCGGACGCCCACACTTGCGGGTCCGGAATCTTCAGGGCGGCAAACGGCGTCGAGACGATCGCGAGCATCAGTTCACCGGCAACGCCGCCGAGGCCAGCCGACATGTTCCACGATTTCGGGATCGGCCATTCGGCCAGGCAGCACGCGGCGAACAGGATCGCGGCGAGGCCCCACATCCACGAGGCCGGATCTTGCTGGCCGATGCCGAACGCGCGGCGGACGCCGCCGATCATCAGTGCGAAGCCGAGCAGGATCGCTGTCCAGCCGAAACCCTGCATCAGCAGGTCGCCGAAGAACGCGCCGAAGTGGCCGAACATGTTTTCGGGGGCGGCTTCAATGATGGCGTTGGTGATCGGGTCCTGCGTGCGCGAGACCGCCATGTTGAAGGACGGGTCCGCCGAATTGTACGACGAACACGAGCCGCAAATGAAAACGCCGACGGAGAACGCCATCAGCCCGCTGAGGAAGCGGGTCAGGGCGCTCGAGCCCTGCGGCTCGTAGGCGTCCTCAGAATGGGGCGCTCGCGCTTGCGGCATGCCTTCGTCCTCGCTCGACCAAAAACACGGTTACTGGAGAGAGCCGACACTGGCGTGACCAGGCTTAACGGGGCGCTACCAAACCGGGTTTTCCACAGGCCGTAACAGGGAAAATATCGTTACGTTTCCGTTGTCATTGCGGTGTCGTTAACGATTGCAGCGGGCCAAAAAAAGGGCCCCGGACGCCGCAGCGGGCATCCGGGGCCTATCCCCATGATCCAGCCTTGCGGTGGTTCACTGAATTAGAGTTACCCCCGTTTTGAGCGGGGACACGGTTAAGCAAGTAGGGAAGGGACTCCATTAGCCCTCTTGCCCTGTTCAGTGGCGGCCGCTCAGGCAGGCGCCCAAATTTTGTGCAATTGCGAATGAGTCGGGGAAGCCAAAGGGGGGAACTGCTTGTGAAATAGGCAGCCGGACGCCCCTATCGAAGTCGCATCGTCCGGGGGCGATCACGTCGCTGTGGTGGGTGCGTAAATTCTAGCGCCGGTTGCCAGTCAACCTCAGGGGAGACAAATGTCGAATATAAACAGTCGATTGGATCGACTTTCACTTTGGGGGACTGGTCTGAAGGCCGGTCTGGCTGCGATCGCAGCAGGAGTCATGTTTACCACGCTTTCGCCAGCAATGGCTCAACAGCCTGAAGCTCCGCCTGCCGCGGAAGCTCCGGTTGCTGCTCCGGAAGCGACCACGCCCGCTCCGGAAGCTGTGGCGCCAGAGGCTGCTGCGCCTGCCGCAGTTGTTGAAGAAGCTGCTCCCGCCCCCGTCGAACTGACGGTCGACAAGGGCGACACCACCTGGATGCTGGTCTCGACCGTGCTGGTCCTGCTCATGATCATCCCGGGCCTTGCGCTGTTCTACGGCGGCCTCGTGCGCGCCAAGAACATGATCTCGCTGCTCTCCCAGGTCCTGATCGTTACGGCGATCGGCATGATCGCCTGGGTCGGCTGGGGCTATTCGATGGCCTTCACCGATGGTGGCGCGCTCAACAAGTTCGTGGGCGGCTTCTCGAAAGTCGGTCTCGCTGGCGTTGATACGGCCACGATGGTCGAAAGCTTCTCGGTTGGCGTAGCCATCCCGGAGATCGTCTTCGTCGCCTTCCAGATGACCTTCGCCTGCATCACCACCGCGCTCGTGCTCGGCGGCGTTGCGGAACGCGCGAAATTCTGGGGCGTCGTCCTGTTCGCCGTCCTCTGGCCGATCCTTGTCTACTACCCGATGGCCCACATGGTCTGGTGGTGGGGTGGCCCGATCATGGCCTCGGACCCGGCAAACGCAGACGCGCTGGTTGAAGGCGCTGGCCTGATCTGGTCCTTCGGCGCGCTCGACTTCGCCGGCGGCACCGTGGTCCACATCAACTCGGGTATCGCAGCCCTTGTTGGCGCTCTGATCCTCGGACCGCGCAAAGGCTACAAGTCCGAGCCGATGCGTCCGCACAACCTGACCTTCACGCTGATCGGCACCGGTCTGCTGTGGGTTGGCTGGGTTGGTTTCAACGCTGGCTCGAACCTCGAGTCGAACGGCTACGCCGGTCTTGCACTGCTCAACACGTTCGTCGCCACGGCGGCTGGCGCCATCTCCTGGGGTCTCGCGGAAGCGATCTTCAAGAAGAAGCCGAGCCTGCTCGGCATGGCTTCGGGCGCAGTTGCTGGCCTCGTCGCGATCACCCCTGCCGCCGGCTTCGCCGGTCCGCTGGGCGCGATCGTCCTCGGCCTGGTCGTTGGTCCGGTCTGCCTCTTCGCCTGCTCGGGCCTGAAGAACATGATCGGCTACGATGACTCGCTCGACGTGTTCGGCATCCACGGCGTGGGCGGCATCGTCGGCGCCATCGGCACCGGCATCGTCGTCGCTCCGTTCCTGGGCGGCGCGGGTATTGTCGACTACGCCAACGGCGGCGCGACGATCTACCCGGGCATCCTGGAGCAGGTGATTGCTCAAGCCAAAGGCGTCGGCGTCACCCTGGTGGTGTCGGGCGTTGGTTCGGCCATCGTCTGGTTCCTGGTCAAAATCCTCACCGGCGGCCGCGTGAAGGACGAGATCGAGGAAGAAGGTCTCGACCTCAACGAACACGGCGAGGTGGCCTACCACTAGGTCTAATCGTTTCCCCCTTGCCCAGACCGGCGCTGCCGGCGCGGCGCCGGGGCGGGAGAGGGAAGAGGGGGCGCGGCTTCATTGCCGCGCCCCTTTTTCTTTTGGGTGCGGCGGGTCTATGTCTGGGGCATGGCGCAAGAACAGAAGACCTACCGCACTGACATCGCCGTGGCCGGGGGAGGCCCGGTTGGGCTGACACTGGCCCTCGCGCTCGCGCAGCGCGGGTATGAGACGGTGGTGGCGGATGCGGGCGCTCCTCCCGCGAAGGACGGGTCCCAGAAAGGTTCGGGGGATAGCCGGGCGTACTTCATCGCTTACGGGTGCTGGCGGATCTTCAAGGCGCTTGGGCTGGAAGAGGCGCTGCTGGCTGGTGCGCAACCCGTGACCCAGGTTGAGGCCGAGGGCCGGGTAGGCGGGATCAACTTCATTGCCGAAGACTGCGTCGAGCCGGTGCTGGGCTACATGGTCGAGGCCAGCGTTCTGGGCGAGGTGCTTAACGCGGCGGTCGTGGCGGAGAAGAAGATAACGCTTCTCTCGCGGGCGCGGATCGAGAGCGTGGAGCTGGTCGATCCTTGTGCAGTGTTGAAGCTGGCGGGCGCGGAGGTTCAGGCGCCGCTGGTGGTTGGTTGCGATGGGGGGCGGTCGATCGTGCGGAAGGCGGCGGGGCTGCGCTTCGAGGGACACGACTACGACGCGACCGCGATCTCGACGACGGTGAAGCTGGGTCAGCCGCACAATGGGGCGGCGCGGCAGATCTTCCTGCCGAATGGTCCGATGGCGGTGCTGCCGCTGACGGGTGATCGGGCGAACCTGATCTGGACGGAGAAGTCGGCCATCGCGAAGGCGCTGGTCGAGCTGGACGATCGCGGGTTCGAGCTGGAGCTGGCGAAGAAGGCGGGCGATTTTCTTCCCGGCGCGACGCTGGCGGGAGCGCGGCATGCATTCCCGATCCGGCTTTATGTGGCTGAGCGGTTCGATGCGCAGCGGGTGGCGCTGGCGGGGGATGCGGCGCATGTGATCCATCCGCTGGCGGGGCAGGGGCTGAATCTCGGGCTGAAGGATGTGGCTGCGCTGGTCGATGTGATCGCGACGGCGGGCAAGGCCGGCCTCGATATCGGGGCGGCGAGCGCGCTGGAACCTTATACGCGCTGGCGGCGGTCGGACGTTGCATCGACGGCTGCGGGGATGGAGGGATTTGCGCGCGTGTTCTCGGCGCCGTTGCCGGTGAGGCTTGTGGCGGGAGCTGCGATGTCGGTGGCTGGGTCGTTGCGTGAAGTGCGCAAGGTGTTTGCTCGCGAAGCCGGTGGCGATCTGGGAGAGCTGCCCACGCTGATGGCGCGCTGAGGCGTTCCCGCTTGTAGCGGGTTGGGGAATTCTGGATTTTGAGCGCGGCTGCTTAGGCGGCCGCGTTTTTGTTTGGCGGAGGCGTGCGTTGCAGCGCCCCCTCCGTCTCGCCGCGAAGGCGCGGCGATCCACCTCCCCCAGTTTTCAACTGGTGGAGGCAATTCCCCTTCGTCGCGACAATGCGCGTTTTGCCTCCACCACACGCAGTGTGGGGGAGGTGGATCGCTTGGCGTGAGCCAAGCGAGACGGAGGGGGTGGTGAGCGCGCCCTCGTGGTTCGACGGGCGCACGCTTTGCGTGCTGCTCACCATGAGGGCTATCGGGCTGCGGTGTTGCGCGGCCGGGATTGTTTCCTTTGATTGGGTGTCGGTCTTCGCTTGGGGCAGATCTGTAGGCGTGGGCTGTGTGGCATTCACAGCTTCACGGCGGCGGATCATCTGGAGCGTTGAGGCGACGTGGAGCACGAGCATCGCAAGCATGCGCAGCACAGCTGTCAGCAAGAGCTGAGGAAGCTGCGGGGTTACCAGCCCAGTTTGCGCGTGTTTGTGTCGTGTCATGGGTTGGATAATACCCCGGCACGGGGCGCCGTAGATTCTAGCGCGGAGTATCCTCCAAACTTTCGCGCTAACGCGCTGAGTTTGTTCGGGGTGCGCGGAAGCTGTCCTACGGATTTGTCCCGCTCTATCCCCCAATTCCGGCGTCGTAGGGTGCATCAACGATGCACCGCACCGCCGGCGCATGCCACGATGCATCGTTGATGCACCCTACGGGTTTAGCCTCGCGCACCGGGACTAGCCGCCCCTGGGTCCCGACTTTCGTCGGGAGGAGCGGGGCGATGAATGCGCGGTGGTGGGTGGAGCCTCTGGGTTCCCGCTTTCGCGGGAATGACGATTGAGGGGGTGGTGTGGGGTGTGTGGTGCATCTTTGATGCACCCTACGGGTCAGTCGCGTTTCAGGCCGTGGGCGGCGAGGCTTTTTTCGTAGGCGGCCATGCGGTCGGTTTTCTGGTCGCCGAGTTCGCGCAGGTAGGTCCAGGTGTAGAGGCCGGTGTTGTGGCCGTCGGTGAACTGGATGCGGAGGGCGTAGCGGCCGACGGGTTCGGCGCCGGTGACGCCGACAGTGCGTTTGCGGGTGGGGGGAGGCGGGGCCTGGCCGCCATGGCCCTTGGTTTCGGCGCTGGGGCTTTCGACGCGCAGGAGCTCGTAGGGGATGGTGACGCTGTGGCCGTCGTCGAAGCGGATGAAGAGTTGGGATTGGGCTTTCTGGAAGCGGAGTTCGGAAGGCCAGGTTGGGGTGGTCATGGATGCTATCTGTCTGGTGGAGCCCATAGATCCGGCTGCTTTGCAGCCAGCCCCCTCCGTCTCGCCGCTGCGCGGCGATCCACCTCCCCCGCCTTCGGCGAGGGAGGACTGGTTTACTTTGCGCCGAGGTCGCGGGCTTCGTCGCGGAGCATGATGGGGACGCCGTTGCGGATCGGGAAGGCGAGGCCAGCGGCGCGGCTGATGAGCTCGTTGGCTTCGCGGTCGTAGACGAGAGCGGAGCGGGAGACCGGGCACACGAGGACTTCGAGCAGGCGCGGGTCCACGCCCGGATCGTTGGCGGCGCTGGGCGCAGCGTCGTGCGAGCCCACGTTCGATTCTGGTGCAGTCTTCGCTGCTGACGTCATTGTACGTATCCGCCGCCTTGTCCCGGTCGCTCCATCTGTAGCAGAGATATGAGCGCTGCACACCTGTCCTCGAGCGTGCGTGCTTCGAGCAGCGCCTGCTTCTCCGGGTTGGTGAAGGGGCAGCCCGCCGAGAGTGAGTTGATGAGGGTGTCCACAGGCGCCTCTTCGACTGCGCCCCAGTCAGCCTTCATCGCGCCGCGCTCGAGATAGGTCTTGAGTGCGTCGATGAGGCGGAGACGCGCTGATTCATCAAGGGCCGGCTGGCGATCGAGATCTGGCGCAAAGGCTTCCCAGTCCGCGCGGACGATGCGGTAGGCGCCGTCATGCTTGATCTCTTCGCGGACGCGGAAACGGGTGATGCCGGTGAGAGCGATGAGGTAGCGCCCGTCCTCGGTTTCCTGGAAGCCTGTGATGCGGCCAGCGCAGCCGACCTCGGCCAGATTGGGCGAATCAGTGTCGGACGGCGTGGCTGGCGAGACGATGCCGGCAGGCTGGATCATGCCGATCAGGCGATGCCCCACGAGGGCTGCGTCTACCATCGAGAGGTAGCGCGGCTCGAATATGTTCAGGGGAAGAACGGCTTTCGGGAAGAGCAGGGCGCCACCCAGCGGGAACACAGGGATGGCGACGGGAAGCTCGGACGGTTTACGGTACACACGCGGCAAAGCCATGGCCCTCTACTCGACAAGACGACCCCACGCCAAGTGACCCTGTCATGGGTAGTCCCTAGCATGAAATGGCGTTCGTCGCACCCGAGTCCAGAGGGGTATCCCCGGGCTGCAAGATGGACGCGTTGTCAGGTATTTCGGGTCAGGTGTCCCGGGTCACGTGTTCCGGATCAGGGTGTGGGCGTGAAGGCGTGGACGACGAGCGCGCCCGCAACTGCAATGTAGACCAGCATCGTGCCGATGGTTCCACCGAGGCGGCCGACCGAGATGCCGCCCGATGAGGCGAGGCCCGCAGCGTGTGCGATGCGCGAGACAACAAGAACCGCACCGACCATGTGGATGTACCAGACTGGCATGCCGAGCAGGCCGAGGCCGACAATGCCGACAGCAAGGATTGGCACATCCTCGACCGCGTTGAGCTGCACCCGCATAACGCGGCTGAACTCCGGCGTGGTTTCACCTGAGGGAACCTTCAGGGCGCTGCGTCTGCCGCCGACGTAGAATTTCAGGCCGAGCATGACGAGGACGAGCAGCCCCACGTAAAGCGCGGCTGCGTGTAGCGATGTCATGTTGGTGAGTGCGTCCACGATGTTCTCCCAGACCCCATTGTCCTGCGTCGGGGGAGGACAATGGGGCTAACTGGGAACATTTGCAAAAGAGCAGATGGCTCCGGGGAGGAAGCCTCGTCGCTGGAGGGGGGTCGAGAGGCATCCTCCACGCCCCCAACCTGAGGGGTCAACATGACGCGAGCATTGCAGGCAGATTATATCGGCTGAGCCCCCCTTCGCGGCGCGATGAGGCGGGTCTAGGTCTTCTCTCACGAGCAGGGACCCGCCGGCGAACAGGGACGGATTTCGCGACCCGACGCGGCCATGATTGCCCGTGAATACATTCCGGCCTGGCTTCCAACAGGAATGAAGCCGCGGAACGAGAAGGACGTGTCTCCAATGAAAACGATGAAGATCATTGTGACTGGTTCCCTGTTGGCGCTGTCGGCCGCTGTGCCGCTGAGCGCGCTTGCTGCCCCGAAGGCGCCTCCAGCGGCGGCTGCGAAAACCCAAATCACCACGACCACCGGCTCGATTTCAGCGCTTAGCGCTACGGAAGTGAAGCTCGCCAATGGCGATACGTTCAAGCTCATGCCCGGACTGAGTACGGGCGCGTTCAAGGCGGGCGAGAAGGTCAAGGTGAAGTGGAGCATGAAGGACGGTGCGAAGTATGCGGAGCACATAGCGGCCGCGAAGTAGGCCGCCGCGAAACAGTTTTTGAGAGATCCCACCCCGGGATAGCCTTTGTCGGGTGGAGCTTCGGCTCCACCCGTTCTTGTTTGGGGTTTTCGGTTGGCCCGTTCTTGTTGCGCGGTGGGGCCGGGCGACCTAGACCGGAGGGGGTTCAGGAGCGGCGTATGGCTCAGGCGGCGACAGACGACAGGCTGTATCGGTCGATTGCAGCGGCGAAGCCGAAGCTGGTGACGGGCGTGCCCGATGGCATGCTGGCGCAGACGATCATGCTGTGCGCGGCGTCGGATGATTTTCCCTACATTGCGTGTGCGCGGGAAGAGGAGTGCATCGGCGTGGCTTCGGGCGCGGCGATGGCGGGCGAGCGCGCTGTCGTGATGGTGCAGAATGCGGGGCTGCTGAATTCGCTGGGTGCGCTGGCGACGATGGGGCTGCGGTATGGTTTGCCGTTTGTGGTGATCGTGACCAACAGAGGCGCGCTGGCGGACCCGAACGGCTATGACATCGAGAAGCGCGAGGCGTTCGATGCGGGCGTGCGGCCGATGGCGCGGGTGTTCGATTTCGACGCCGCGGATTTCCCCGATGACCTGATACCGGCTGCGTTCAAGTGGGCGGAGGCGGCGCGCAAGCCGGTAATCATCGCGCTGGAGAAGCGGCTGGGCTCTGGCGGCGGAGCTGCGGCATGAGCAATCTTCCCTCGCAACAGGATGCGATTGCGGCGGCGCTGGCGCTTTATCCGAGCCGGCCGTTTGCAGTGAGCGATATCGGCTCGCAGTCGGGCTGGCTGAAGGGCGCGGGGCATGATGCGCGCAATCTGTATGTGTCGGGGCCGATGGGGCTGGCGACGTCGGTGGCGCTGGGGCTGGCTGCGGTGCGTCCGAATGATCAGGTGCTGGCGATTGCGGGGGATGGGGCGCTGGCGATGAATTTGACGTCGCTGGCGACGATTGTGGGGGCCAAGCCGAGGAACCTGTCGATCCTGCTGGTGGACAATCGCGTGTACGAGTTCACGGCAAGCGTGCCGACGCCGACGCGGGAGATGGATTGGCTGGCGGTGGGGCGTGCGTTCTTTGGGGCGGATCAGTGCGTGCGGCTGTCGGATCTGACGGCGGAGCGCTGGGCCGGGATCGCGCGGCCGGCGATGATTGTTGCGGATGTGGCGCCGGCGCCTGCGAAGCCGCCTGCGCTGGGCATGACGCCGGCGATGATCCGCATGGAATTCCTGAAGGCCAGCAAGGCTTAGGCTGAGGGTTGCCGATGGCTCTCTCATAGGGCCGTGCACATCTTGTAATTACCGAACGTTCGGTATATATTGGGGGAGAAGTCAGGAGGCGCTGGTGGCCCGTCCGCAATCTATTGATGAAGAAGAGCTTCTGTCCCGGCTGGGACGGGTGTTCCGTGACGTGGGATATGAGGGCGCGTCGGTTGCGGTGCTGTCGGAAGCGACGGGGTTGCAGAAGGCGAGCCTCTATCACCGCTATCCGGGCGGCAAGCAGGAGATGGCCGAGCATGTGCTGTCGGCTGCGATGGAGTGGTTCGGTGAGCATGTGGTGGCGCATCTCGACGCGGATGGTCCGGCGGAGCGGCGGCTGGCGGAGGTCACGAAGAGCTTGAGCACTTTCTATGAGGGCGGGCGGCAGGCTTGCCTGCTGAATGTGTTGGCATCGCCGCGCGTTGAGACGGGTCCGTTCTCGTTTGCGATCAAGGCCGCGATGGAACAGCTGATCGATGGATTTGCGAAGCTGGCGCGTGATGCGGGGCTTGGCGTGCGTATGGCGCGGGAGAGGGGAGCGCGGGCGCTGATGCTGGTGCAGGGCGGGCTGGTGCTGGCGCGGGGGCTTGGGTCGGTCGAACCATTCCGGCAGGCGCTGAAGGCGTTGCCGGAAACTTTGCTGAAGGAGTGAGCGCGTCATGACGCACAAATATCTCTCCACGCTTTTCACCGACGATGTGAAGGCCGCGCAGGAAGAAAACGGCAGCCGTCACGGCTACGCGCGTTTCGATGGCCCGGCGGAGGCCGATGAGCTGACGGAGGCCGAGGCCGACTTCATCGCGGTGCGCGACAGTTTCTACATGGCGACGGTGTCGGAGAATGGCTGGCCCTATATCCAGCATCGCGGAGGGCCTGCGGGTTTTCTGAAAGTGCTGGATTCGCGCACGCTGGCCTTCGCGGATTTTCGCGGCAACCGGCAGTACATCAGCGTCGGCAATATCAAGCACGACGACAGGGTGTCGTTGTTCCTGATGGATTATCCGCGGCAGGGCAGGCTGAAGATCCTCGGTCGCATGCATGAGGTGGATCTGGCTGACGATCCGAAGCTGGCCGAGGCTCTGGCGATGCCCGGCTACAAGGCAAAGGTCGAGCGTGCGCTAGTGATCAAGGTCGAGGCGTTCGACTGGAATTGTCCGCAACACATCACGCAGCGGTTTACGCTGGCGGAGATTGAGCCGGCGGTGAGTTCGCTGAGGGCGCGGATTGCGGAGCTGGAGAAGGAGCTGGCGGAGAAGGCGGCTTAACCGGATCGTTGGCGCCGTCGCTCGACTACGTCTCAGCCTGCGGCGGGTCGATGAGGACCCAGAGTTTTGAAATCCTGCCGTCGACAATCTCGGCGGCGTCAGTGCCGGTAACGGCAACAGGACCACCCTCCGGACCTGCCGTCCAGCGCTGAACAGCAAACCCGTGATGCTCGACGGCATGACCTTCAGTTACGAACCGAAAGGTCGGGCCGAACTGTTCCAGAAGGCTTCCAGCAATCGCCGAGATCGCCGCGCGGCCTTCGACGACGTTGGTGGGCTCGTACATCACGGGCTTGTCGACAAAAAGTTCGGCAATCGCCGCAGCGCGCTTTTCTGAACTGCGTTCGTTGAAGACGCGATCCAGGTTTGCACGCAACAGGTGGACCTGGCCGGGATTTTCAGCCGTGTGGTCAGCCATGAGCGAGGTCCCTGCCTGAAGTCTTCGTCGCGAAAATTACCGGAAGCGCAGCGCCGAGAGGCGGCGGCGGCCTTCTTTCACTATGTCGGATTTCGGGCCGAGGGCTTCGAAGATCTTGAAGAGCTGCTCTTTCGCGGCGCCTTCCTTCCATTCGAAGTTCTTGTCGAGGATGGCGAGAAGTTGATCCACGGCTTCCTCGTGCTTGTCCTGACCGGCGAGAATGCCGGCGAGTTCGAAGCGGGCATCCCAGTCGGTCGGCGTGTTGTTGACGCGGGTTTTCAGTTCCAGCGTCTCATCAGGCTTCGACGTGTGGCTGTGCAGATCAAGCGTCGCGAAGACGCCGACAGCAGACGGATGTTTGCGGTTGGCTTCCGGGATCATCTCGGCGATCTGGCGGGCGCGTTCGACATCGCCTGCCTTGATGTAGCAGCGCGAGAGGCCGGCAAGGGCTTCGATATTATCCGGCTCCTGCGCGAGGACGGCGGAGAAGATTTCGGCGGCGGCAGGGAAGTCGCCGGCGTCTGAGGCGTCTTCGGCGGCGGCGAGCAGTTCGGCGACGCTCGGCACGCCGTCGGCTGCGCTGCCGTCACCCTTCAGCTTGTCGATGAAGGCGCGGACCTGGCTTTCGGGCAGGGCGCCCATGAAGGCGTCGACCGGCTGGCCATTCTTGAAGGCCACGACGGTCGGGATCGACTGCGAGCCGGTCATCTTGGCGATCTGGCTGAAGACGCCCGGATTCTTGTCGACGTCGATCTTCACCATCTTCACGGCGCCATTGTTCTCGCCGACCACTTTCTCGAGCGTGGGCCCAAGCGAGCGGCAGGGGCCACACCAGGTGGCCCAGAAGTCGACGATGACCGGAACGTCCTTCGACGGCTCGATCACGTCCGCCATGAAGGTCTGGTCCGTGCCGTCGATGACGTACGGGCTTTTCGGGCCTCCAGCCGGGGGACGACCTGCGCCAGCGCCGATGATGTCCACGGAAACAGCTCCTGAAACTTGGGGTGGGCCGACGATCCGGCCCAGTCCTATTGGCTAGGTCCTGGACCACTAGATGGGCCCGCTTGCCTGAAACCGCAACGTTCTCAGGCCGCGCCCAGTTTTGTGAAGTCCACGCGGGTCACCGTATGGCCCGTAGCGGTCGCAAAGGAAAGGAAATCGTCCCGCGAAATGGCGGTGGTCATGTCGTTGCGAAGCGGGTGGAAATTGAGCGTTTCATGGTCCAGTAGCGCCTCTTCCAGCACGAAACGCACGCGTCCTGCCGTGTCATTGAGCACCGAAAAGCCGGTAACGGACCCGGGAGTAACACCCAGCGCATCCCACAGCAGCGGCGCATCCGTAAAGGACAGGCGCTGGGTTCCCAGCACGCGGTGGACCTGGTTGAGGGCGAGCTGGCTGGAGCCGAGGGCCGAGATCAGGACCAGCTGGCCGTTCTTGTCCTTCATGAAGAGGTTCTTGGTGTGGCCGCCGGGCATGTCGGCCTTCACCTTCGAACTTTCGGCCACGGTGAACACCTTGGCGTGGGTGGCGGTCTTCGTTCTGATGCCCAGCCGGTCGAGATAGGCGAACAGGGGCTTTTCCGGCTCGCGGCTGAAATCGTCCTGCGCGGGCATTGGTCCGCGTGAACCTTGGGGGCCACGCTGGCCAGTCTCAGGACCATTCGAGGGGGTGCTTTGCTCTGTCATGCCGGCTGGTCTAAATGTCAGGCGCTTGCCCGGGAAGGACATTTGATGCGGCTCGACTGCTACAAGATCCACGAATGGGCGCCGACCATCGTTCCGGGGCAGGGCCGCCGCGAATGGATGGATGCGTTCCAGGATCGCCACCCCTACCGCTGCCTGCCTCTGACGATGGCGAACTGTTCGGGCTGGGAGATCCTTTGCCCCGTGGGCCTCACCATCGAATGGGATGGCGGGCTGATGGAAGAGAACATCAGGATCACAGGCGATGAGGCGTGGCCGCCGGTGAAGAATGTCGCCGACAGCCATTTCCGGCGCGGGATCGTCACCTTCCATACCGGCCACCTGTTCCGCACGGACCCGGGCTGGTCTGTCTGGACGATGGGCCCGCCGAACGAGCCGAAGGATGGCATCTATCCGCTGCAGGGCGTGGTGGAGACGGAATGGCTGCCTTTCCCGTTCACCATGAACTGGCAGCTGACGCGTCCGGGCAAGGTGCGCTTCGAGAAGGGCGAGCCCTTCTGTTTCATCACGCTGGTGCAGGACAAGAAGCTGGAAGAGATCCAGCCGACCCTGCGCCTGCTGGCCGATAACCCGTCGCTGAACGAAGAGTTCAAGGTGTGGGCGGAAAGCCGTGGCGACTTCAACAAGCGCCTGCAGAGCCGCGAGGCCGAGGCGATGAAGGAGAAATGGCAGCGCCACTACATGAAGGGCGAGAAGGTCTCCGGCGGCCAATCCGACAGTCACGTCACCAAGCGCAAGCTGAAAACCCCGACGCCGCCCAAACCGCCGCTGCCGGGGTTGGGCGGGTAGGCTTTATGGTGCCACGCCCGTGTCAGCCTGGCGGTTGCTTCAACGGCCATGGCTCTCGCGTCAGTAGCGTGATGAAGCCGTCGGGCGATATCGAGAAATATCCGAGCGGATAGGACGGGTCGGCTGGAAAGGTTCCGTAGTGGACCGCGAAGGTTGCGTTCAGGTTCATGGAAGGAAACGGGCAGCGGGTCAGGTCGATCCTGATGATGTCGCCCGCGCGAGATTCTGAATACAGAAGGTCATTCACGACCTTCGCGTCGAGCTCCTTGTCGTTGACGTAGATGCGAGCCTCGGGCGGACGCTTCGTCGTAATCGAGAACCTGAAACGCGCGTCTTCATCGGGAGGCAGGCATGTCCACTCTTCAACCGAAGACTGAAACTGGGACAGACCCCATTCCACAGAGCGGATGGGGCGAGGCTCGTACTTTGGCGGGTCCCGCTTTATCTGCGCGTCGGCCGGCAGGGCTGGGCAGGCCAGAAGAAGCAGCATCGGGAGTGCGGCATGGCGTAGGCGCAGCATGGGGGACCTCCGGTGGTGTGAGTGCCAGGTCGCTGAATAGACCTCTGTAATGCGTGGGCCAGGCTGAGTGGGCGGGGCCGACCGTGCGATGCGTGCACCCACTCTGTCATTATCCAGCGATTTTGGACGTCTGCTACAAGCGGGACCGGGTAATTTTCATTGTAGCAGGACACCCCTTGCGCGCCTCACGGCTTTCGGCTTATAGACCCCCCTCCCGAGGGCTTCGGCCCTTTTTACCCAGCGAGCGGGCGTAGCTCAGGGGTAGAGCACGACCTTGCCAAGGTCGGGGTCGTGAGTTCGAATCTCATCGCCCGCTCCAAAAACTCTCTAAAAACAGACGGTTAGCGACACTCCTCCGAGTGTGGCGAAGCCGTTTTTTGGTTTGGGGTGGGATTGGGGCACGCCCTCCGTCCGCTGCAGATTTTTTTCGATGCGAGCAGATCAGTGTCGATGCGTGTTGTGCCCTAATGCGCGTGCGTATTGGACGCTCTAATTGGTGCGCCGCATATCGTTCACTGACGTGTGACCGCTATGCGAATCCGGCATTGGCGGACGAGGCTGTCGGACTGAAATTGTCGCGTTTCGTGACCAGTCGGGACTTCGTCATAGACATCATGCCGTTCGCGAAGACAGGGAATGGACGGCGGCTTGACCGTTCCCCGTCGGCAAGTTGCCTGGTGGTTCATTGCGTTAGCGGAAACACCCCGAATCGACGAATTTTTGCTATACTGATGTACTAACCTGCGGCATTTATGGTATAGCCCGGTTGCAATAATTCATGGGAAAAGGGAATACCGGACTGTGCAGTATACGTCTTCCAGACCCCGCCTGCCTGCCGGACGTCAGCGTCTGGCCGAGTTGCTGCGCGCGGGCGGGGACGTCATTTCGCTCGATACTGCCGTTGGCGTTCTGAAGCTCGATCGCACGCGCGCCGCCAAGACGATGGCGCGGTGGGCCGAGCAGGGCTGGCTGCGTCGGGTAGGCCGGGGACGATATGTGCCCGCAACGCTTGGCACGCTCGAAAGCGGCCTCGTTCTCGATGACCCGTGGGTGCTCGCGCCCGCGCTGTTCGCGCCCTGCTATGTTGGCGGCCGCACCGCCGCAGAGCACTGGGATCTCACCGAACAGGTGTTCAACGACATTGTCGTCATGACGGCGCAGCCGTTCCGCGAGAAGGAGCAGCGCCGCCAAGGCGCGACCTTCACGCTAAAGGGTGTCGCCAAGGCAAAGCTCTTCGGCCTCAAGCCAGTCTGGCGCGGCCAGAGCAAGGTCGATGTCTCGGATGTCCACCGTACCCTCATCGACATGCTCGACGATCCGGCGCTCGGCGGCGGCATCCAACACGTCAGCGACTGCCTTGCGGCCTATCTGAAACGCGCCGATCGCGATGATGCGCTGTTGATCGGCTATGCCGACCACCTTGGCAATGGCGCCGTGTTCAAGCGCCTTGGCTTTCTCGCCGAAACCGATCCACGCGGTATGGCGCTGGTCGCTCCTTGCCGCGAGCGCCTCACCAAAGGCAACGCCAAGCTCGACCCGGCCCTGCCGTGTCCGCGGCTGATCTCGCGCTGGCGGCTCTTCGTACCGGCGCAATGGGCGAAGCGTGGTCCCCGATGATCGACCGCCGTGAAATCCTCGCCGAAGCTGAGCGCCTAACGCTGCTCCCGAACGTCGTCGAGAAGGACTATGTCCTCGGCTGGATGCTGGCCGGCATCTACGCCCATCCCGACATCAGCGGCAGCTGGGTGTTCAAGGGCGGCACCTGTCTCAAGAAATGCTGGTTCGAGACCTACCGGTTCTCGGAAGATCTCGACTTCACGCTCACCGACGCAGCGCACCTCGACGGGACCTTCCTCAAGCGCGTCTTCGGCGAAGTCGGGCAATGGATCTACGATCGCACCGGCATCGAAATCCCGGCCGACAAGCAAAATTTCGATATCTATCAGAATCCGCGCGGCACGATCTCCTGCGAGGGCAAAATCAGCTATCTCGGCCCGGTCTCACCGCGCAGCGGCGGCTGGCCGCGGATCAAGCTCGATCTCACCGCCGACGAGCGCCTCGTGCTGCCGCCGGTCGAGGTCGCCGTCTATCATCCGTACTCGGATGCGCCAGAGGGCGGCTTCACCGCGCGGGCCTACGCTTACGAAGAAGTCTTTGCAGAGAAGACGCGAGCGCTCGCCGAACGCACGCGGCCGCGCGATCTCTATGACGTCATCAACCTGTTCCGAAATGAGGAGGCGCGCCCAACGTCTACCGTCATGATCGATGTCTTGAAACAGAAATGCGAGCATAAGGGTATCGACCTGCCGACGCTCGTGGCGCTGGAGCCGCACAGGGAAACCCTCGCAGGCTCCTGGTCGAACATGTTGAAGCATCAGCTGCCCTCGCTGCCACCCTGGGAATCCTTCTGGGATGGTTTGCCGGAGTTCTTCGACTGGCTCGCTGGCGGTCAGGCGCCGGTCGTGCCGGCGGCGTATGTGGGCGGGCAGGGTGAAACTGTTTTGCGCGAGCGCGCGCTGCGCCTGCCGATCGCGCCCGCACGACAGGCGCATGTCGAGGTTATCCGCTTTGCCGCCGCCAACCGGCTCCTGGTCGAACTCGACTACCGCGACGTCGAGGGCCAACGCACCACACGCATCGTCGAGCCGTATTCGCTGCGCCAGACGCAGGCCGGCGACATCATCCTGCACACCCACGATATCGGGAAGAACGCCCACCGGGGCCTCCGTCTCGATCGCATTGAAGGCGCGCGCGTCACCAACCGCTCGTTCACGCCGCGCCATCAGATCGAACTGACGCCGACTGGTCCTGTCGCGGTTGCGCCATCGACGGCGCGCGCCCCGTCGACTGCAACGCGCTCGACCAGCGGCCTCTTCGGTACGGCGCGTCCCGCTCGCGCCCCGGTTCGTCGCTCGCCGGCGCGCCTTTCGGCGAGCGGCCCGACCTACGTGATCCAGTGCCCGATCTGCCAGAAGAAGTTCAACCGCAAGAGCTACGACACGAGGCTGAATGCCCACAAGAACGACTGGGGCGGTCAATGCTCGGGGCGAACAGGATATCTGGTCGATACGCGGTATTGATCCGTCACAGTTACCGGACGCCTTGCATCCGCTTCTGGATTGCTAGCGCCCCGCTCATGCGCAGCCGGAAATCCAGCATGGGACGGCTGACGCCGTAGAGAATCTGGGCCTGCGCCAGCAGGCCGTCCAGCACAATATGCTTTGCCGCTTCATTGGTGATGAGCAGAGCGCCGCCGAGAAAATTCGCTTCCGCTTCGATGCCGCTATCATGAATGCGCTCGCCGTCAGACGTCAGCGGCGGCGTGCATTCATGACCAAGGAAGCAGTGGGCGAGTTCGTGGCAAATGTTGCTGCGCTGGCGCCAGAGATGGTGAGAGCAGTTGTGCACGATGGCTGTCCGGCCGGCGCAGGGCACGGTTACAGCTGAAAAGCAGCTCTCATCGATGCCGCAATGCGATCCCGGCGGATCGCCCAGCTCCGCCAGACGCATGAGGTCGATATCGAAGGCGCGGCAGATCTCGGCCGGATCGATCGGGTCGATCGGCTGCAGCCCCATGCGCCGCCGAATGTCGACGGCAATGCGGTTCGCGCGCGCCTTGAATCCCCGCGGAAACCCCAATCACTTGCTCCGCAGCTTGTTGTAGGTGCTGACCACGATGTCCTCGATGAGCCTCGCGCTCTGCTTCGACAGCTTCGGGTCGGCGCGGAGCAGGGCGGTGATCTTGGCGATCGGCTCCGGTTCGCCTTTTCCTGCGCCTCTGATGAAACTCTCGGCCTTGAGGGCCGACCAGGCTAACAGCGCCGCAAGGCCGTTGACATCAGGGTTGGCTCCCTGACCGATCCGCGAGAGGGTCGATGCGTTCACGCCGGTCTCCTCGGCCACATCCTTCCAGGTCATCTGTCGACTGAGCCGGACCGCGTTGAGTGCGGCGTAGAAGGCTTCATTGTCGAAGTTTTCCGCCATGTTCCCCGTCCTTGCATAAATTAAACGAATTGCGATCTTGCAATTCCCGGATCAGTTTCATAACTACCAGCTGGTTGCGAAATCGCAATCGGCCAGCGCGATGCGCATATCATAGGTCAGTCATGAGCAACGATCACGACGAGAAGAAAGAGAAGACCGTCACCATCTACATCGATGGCACGGCCTACGAAGTCCCCAAGAAAGACGACATCTCCTACACGGAAGTCGTGACGCTGGCGGATCCGACATTTCCGCAGAATCCGCAGAACACCTACTCGGTGAACTACACCCACGGCCACGGCAACAAGCCCGAGGGCATCCTGGCGCCAGGAGCGAGCGTGAAGGTCAAGGAGGGGATGCGGTTCCGTGTTAACAAAACTGGCCAGTCATAACGCCGACATCCAGCGGCTAGTCGACAAGGGCTACGCGGTCCGTATCGACGGGCCGCACCTTGTCGTGCGCGACATCCCTTATCTCGACGCCAACCGGCAGCTGCAGCGCGGCGCCTTCGTCGCCAAACTCGTTCATATCGACAAGGTCCGCGTGCAGCAGGATGACCATCAGGTCTATTTCGCCGGCGGCGTGCCTTACGGGCTCGATGGCCAACCGATCCCGAACCTCGCTGGCGGGGCGACGACCATCGCGCTCAGAAAGACGGATGTCGTGGTGCAGCGCTCGTTCTCCAACAAACCGCCGAACGGCTTCCCGGACTTCTTCGCCAAGATCGAGCACTATGTGACGGTGATCTCGGGGCCGGCCATGGAGCTGCACGGCGCAACGCCCCTGACGAAACGGATCGACGCCGACGCGGTCGAAGGATCGGTCTTCAAATACCCGGACACTCTAACCAGCCGCGCCGAAATTGCCGACCTTGCCGCCCTCCTCGCCAACGACGTGGTCGCCGTGATCGGCCTCGGCGGCACAGGTGGCTATGTGCTCGACCTGCTCGTCAAAAGCCCGGTCAAGGCCATCAGGGGTTTCGACGGCGACGCCTACCACGTTCACAACGCCTATCGCTCGCCCGGCCAGCTTGACGACAGCGATCTCGGTCTGGGCAAAACCGAGGTGTTCGAGCGGCGCTATGAGTCGTTCCGCAAAGGCCTCTCGCTGCACCGAAAGTACATTGACCGCTCGTGCGCCGAAGACTTTTCCGGCGTCACTTTCTCTTTTGTCTGCGTCGACAAGGGCTCGGCGCGTGCCGAAATATTCGACTTGTTGATCAGCCTCAACATCCCCTTCATCGACGTCGGCATGGGGCTCGACCGCAAGCAGGGCGGCCTGTCAGGCCAGGTCCGCACGACCTACTACGCGCCGGAGACGGCGGCGGCGGTCCGGGACAAGCAACTTGCGCCACTGTCGGATGATGCGGACGACATCTATCGGAAAAACGTCCAGATCGCCGAACTCAACGCCCTCAACGCCTGCTATGCGGTGATACGATTCAAGCAGCTGCGCGGGTTTTACGCGGATGGAAGCGGGGCCTACAATCTGCTGACCGACATCGCCAATCTGAAGACGTTTTCAGAGACCGATCTATGAACGAGATTGTCCTGCAGCGCGTCGTCGCAATGCCGCGCGAGTTCGCGCCAGGAATCCTCTATGTCTCCGACGAGTTCGGTGTCGCTGGCCATCTGTGCGCCTGCGGGTGCGGGAGCAAGGTCGTCGTTCCGCTCGGCCCGGTGGAGTGGACGTTCACGGAACGGGGTGGAAGGCCATCGCTCCGCCCCTCGATCGGCAACTGGCAACTTCCTTGTCGATCGCACTATGTGATTCGCGATGGCCAAATCGTCTGGGCCGGGAACTGGACCGAAGCGCAGGTACTGTCGGGACGTCGAGCCGAAGAGAAGCGGAGACACGAATACTATGCCGCCCGCGACCGGCAACGCTCACTTTTGTCGCGTCTGTGGAGATGGATTGCCCGGCGCTTCGGCGGCTGATCGCTTTAGCGGTTCTCTTTGAGCTTGACTTAGTCCTGCGGCACGCTTTCTGACGTCAAGGCAATCGCCCCGCCAAGTTCTCAGAATCCTATTCGTCGCGTGACGATAATCGAGATCCGGGTGCCCGCTCCAACCCGTATTGTCGGCGGTATGGCAAGCCCCCGATCGACAACCCGATTGGTTACGCCGCCCGCACTACGCTGAACGCCGTCTGCAATCGCAGCGTCAACAGGATCGCGCGAGATTGCGCCTATCCCATTGTAGGTGAGTTGCGGCTCCTCCGTTGTCGCCACGCCTACATTGATCATCGTCCCGAGAGCTGCCGCGCCAAACACATCGCCCCAGTGATTATCGACCTCGCCCTTGATTCCAGCAGCGCCCGATGGATCGCTTCCTACTTCATCCAGCGCCACTTCATCGCCATTCGGCATGATCAACCGCGACCAGACAATGGCGACACGGCTCTGACCGTAGCGGCTTGACGATCTATACTCACCCATCATCCGTGAGCCCTGAGGAATAAGTGCAATTCGGCCGGTCGCACTATCGTAGATGGTTTGCGTCACCTGCGCGATGACTGGTCCAGGAGACTCCGAGTTCAGGTCTGTGACGAGACTTGCCGCAACGACAGCGCCGGGGAACAACATCCGACCGTGGCGGGCTGGACTTGCGGGTTGATCGCGATCTTGAGGCGCCATTGCCGTAACGGGAGAACGCTGCGGTGTTTGGTAAGCGGCTTGCTGCGTTGATGCTGTATCGGCCTTGCGCGGTGGCTCTCTTAGCGAGAAGAAAATCGCGGCACGATCCGCCGCGGCAGCTTCTGCGATTGCAGGATCAGGCGGCTCGGGCGGTGCGTAGGCGGCCGACGTGCTCCAGTCATTGCTGTAGGCCGGCATATCGCCCGGTGTTTGTGGTGGCTGCACGAACGCCGCGATGTCGCCGGGCAAGGGCGGGCCAAGTTGTGGAGGTCCCGCCTGATCGAATGGCGCTCGCGCCTTGGCCGCTTCAAGCGCTGCCGCCTGGGCGTAGTCGGCAGGGAGTGATTTGATGGCCCCCTGCGCCATCTCAGGGCGCGCTGGATCAGACATCATCGGCTTAGTAGTCGCGGGCTTTGTGGACTGATTGCTGGAGAACGCGCCTGACGCCAGTAACAACACGACCGCAACGCCGCCGCCGGCAGCGGTGAGGATAGCTGGCTTGTTGAGCCCACGTGCGCCCGGAGCCTTCACCCGAATTGAATCAAGCGATGGACGTTCAATGGATGGAGCTGGTCGCTGCGGAGGTGGTTCTTCGGCGCCAGTGTCAGGACGTGGCGGGAGACCATCAGCCATTGGGGCCTCCATTGACGTTCACAGCGGCGATCGGCGTCTGCCGGGTGATGACAACTCGTCTCTGCGTCCACCCAGATCCAAGACTCAGCTCCGCCTTTCTGAAAAGCCGATCGACGATGTAGTACTTGCCGCGAATGCGGTAGTTCACAGCTTCAAGACCTTCATCCCCGATCACCGACAGCGGCGGGGCCTCGATCAGGTTATCCGGCATCTCGATGTATACCTGTTTTCCGTCGTCGAACGCTGACAGCGGGCGCCAGTCCGGCTTGTCGCCATCGATGCGATAGCGAAGATTGAGCGTCTCTGGCGCGAAGACAGGCGCCGGCGGGGGTGTTGCTGCAGGCGGCGGAGGAGGAGGTGGCAGACTGCTTAGCTGCGTCATCTCCACCGGATAACGCCAGGCGACGGCCGCCATTGCCGCTCCGGACGTGCTCTTGAGTTCGACATGATAGACGCGCCGGTCAGTCATGATGACGAGATTGGTTGCGAGGTTGGCGGCGTTCGGTTTGACGAGGATGTGGGACTGGATGTTGCCCGCAATGCCGGACTGTGCGTCGCCAACGATCCATCGGGTTGTATCGCCCGCGGAGACGGACAGTAGCGTCTCGCCGGGCTCGAGCGCGATGTCGGTGATCCGCTGCGGCGAGGCTTGGACCGCGTAGAGGGCGCCCCGCTCGTAGGCGAATTCATGCAAGGCGCCGACGAGCGCCGCGTCGGCAGGGCCACGTGTTGCAGCCTCGTTGCTCGCGGAGATCGTGAGTGGCGCGGTTTGCGCCAGGGCAGGTGAGGTGAGCGTCAGGGCTGCAAGGCAGGCGGAGACAAAAAGAGGACGTATCATTGCTGGAGATCCCGTGACCAGTTGAAGGCGTGGACATAAAGACCGAGCGGGTTCTTCGCGAGCTGCTCGGGCGATGAAGAAGGCGCAATCACGATGCTGGCGACGCCTGAGTATCGCTCGACATCAATCAGCGTGCCGCTGGCGTAGGTGCTCTCGCGCCAGCGCAACTGAAAGCTGTCCGGGGAAGCGCGCACGACCGAGATCACCTCGACCGCAACCGTCCGCTTGCCGACCTTGGCGAACGGATCGTCCTCCTTCGCCATGGCGTTCAGCACCTGCGCGCCGCCCTGCGTGGTCCAGTCATAGGCGCGGAGCCAGTTCTGGCGGACCACGATGGCGTCTGACGGCAACCCCCGGATCATCTCGATGAACCGCGCAAGATGCCAGGAGAGCTGGGCGTCGCTCGGCACGTAGGCCGACGTGGCGGGGCCTACGAGCCTCGCTTCGCCCGTTTCGTTTGCTTCAATCACGAACGGAACGGCCGCGGGACGCAGGGCCAGCACCACGACACCTGCCGCCATCGCGCCTGCAGTTAAGAGGCTTGCGAACGCTGCTGTCCGCCAGGTGCGGGCATGGGCAAGCGATGAACCCATGCGGCTGTCCCAGAGCTGCTGGGCCTGCCGGTAGGGCGTGTCTGGCTCGGGTGTCCGGCCAAGACGCGAGGATCGCCCCCGTCCAGACGAAGTTGCGGTGAACATGGGGTTTAGTCCCTCTGCTTGAGATTGGGGCCTTCGGACGCGCCGCCACCGTCTCCGGCGTTCAGCGTGTGGGCAGCAACAGCCAAGCCCCCACGGATCGCCTGAGTGCGCTTGAACCGGCTCGCCCACGCTGGCTGGCCAGATGTGGCGGATGATGGAGAAGCAGATGGTGACGTGAGCGGTGGCGTGATCGCACCGGCCGCGCCAGCAACAGCGCGTTGGCCTGCAGTTCCACGCGCTCGGAAGTGACCGGCGACGCGGCCTGCTGCTTGAGAGAGACCGCCAGCAGCCGAGGCGCCAAGTCCAACGGCAGCATTTAGCGGCGCAGCGATGGGACCGGAGAGGCCGGTGCGCATGGCGCCCAGCGCGGTTGCAGCGCGAAGACCCCCGGCGGCGGACGCTGAGCCGTTTGCTGCCGCGCGCGTTGCGCCAACTGTCGCGCCAGCAGCCGCACGCCCTGCCGTTAGCACCCCCATGCCGGCCGCGCCGACGCCGATGGCAGTTCCGGCAGCCGCGCCCGCCGAGAGCTGCGGGGCGCCCGAGACGAGGCCAGCCGCGATACGCGGACAGAAAATGGCAAGGCCCATCAGCGTAAGGGCGCCAAGCACGACCGCAAAGGCCTGTTCAATGGTCATGTCATCGGGAGAGAGGGCGGTGCGCAGTGTTGCGAACATGGTCGAGCCGATGCCGATCACCACCGCGATCACCAGCACCTTGATGCCGGACGAGATCACATTGCCCAGGACGCGTTCAGCGAGGAACGTCGTCTGCTTCCAGAACGCGAAGGGCACCAGCACAAAGCCCGCCAGCGTCGTGATCTTAAACTCGACAATCAGCACGAAGAGCTGGATCGAGAGGACGAAGAACGCCGCGATGACGATGATGCCGCCAAGACAGAGCAGGATCACCTCAGCAAGGTTGCCGAAGAACTCGAACGGACCCGGGGCAATCGTCCCGATATGGTCGAAGATCGGTTGCGAGGCTGCGAGACCCTCGGCGGCAACGAGGCCAGGCTTCAGGAGATCGGCAGGGGAAAATGTAGAAGCTGCAGCATTCAGGCCCAACGTTGCAAAGCTGTCGAACACGATGGTCGACAGCATGGCGAAGTTGCCGAAGATAAATGCGAACGCCCCGACATAGAGCGTCTTCTTGACAAGGCTCTGCAGGATGTCGTTCTGGCCCCAGGCCCAGAACAGCGCTGCCAGCGTGACATCGATCACGATGAGGATCGCCGCCAGCGACGTCACATCACCCGAGATCAGGCCGAACCCTGAATCGATGTAGGCGATGAAAGTCGCCAGAAACCCGTCTATGGCCGAGAAGTCGTTCATGGGGTGAGGCTCGTGGGCGGCATGGGTTGCGCGGCTCTGCTTGTGTCTGGATCTGGGTCAGGTCTCAGGTCTCAGGGCCAGGGCGGCGCTTCGGGATGCGCCGTGCGCGCGCCGCCGAAGAAGTGCGCATGCTGGGCGCGCGCCTGGGCGAACACCTCCAGCTCACGGGCGCGCTCCAGCGCTTCGGCGCGTGATTGCGCCACCAGCAACGCCTGCAGCCGCATGGCCTGCTGGGCCTGCAGGGACAGGATCTCGTTGGTGGCCTGCTGCGCCGACAGCGCGCCGGTTGCACTGGCGCTTGCATCAGCGAGTGCGCTCAAGATGCGCTGGTCATTCCTGAGTTGCTCGGTTGCCTGCGCCTGCAGGAGCAGGGAGGACTGCAGCGCGGAGCGCGCATTGTCCATCTGCTGGGCGGCCGAGCGCGCGCGGCTCGCGATATCCGTATTGCGATAATCGCCCGTATAGAGCGTCTCGAGCGCTGTCCGCGTCTCGTTTACCTTGAGCGCCAGCCCGCGCGCCGCATTGATGAGCTGGTCCAGTTGATCGAGCTGGCTCATGAGCTCTGGCGCAAAGGTGCGCCCGAGGTTGGTGAGGTTGCGCGCGTCATTCTCCAGCTGCCGGATCTGGTTGGTGATCTGCAGCACCTGGTTGCGGACCTGTTCCAGCGCCCGCGCCGCGCTGAGCGCGTTCTGGATCAGGTTGGTCGGGTCGAAGACTGCTAGCTGTGCCCGGGCGGCTTGCTGGACTGGAGACATGATGGCCAGTGAGGCCAGCATCAAGCGGAAGAGATGGGTCAGTGTGGGCCGGTACATCAGACAGTCTCCAGTGTGCGGTGTGAGGAAGTGGCGGTGTTGCGTTCGGGCGCATCGATCGCATCGAGCACCCAGCCGAGCTGGCGGGCGCGCAGGAACCTGCGCCAAAACGGTGTTTGTGAGTGTTGCTGCTCGAGGCTTGCGATCGTGGCGCGGGCGCCCGGGTCGGAGGCCGTGCAGAACGCCAGCGCCACCGGACCAAGCGCCAGTTCGAACAGGCGGCGGCCCTTGGGGCTTGCATAGTAATAGTGACGCTTGCGCTGGGCGGTTGCGATCAGGTCGATCTCGGTCTCGTTGAGCCCGAACCGCTCATAGGCCTGCCGCTGCTGCGGCTCGAACGCGCGCTCATTTGGGAGGTAGATCCGGGTCGAGCAACTCTCGATCAGGGCCGGCGCAATGCTGCTGGTCGCAATGTCCGCGAGCGACTGGGTTGCAAACACCACCGCGACATTCTTCTTGCGCAGCGTCTTGAGCCATTCGCGGATGCGGGCGGCGAAGATCGGCGAATCCAGGAACAGCCACGCTTCATCGAGAATGAGCAGGGCCGGGCGGCCATCGAACTCACCTTCCAGCCTGTCGAACAGGTGGAGCAGGGCAGGCGCTGCAGCTTTCGGCCGCGCCATGATCTCTTCCATCTCGAACAGGACAAGGTCGGAGAGCGTGAGGCGGTCTTCGGCGCCATCGAACACGCCACCCATGGCGCCCTCCTGCGTATAGGCAAGTAGCGCGGCCTGTACGGCGGCGTTCTGGACCAGGAGCCGCAAGCCTGTGAGGTGCCGCTGCTCGGGCGGGGCAGACATCAGGCTGCCCAGCGCCGACCAGACCGGCTCCTTGACCTCCGGCGTGTTCGGCAGACCCTCCTGAGCGAGAAGAGTCATCACCCAGCTGAGGGCGTCAGCGCGGCCTTGCGGAATGTCGATACGGGCCAGCGGCTGGAAGGCGGCAACGCCATTGCCGCCGAGGTCGATCGCGGTCCCGCCCATCCCAAGGAGGGCGGCGCGCGCTGAGCCGCCCTTGTCGAACACGAAGACTTTGGAGCCGGCAAAACGACGCCACTGCAGGGCAAGGAATGAGAGCAGCACTGACTTGCCGGCGCCGGTCGGCCCCACAACCATGGTGTGGCCGACATCGCCGACATGAAGATCCAGCCGGAAGGGCGTTGAGCCATCCGTACGCGCAACGGCAAGGGCGGGTGCGTTGAGATGGCGGTTGCGGGCGTCGCCCGCCCACGCCGTCGACAGAGGCGCGACATGCGCGAGGTTGAGGGTCGAAACCATCGGGTGGCGCACATTGGCGTAGGCGTGGCCCGCAAGGCTGGAGAGCCAGGCCTCTACTGCGTTGAGACTTTCCGTGATGGTCACAAACCCGCGTGAGGCAATGATGCGCTCGGCGGTACGCAGTTTTTCGTCAGCTTCCTGAGGCGTCGCGCCCAGGACAACCAGCGTCGACGTCAGGAACCCGAACCCCACCAGTTCGGAGCCCAGTTCGGCCAGGGCTTCATCGACCTCTTCGGATTTTGCGATGGCGCCCGGATTGGCGAACGTCGCTGCCTCCTTGGTCAGCATCTCCTTGATCAGCGCGCCCATCGACTTGTGCTTCGCAAACCAGAGCCTGCGCCATTTGACGAGTTCGCGCTCCGCCTCTTCGCGGCCAAGGCAGACGAACCGCGTCATCCAGCGCCAGGTCATGGCCGAGGCGCTGAGATCATCGAGCACGCCCGGATGCGTGAAGGGCGGGAACCCCTTGATCGTGAGAACGCGCAGATGCTTGCTACCAAGCATTGGCGCGGTGCCGCCCACCAGTGGGGCGTCGCAGAGGACACCGTCGAGGAAAGCCGCGCCGGCTGGCGCGCGCACATTTGTGGAGCGGGACGAGACCTGCCGTTTCAGGTAGGACAGCGTCTCGTCATCGTTGAGCCTGTGGAACTCGGCGACCACGCCTTCGAACATGCCGAAAGCCTGGGCGACGCTGCGCTGAAAAGTGTCCAAAGCTTCGCGCGCGACGCGTCGGTCAAGCGCAGTCTTGTCGGCAGCGCGTGTCTGCTTGTCCCGTCTGCGAGGTGGGCTGGAGATGGCCTTTTTCTGGTCGATCTCGAAGAAGAAGGCCGACGCCTTAGCGTGTGCATCCGGCGGAGGCGTCCATTGTAAAGTCAGGTGATGAACCGTCTCGAACTGCGCGCCCGCCTGTTCGAACTGGGCGGCGCGCTCCGAGTCGATGAGGCGCGAGAGATCATCCTCGAACGCGCCATCGGGATAGTCCGTGATCTCGCGGCGATCGGCTTCAACATAGACTGCCCAGCCATGCCCCAGGCGCCGGAACACGTTGTTGGTGCGCGCCGTGAACGCGACCAGTTCTTCAGGTGTAGACGAGCGCACATCAGGCCCGCGGAACCGTGCTGTCGCCTGAAATGAACCGTCCTTGTTGAGGACAACGCCGGGAGCAATCAGCATGGCCCAAGGCAGATAGTCTTCAAGACGGTTTGGCGTGTGGGCGTAAGGAGCAAGCGAGAACATGTTCAAATCCGTTTGGGGGCAAATCCGTTTGAAGCGTCAGGTCTCAAGACGGTTGGGGAGGCGCATGGCGCGGCTCATCACTTCGACCGCATCAGGGTCACGCCGGGCGAGGATGACGCCGAGCACATGACCCGCGATGCCCAGAAGGACCCCGGGGAGGAGGGCCCCGGCAAAGGCGACGATGGCCGCCAGTGTGCCGTTGAGAATGGCGTAGGACCGGGGTGCGCCGCCCATGAGGAGGGGAGCGGTCAAAGCCTGCCGGACGGGCGCCACAAATCCTGGAACATCGCGGGGGTCGCGCATCAGAGCTTCTCCTCTACGGAATAACCGCACCGCCGCCGCCAACCAGCGGCAGGAAGAAGCTCGCCGCAGCGAACGCGATGGCGAGACCGAACAGGATCTGCAGCAGCTTCTTGAAGCCCTGGCCGACATCGCCGAACGCGAGCGTGAGACCGGTTGCAACGATGATCAGGATGGCGACGATCCGCGCGACCGGCCCTGTGATGGAATCCAGCACTGCCGTTAGCGGGCCTTCCCACGGCATGCCGCCGCCGGCGGTGGCTGCGTGTGCGGCCCCGCTGACGAGAACGGCGGTGGCGCCGAGGGTTGCTGCGCGCACCAATGCGCGCAGCGTCTTAGTCAGTCTCATGGTTCACTCCTGTTGGTAGAGACAAGCGCGTTTGCGCCTCGCGCCCCGGGCTGGGGTGCGATGGGGTCCGGCGCTTGAAGGGGCAGACCCTTGGGCGCGAGGATTTCCGGGATGCGGCGGCCGGCGGGTCCGCCGCGCTCCACAAAGACGATCAGATCGATGGCTTCCGCGATCAGCGCCCGGGGCGGTGTCTCGCAGACTTCCATGGTGAGTTGTTCCAGCCGGGACAGGGCCGCCTGTGCGGAGTTGGCGTGAAGCGTCGCGATGCCGCCCGGATGACCGGTATTCCACGCCTTGAGCAGGTCGAGGGCTTCGGGACCGCGGACCTCGCCAACCACAATGCGGTCAGGCCGGAGCCGGAGCGTGGATCGCACCAGATCCGACAGCGAGATTGACCCGGGCTGTGTGCGCAGCGCGACCACATCCTCTGCCGCGCACTGGAGCTCGCGTGTGTCTTCCAGAATGACCACACGCTCGCCAAGCTGGGCGATCTCATGGAGCAGGGCGTTGGCGAGCGTCGTCTTGCCCGAGCCCGTGCCGCCAGCGACCATAATATTGGCATGGTCACGTACGGCGGCGCGAAGGGTGGCGGCCTGCGTGGGCGTGATGACGCCGGAAGCCAGGTAATCATCTAATGTGAACACCCGGCCCGCAGGTTTCCGGATGGCAAAGCACGGCCCGCGCGAAACCGGCGGCAGGACGCCTTCGAACCTCTCCCCTCGGGGCGGAAGTTCAGCGGACACAATAGGAGTGTCGCGATTGACCTCGGCGCCGGTCAGTGTTGCGACAAGCCGAATGACCCGCTCGGTCTCTGAGGCTTCAAGCCGGTGCGGAGTCGCAATCCGCCCCTTACCCACCTGTTCAAGCCACAGTCGTCCATCCGGATTGGCAATGACCTCGATCGTGTCAGGCGCGTCCAGCATGGCGGCGATCGATGGTCCGAGCGCCGTCGTCAGCATGGCCAATCCACGCGAAGCATCCTGGCCGCGGGAGCCATCATGGCCACGCGACGCGTCGTGTTGAGGAGCAGCGTTGCTCATTCGGCAGCCGCCCCCATACTGGAGTTGGCCGTGGTAGGCGCGCTGATCGGACCAAACTGGTCGCGCAGGATGCTGCGGCCGGTCCGGAGCTTGGCAACCATCGCCGCGATGACATTGCGGAAGCGCTCCGATCCGCGCGCATTCACGTCCGCCTTGTCCATCTCGGGGATGTCGGGCGAGACGCTCATCACGAAGCGCGTCGTGTGCGCCGTCAGTTCGAACAGTGTCTCCTGACCATGCTCGATCAAGGCAAGCCGCGCCATGATCCGGTCGAGGCGCGCCATCAGCGCATGATGCTCGCCCTCCCGCCGCGTCGCATCGAAGAAGCGATGAACGGCGTCTTCCAGCACGTCAGACGAACTGCGATCCTGCTGGACGGCCAGACGCCGCATAGCAGCGACGAGATCCTGGTTGATATAGGCGGTTATCTTGGCTCGTGACATGACGATCAGACATCCGTGTCGAAATGGTCGGGATCGAGCGCGAAAGCCGTTCCCGCGAGAGTCGGGCCGGTGAACGCCGCACCTAGATCGTCGGACGGGTTTGCGGCTGACTGTGAGGCCGTGGCGTTCGTTTGCGCCGCTTCACCCGATACGGGGCTCGAGAAATCAAACGTGTTCTGGAGCGCCTGATGATTTTGGCCATGCGTCGGCGCGGATGTGCGCTTGGCTGCCGTCGGTTTAGGGCGAGGGGAGAGCGGCGTATCGGGCGCGAACAGATTCGACCAAGCTGTCGGCAGGCCGTTGGCTGAATGGCGGGGCGACGCGTAAGGCGGCAGCAGACGCGCCTGAAAGACGGGTTCCGAAAAGTAGCGCACTTTCTTGGCGCGTATGGGAGGCGCGCCGCCCGTCAGGATCAGCGCGTCCGCATGCGGGAGCTGCATAACTTCGCCCGGCGTCAGCAAGGGCCGCGGGACTTCCTGGCGCGAGACCATGGTATGTCCCAGCCACGGCGCCATGCGCGATCCGGCATAGTTCATCTGCGCACGGGTCTCAGTCGTAACGCCCAGCATGTCGGAGATGCGTCGGGCGGTACGTTCGTCGTTGCAGGCGAACGCGACGCGGACATGCGCGTTGTCGAGAATGGAGGAGTTCTCACCATAAGTCTGGACGAGCTGGTTCAGCGACTGCGCGACCAGACAGGCCTTGATCCTGTACCCGCGAATATAGGCGAGGGCGTGCTCAAAGAAGTCCAGTTTGCCCAGCTGGGGAAACTCATCCAGCATCAGGAGGACGCGCCGTCCGTCCGTGTTCTGCGATGCGATCTCGGTCAAGCGTTTCAGGATCTGGTTGATCATGAGGCGCAACAGCGCCTTCAACCGTGACATCTCTTCGGGCGGGACAACCAGATAGAGGGAGACGGGCCTCGGCCCTGTTATCAGCTCCTCGATTGAGAAGTCGGAGGCCTCGGTTGCGCGCGCCAGAACAGGATCGCGATAGAGTGAAAGGAAGCCCAGAGCGGTCGAGACAACGCCCGAGCGCTCTGCATCAGCCATGTCCAGGAGCTGGCGGGCGCCTGCGGCGACGACCGGATGTGCCGCGCCATCCTTGATTGGGCGACGCAACATCTCGTCGAAGAGATCGAGCACAGGGCGCGTCGGATCGGCCAGCAACTCGCCAACGCGTGCGAGGGATTTTCGCTTCTCGGCATAAAGCGTCCAGAGAATCGTCGCGACGAGCAGTTCGAAGGCGCGCAGCTGCCAGTGGCTGCGCTCGCGAAGCGCGCCTTCTGGATCGACCAGCATGTCAGCCAGGACCTGCGCATCACGGACCTCCGCCTCACCGCGACGGATCTGTGTGAGTGGGTTGTAGCGATGGGTGTCGGCTGTTGTTGGCGCAAAGCGGTAGACGGGGCCGAATGCCTTCCGGAGTCCGGAGGTCACACTCCAGTTCTCGCCCTTGAGATCGAGCGCGAGATAGGAATGCCGCCAGACCAGACCTGTCGGGAGCGATATACCAACGCTCTTACCTGTATTGGTCGGAGCGATCACGAGTACATGTTCGTCGCCGTCATGTCGGAGAAGTTGCCGATCAAGCGTGCCCAGAACGACGCCATCGCCATTGGTTAGCTGCAGCTTGCGGGCATCGCGCGCAGTGGCCCAGCGGGCGCTGCCATACGTGGCGGAGTCCTTGGCTTCCCGCGCACGCCAGAGTGAAAATCCGAAGGCAGTCGCGACGGAGAAAGCCACGCCGGCAAGGAAGAGCAGAGCGCCGGTCTCGAAGATAGATCGCGCATAGGCGTCATACGCATACCACCAGAGGAAGAATTTCCAGGGCGCATAGAGCGGATATCCGAAGAGGACGATATCGGGAGCGCCAAGCTGCGACTGGTAGCCGAGTGCATCCGCGGTCCATTGTGTCGTCACGACCAGGCTCGCGATGAACGCTGCGAGCACGCAGACGATCTGGCCCCAGTAGATCCTGCCAGCGCTCATGTTGGGAGCGCCCTAGAGAACTGGCCTGCACGACGCCGACTGCGCGATCGGTACTGTAGACGCGGCGCAGAGTTGCTCCGTGAAGCCCACGCGTTAGCGCAGTTACTGGATGCGGGAGACGCAAGGGAAGCGCTGTCAGCTACCGCGTTGCACCATGCGTCTGTTAACATCCGTATACGGACGCCGTGGCAAAACCCCTGTGTGGTCCGTGCCTTGCATGGATAACATCTTAACGGGGCTTGGGACGAATTCATCGCATCGCTCTGTCTGGTCGATGGACAAGGCTAGGACGCGGCGAGGTTGCTTCGCTTCCTCAAAGATTCACCAGGGGGTCGTCGAAAAATGACGAACGGGGGGAGATCGAAACTCGACTGGGATCGACTTAAGGTCTTTCAGGCCGTTGCCGAGACAGGCAGCATCAATGCGGCCGCGGGCCCGCTTGCGATGAGCTATAACAAAGTGTCGAAGGATCTCGAAGCCCTGGAGCGTACGCTCGGACACCAGTTGTTCGATCGTTCCAACCGGGGTCTTGAGCTGACCGCAGTCGGTGAGGACATTCTGCGCTCGGCGCGCAGCATGGCTGACACGGTGCAGGCAATTGTCGACCGTGCCGGCAAGCATAGCCCCGACGAACTCGTCATCTGTGCTCGTGAAGGCATCGCGACATACTGGCTAGCGCGCCGCCTCCCGGAATTGCTTCAGCTGCAGCCGGATGTGCGTGTGTTCCTCAAGGTTCTTCCGACCACGCCCAACCTCTCCGACGGCGATGGCGACATCGCCATCCAGTTCGAAAAGCCGCTGATGGCCAACGTCGTCGCCAGGCAATTGGGGTGGCTGCATTATGTCCCTTACGCAGCCCCTCAATACATTGCCCGGCACGGCGAGCCCAAGGCGATGTGCGATCTCCAGTCGCATCAGTGCCTGAGGCTCTCCGGCGCCGAATATCAGCCGGAGTGCTGGGAAGGGGCGGCAACTGCATGGGGCGCCATTCTGCCTAACACGATGGGAACGGATGCCGGAACGGTCCTGATGGAAGCTTGCGCCTCGGGTGCCGGTGTCGCTGCCCTGCCGAGTTACGTCTCGGAGTTTGACGATCGGCTGGCGCCGCTGACATCCATCAAGCCGCTTGCCAGTCTTCGCTTCTGGCTCGCTTACACCGAGCGTGTCCGCAACATGGAGGCGAGTGCGCCCGTGCTGCACTGGATCAGGTCATGCTTTGATCCGGCGCGGTACGCCTGTTTCCGGGAAATCTATGTACCGCCCAAACGCAAAAACAATGATCGGGCGCCACTGACGCTTGTACCCCAAGCTGACGTGGAGCTCAGCCGCAATGGCTACCAGAACGGGCACGCGCAATCTCCGGGCGATGAAGCCTGATGCGGCTATTGGCTGGCGCCAAGAAGCTCCGCTTGCCAACTCCGAAGCGAGTCGCGTTTGTCATCATAGCAGCAACAGCCGTCGCGATGCTTGCCATTCCAGTCAGCGCCACGTCGGCCCGCCTCGTGTGGAACGCGACGCTGAGCGCGCCATTGGGGCTTTACAGCATCGAGCAAGGGAGCTGGCACGTTGGCGATCGCGTAGCCGTTCTGCCGTCCGAGCTTCTTGCCGCAGACCTGGCGCACCGAGGTGTTCTGCCGCCCGGCAAGTTACTGATAAAGCGTATCGCTGCCCGGCAGGGGGACATAGTTTGCCGTGACGGTGTCGACGTTACCGTAAACGGGTCGGTGGTGGCCGTAGCCAGGGTTGTATCAGGTTCTGGAGAGAAGCTGCCAGCGTGGCTCGGTTGTCGGAACCTTGGGTCTTCGGATGTGATGCTTCTTGGGGACACGGCGGACTCCTACGATGGGCGATACTTTGGCGTGACGTCGGCACATGAGGTGCTCGGTCGCGTCAGCATGCTGGTGGCATTCTAGTATCGAGCGGGCGAGCCTGAGAGCTGTGCGCCGGGACCGCTCGCGCGTCGTCCCCTTTTGGCCTGCCGCGTCCGCTGTTCAAGGGACGCTGCGCTCTTCGCCCTTGAGCAGCGGCCTCTTGCGGCAGGCCCAGGAGCGGGGTCGCGCAAGCGGCCCCGGCGTCGCATGTCTGCTGCCGGGAATGCTCATAGGAGCTTACCCAATGACTGCCCAAACTCAGAACTTTCAGTATGTTCCACTCAACAACCTGGTCGTTTCTCCCCGGAATGTGCGGCGCAAGGATCGCAAAGCCGATATCGACGCACTTGCAGCCTCGATCTCATCACGTGGGCTTTTGCAGAACCTCTGCGTTGTCGCCCAGAAAGATCGATTTGAAGTCGATGCCGGAGGCCGGCGTCTGATGGCGCTGAAGAAGCTCGCCAAGGACGGTCTCATCGCCAAGGACTTTCCGGTTCCCTGCAACGTCGTCGCGCTGGAGGAGGGTCGAGAGGTCTCGCTGACCGAGAATGTTCATCGTGTCGCCATGGACGCGATGGATGAAGTAGATGCCTACGCAGCACTTGTCGCGGAGGGTGCGACCCGCGAGCAGATCGCGCAGCGTTTTGGCGTGACGCATCGGCATATCGATCAACGCCTTGCGCTTGCCGGCCTGTCTCCGAAGATCAAGGCGGCGTGGAAGCGCGGCGACGTGAGCTTGGAAGCTGCACGCGCCTTTTGTCTCGTTGAAGATCACGCGCAGCAGGAAGCGGTATTCCGCAGTCTCGGCAAACCGGTATCGCACGCAGGGTCCGTCCGCGCACGTCTAATGGAAGGACGCATGCGCGCCTCTGACCGACTCGCCAGTTTCGTGGGCCTTGAGGCCTATGAACGCGCCGGTGGTAGAGTCGTGCGCGACCTTTTCGACGCCGAAGCCGTCTATGTTGAAAATCCGGCACTGATGGCGGAACTGGCTGAAGAGAAGCTCGCAAGCGAACGGGATAGCTGGGTCGCGCAAGGCTGGGGATGGGTCGAGACAAGCCTTGGTCAGGGCCGTGCCGATGGCGGCTATGCTGCGATGCGCCTTCAGCCCGACTGCCGCGAATACACGGATGCAGAAGAGGCCGAACTGACCCGCCTGCGTCACGAACTGGATGCGCTCGACGCCGCACTGGATGAAGACAGCATCGAGGAGGATCCACGCTGGGAAGAACGGGATACGCTCGCCGCCTCAATCGAAACCCTGCGGCAGTCAGCCCGCGTCTGGAACGCGGATCTCATCGCACACGCTGGCGTGGTCATCGCGATCGCTCATGACGGTGAAGCCTATGCCACGCTGGGCGTTGTCCGGCAGCCTGACGAGAAGAAGCTCAAGGACATCCGCAAACGGTTGGAGAGGGCAGAGACCGGTGATGACGTTGTCGCTGACGACGAGGTAGTCGCATCTCCAGAGCCGGAGAACACTTGCGGACTCCCAAAGTCTGTGATCCGCGATTTGTCGACGGCACGTGCGCGCGCGATTCGTCTCCTGCTGGCGCGGGATCGGGAGACCGCTCTGGCCGTCACCGTTGCCGCGATGATCATGCGAACCGTGTTCCGAAGCGAATTGTCCGGCGTCAGTGTGTCGGCGAGCGCCGCGCATGTCGACGACCTGGAAGCGTTCGTTGAAACCCGCAGCGCAATTCTGGCGCATGTACCTGACGATGAGGACGAGGTGCTCGACTGGTGCCTCATGCAGCCTGCCGAAACCCTCGTGTCTGTTCTCGCGGTAATCGTCGCGGATGCGGTCGATCTCGTGCATGAGAGGGGCTCGCTGGCCGACAATCGTCGCCAGTTACTGGCCGATAGGCTCGCAGAAATCCTCGATCTGGACATGCGTCAGTTCTGGCAGGCGGACGCGTCGTACTGGACACGTCTGTCCAAGGTAGACCTGCTCGCGATCTTCGCCGAGGCGCCCGGATTGATCAGCCAATCGCAGCGATCGCAGGAAGCAACGCTGAAGGCTCATGGCAAGCTCAGGAAGGAGGAACTCGCCGCCAAGGTTAGCGAGGCGTTCGAAGGGGCAGGCTATCTGCCCGACATGCTGATTACGCCGGTTCGTGCTGGGAAGTTCGTATTGACGAGCTCGGGTGTTGCGGTCGCGGCTGAGTAGAGATCGCTTGGCTCAAAATCAGAAGGGGCTACCGGAAAGGCGGCGGCCCCTTTTTTGATCCCTTGGAGCGATTCAACCGCCAGCCCGCGACTGCGTCAGAGCTTGCGCTGTCTGCCGCAAGTGGAGGCATGCACGCATCGCGGGAGCGTGCGTTTTTGGTTGGGAGACTAGTAACATCGCACCAACGGGCGCACCAACGGGCGCGCCGACGAATGCCCCAGAGTGGGTATGGGTCCAGGAATTTCCGCAGCGGCACAGGTCGCGCGCTTCAAGGCTTGTAAACACCCGCGCCGTAAGGTCCTTGCAGAGGGCGGATCAGAACGACCCATACCCAAGTGGCGCGCGTTGATTCAAGGAAGGACATCGCAGATGGCGGTTCCACCGCGCATTCTGGTTGGGGACGCGGGCCGCCACACTCGCGCCATGATCTCCGACGTGCTTCGGACTGCAGGTTTCCGCGACTTGATTCAAGCGGCGAGCCAGGCGGATCTCGTACAGCTGGTCGATCAGCACAGGCCGAAGATCATCGTAATGGCGGCTGATTTCCCGGGACTTTCGGGATTGACCTTTGCCAAGCAGATTAGGCACGGCTTTAATTTCGTGCCGCGGGAGACGTCCATCATTCTAACGACGGATGCTCCCACACGCTCGTTTCTGGAAGCATCCCGCACCGTCGGGGTGGATGAAGTTGTCGCGGTGCCGTTCACGATGCAGACGCTGATGGCGCGCATCCGGTCGGTTGTCGATCGTCCGCGTCCGTTTGTCGATTGTCCTACGTACGTTGGCCCATGTCGTAGGCGCGTGATGCTCCAGGACTACAAGGGGCCCCTGCGGCGCGCAGCGGATCCTGACGAGGCGCCTACTGCTGGGCCTCTCTGGAGTTCGGAGAGCAATCGATCGGCAGTCCGACTCTGCGTCCAGAAAATGAGCGAATATCGGAGCGCACTTCCGCCCGAGCCCTACAAGAAGCTGCGCGCCATCTACCTCTCGGTTATGAAACTCGAAACAAGAACCGACCAGGCAAGTGACGACGCACTAGGCGAGGCGGCAAAGTCCTTCGGCCGCTACTTGTCCGCAATTGGCGTGCGGGAGAGGCCAGACCTGACGCTGCTCAACGACCACATCGATTGTCTCCACACGTTGGCATTGGAGGCCGAGCTGGCTGCCGAACAAAAGCTGTCGCTGATCGCCGCCTTGAAGTCCGCAGTGCAAGGCAAAATTGCCGCCCCCGAGGTCAGCCCGGGCTAACTGCCCATTCAACGAAGGCGCCCGAATTCCTGCGAGGGTGGTTTCGGAGGAGCGGGCAGATCATCCTCGTCGGTGACGGTGCCGATTCGTCCAGAAGATGGGCGATCGCAGGAGTGCGACAGCGCCCTATGCCAAGTTGAGAGGGTCTACCTGTCTGTGTGGATCCGCGAGACCCGAGAGCATCAGGGGCGCGCCGAGGCTCTGGGCATGACAGCCAGGACCTTCGGTTGCTACCCGTCGACACTTGCCGAGAGGTAGGCGCAGGATCCGACAATTTTGAGGGACCCTATCGATGCTCTGCATGACCCGCCCCTCGACCCATCGCTAGCGCCAGGCAACAGCTTTTATCTGGTCGCGGGACACCAATCATCTGTAGGATCGCGGCAGTCGAGTGGCACGACGCCAATAAGATTTCGCCAGCTCGACCTTTGCGATCATCTACAGGAAGACGTCGTCATGCTCGGGTGAGGGGAGCGGTGCGGACCTCGGGGTTACGCTGCGAACCAGTCGGGCGACACGCGACAGGAGAATGGAGTCGCTAAACGGCTTGGTCAGATAGTCCTTCGCCCCAAGCGCAATGGCCTCCTTCACGTCAGCTGCATTGTGGCGCGCGGTCAGCATCAGAGTTGGAGGCGGCGTGACCCCGCGTTCCTTCCACCGGGCCAAGATCGAAAGCCCATCCAGTCCGGGCAAGTTGATGTCGAGGATCAGCGCGGCAGGCTTGACGAGGTTGCACTGCGACATCGCTTCGGGACCGTTGTCTGCCCAGCGTGTGTGAAAGCCGGCGAGTTCCAGGCGTGTCCGCACGAGCTCGCGGATGAGATCATCATCTTCAGCTACGAAAATGCTGAGGCGGTTAGCAGGCATGGGCAAGAATCTCCGTCGCATTGCTGATGGCGTGAATAAGGCGTGAGGGTTGAACAGGCTTGAAGACGACGCCTGCGAAACCGGCTGCGACGAGGGTGGCCGCCTCACCGGCGTCTGCGGCCGTATACGCGAGGGCGGGTGTTGTGTCGTTCGGTCCGCGGCTACGCCGAATAGATTTAAGCGTCTCGATTCCAGTCAGGCCCGGCATCATCATGTCGATCAGCATCACATCAAACGGCGTCCGCATGGAAAGTGTCAGCGCCTCAAATCCGTCCCGTGCCTCGGTGATCTCGCAACCGGCAAGCTTGAGGATCGTCATTGCGAGTTCCCGGTGTTGCGGATGATCGTCAGCCACGAGCACGCGGATCCCCGAAAGGCGGCCTGGCCGTTCGTCGAGCTCATTATTGCCCGAGGCGGCCACCGCTTCGGCATTGATCGTGCACCAGAAGCGGCTGCCGGCGCCAAGCTTGCTGTCAACGCCAATGCGGCCGCCCATGAGCTCGGTCAACTCCTTGCAGATGGCAAGACCAAGTCCCGTACCGCCATTTGTGCGTGCATTGCCGCCGTCCACCTGCGAAAAGCGCTGGAAGAGCAGACCCAGTCGGTCAGACGGTATTCCCGTGCCCGTATCTGTCACAGCGAAGCTCAGCTGGCCGGTGGTTGCGTCGTAAGCGACTGACAGCGCAACGTTTCCTGCAGCCGTGAACTTGATCGCATTGCCGGCAAGATTGAGCACGATCTGGCGGACCCGGTCCGGGTCGATTGCCAGCAGGACAGGCACGTCGGTGTGAATGTCGAGCAGTAGCGCGAGGTTTTTTGTTGTCGCCTGGGGTGACAGGAGGTCCAGCGTCATCCTGAAGAATTGACGCACGTCTGTAGCGACCGGGCTGATCGCGACCTGACCGGCTTCCAGCTTGGAGAAGTCGAGGATGTCGTTGACCGTACTCAGGAGCGCACGGCTGGCCACATCAAGATGCTTGAGGCACCTGGCCGAAAGCTCGGAATGGTTTGGTTGTTCGGCAAGGAGTTTGGTGAAGCCGAGAATGCTCGTGAGTGGTGTACGTAGCTCGTGACTCATGGTGGCGAGGAACTGCGCCTTGGCTTCGGCAGCCGCCTCTGCGGCCGTGTGCGCCTCGACCAGCTCCTCCTCGACGGCCTTGCGTGCGGAGATATTGCGGACCACATCGACAAACTCGATCGGCTTGTCGCCGTCCCAGACCAGCTTTGGTGCGACCTCAACCCAGACATGCGCGCCATCCTTGCGCATCATCCGGTAGGTGATCGGCTCAACGCGCGCCGCATGACCGAAATGAACCAGTTTTGTGTAGGCGCGACGGACATAGGGCCAGTCCTCGGGATGGATGAGGTCCGTGGTCTTGCGTCCGATCAGCTCGTCTGGCTCATAGCCGGTAAGCTCGCGGGCAGATGGTGAAACATAGAGAATCTCGCAGTCAAGACTGCTGCGGTTGATGAGGTCGATGCTGTTGTCCGCCAGCAGTCTGTAGAGGCGTTCGCGTTCGGCCGCGGCGCTCTCAAGCTCCCGGCGCGCTGTGATGTCGCGAATGACAGCGACGATCTCGAAGCCTCCCTTCTCCATCGGCATGGATCGGAAGCTCACTTCTACCCAGCGAAGCGCGCCATCCTTCCTGACGGCCCTGACCTCGATTGTGCGCTGCGCCTCGCTCCGGCAAAGCGTCGCGAAAACGGAAACAACCGCGGCCTGATCCTCGGGGTGGACAAAATCCTGCGCCGAACGGCCCGCCATCTCCTCGGGACGATAGCCAAGCAGCTGTTGGATCGCAGGAGAAATGTAGTTGCTCGACCCGTCGGGGCGGATTCGCGTTACAACGTCCGCCATATTCTCCGCAAGCAGGCGATATCGCTCCTCATTTCGTCGGGCGGCGGCAAGCGCGCGCGTGTGTTCGGTGATGTCCTGGAACACGCCGAAGACCGCGACCGGCGTATCCGACCTGTCGCGTTCGCAGAGCGAGCGGCCAACAACGTCGCGCACGTCACCATCGGCGCACCGCAGGCGTAGCTGAAAGCCTACCGGCCCCGCGCTCGAAATAGCTTCATCGAGCGCTGCGTGAAACTTGGGCTGATCATCCGGATGATAAAAGTCGACCGCTCTGTCGAGGTTCGGGTCGAAGGAATCCGGAGATAGTCCATGAATGGCGTAGACTTCCTTTGACCAGACCACACGCTTGGAGCGCAGATCCAGACGCCAGTGACCCATTCCGCTAACGCCTTCGGCCATTTTCAGGAGGTTCACCTGCTCGTCCTGCGCGCGGGCGATGCGCTCCAGTTCGAGAAGATCCACAACAGCGTCTGCGAGCACGCGCAGTTGGTTCAGGCTGTCCTTATCGGGCTCTGGGTGTGGCCGGCTGTCGATGACGCAAAGCGCGCCGAGAACGTGTCCCTGTCGCGACGTCAATGCCGCTCCGGCGTAGAAACGGATACACGGCGCTCCGGTCACCAGCGGGTTGGCGGCAAAGCGAGCGTCCTGCGCCGCATCGGGCACGACGAGTATTCCTGACGGACCAAGTGGCAGCACGTGCGAGCAGAGCGCGTGCTCACGAGCCGTGCTGGTGAGGTCGAGGCCGCAGCGCGCCTTCAGCCACTGCCGGTCGCCATCTACGAGACTGACTGCCGCCATTGGCGCCCGGAACAGGCTTGCCGCAAGTTGCGCGAGCCGGTCCAGCGCAGGCGTGGAGGCGGTATCCCGCGGCTGGAAGTGCTCGACCTCTGCGAGCCGCTCGTCTTCGTCTTGCACGTCAATTCCTTTTTTGAGGATGAGGCTGCACCGGAATGGTTAACACCAGGCGCCAAACTCTCAGTTTTCACGAGCGTCTAGTCGGTCGAGTGTCAACCAGCGCCGGTTCAAAAATCGTGAGAAGGGAGATTTTCTGGCATCCAAGTCTTGCGGAGTAGCGCGGTAAGCTTCGGCGCTCGTGCCAAGACATGATTTGCCCGTCTTGCGAGCCGCCGATCGCGTTGGCGTCCGCCGTGACCCTCTCGATCGTTCAGTCGGCGTAGGCGCGATGGTTCTCCGGCATGTGATCGAGCTGGGTGTTGTGCCGGCCACATGTGCCTTCGCGGCGATGCGCTACGATCCGCTCGCCCTTGAGGAAGATTTCCAACGTGCGGGCAGCGATCCGGACGTCGACTTGGGCCCGCAGGTACCGATAGCCCATTCAGCTGACGCCATGGCGGCATAGAGGTCATCTTTGGACGCCGGCGAAGCCGAGCGCGCCCCTCAGGCAGGCCGGACGCCTACATTGGGGTGGCCTTCGCGCCAGAACATGACTTACCGGTACAATTACGAGTTGCGGTAACGGATCCGCTGCGAAGCTCCAACAAATGAGCAGAGACCCGGCGGCGGCGGATTGGTAGTATACCCTGTGGCACGATTCAGGCGCGGGCAAAGCCCTTGCGCTGCATTTCACCCCAGCCGCGACCGCCGCGCAGCCAGTCCCAGCAGCCCATCAGCCGCCACACTGAGTTGAGCTGCCTGTATCCCAAATTCTCGACAACTGCCCAAGCGGCGAGGACCAATAGGTCACGGCTCTGCGACGCTCGTCGCAGTTGCTGCTCTTCCAGTACGAGGGCGCCGACGCTGACCGCGATGCCGAAAACGATGCTGACCGCCAGAAAGGCCAAGAGGAATTCGACCGATAAGACTCCGAGCAAGCAGAATGTAGGCAACAATAGGTATCCGAGAATCTCGGCGACCGGTCCGAGGACATCGACAACCAGGACGCCCCCCAGTCCAGCGAAACCTATGCGGCCATAGCGCGGGTTGAACAGCATGGTCCGGTGCAGTGCGAAGGCCTCAAGTGATCCGCGTTGCCATCGTCTGCGCTGCCGAGACAGCGATTTAAGGGTTTCCGGAGCCTCCGTCCAGCAAACGGGCTCAGGAACGAAGGCTATTTTGTACTCGCGCTTCTGCTCGCGTTGGAGGCGGTGCAGGCGCAGGACAAGTTCCATGTCCTCTCCAACCAGACCGCGCGCATAGCCGCCCGCTTTGATGACAGCGCTCCGACGAAACAACCCGAAGGCGCCGGAAATGATCGTAAGTGTTCCAACACGGCTCCAGGCCAATCGCGCCATGAGAAACGCGCGCATGTACTCGACGGTCTGAAGCAGGGCGAGTGGGTCTCGAGGAAGTCGATACCGCTTCACGCGCCCACCGGCGACCAGACATCCATTCGCAATTCGAACGGTTCCGCCCGCAGCGATGACACGCTCCGGGTCGGCGATAAACGGCTGCACGGCGCGTAGCAGCGCGTCCGGTTCGAGAATCGAGTCGGCATCCATCGAGCAGAAGACTGCGTTTTTGGTGTAATTAAGGCCCGCATTCAGCGCGTCGGCTTTGCCGCCATTCTCCTTGTCAATCACAAGTAGGGCAGGCTGCAGGCGCGAGGTAAACAGGCCTCGGACGGGCGTGTGCGAAAGGGTAGCTGCGCTATCGCGTCGAACCTGTTCAAGCCCGAACGCATCTCGTAGAACTTCGAGCGTTCCGTCAGTGGATCCATCATTGATGACAACGACTTCGAAGGACGGGTACTGTTGCAGCAGCAGAGACCGCACGCTTTCGACAATTGTTTCTGCTTCGTTGTAAGCGGGGGCGAGGATGCTGATGGAGGGTGCTTCTTCCGAAGTGCGTTGCCAGACAAGTTCGGAGCGCGGTTGGGGCGGATCATCCCGCAGGGCGCGCGCCGCGAGGACGAGTTGCACGACGTGCAGTCCGTTCTGTACGCTGGCAAGCAGTACAAGCGCCAACGCGGTTAACTCGATACCGGCCAGTGCGAGGTTCGGAAATGGGCTCATGCTGCGACCGTGTCTCGGTCCGCCGACTCCAGGACCAGGAGTGCTTCGCTCGCGCGCAGGCGGACCCACCAATGCTCGTCATGCCGCAGTGCGCGCAATTCTGGTTCCGCCCTAGCGAGCCGAACCCGGCCGGCCGCCAAAGCGGCGCTCGCACGAACAGTCCAGTCGGCATCGCCCAATCCTCGCATGACAAGCTCATCGCTCGCCACTCCGGGTCGTTGTGCAATGGCGGCAATACAGGCTGCTCGGACTTGAGGCGCCGCGTCATCTGCGATCGCAATTAGCGCATCGAATGCCCCCTGATCCAGGTTGGCGGCAAGCCCCTCTATGATGGCGACGCGCGTTGCGATTGGAGTGTCGGCGAGCACCAGAATATGCCGGCCGTTGCGTGGGAATTTTTCCGCCATCAGTTTGGTTAGTGCGAGAGCCCGCGCGCGGTTGCGCGGCGCGGCATTCCCCGCAATGGCCAGTATGTCGGAAAAGGCGGGTGGCGCTCCGATCAGGATCGAGGCACGCATGGCTGCGAAGCGCACGTCCGGATGCGAGTCCCACCACGCTTGCTGAAGCGCGGCCTCCGACTCGCCGGGCGCAAAAGCGGCGAGAGCCTCTGCTGCGCATTGACGATCCTGCGGTTTGCCATCCTGCAGGCGCCGGCGCAGGGCCTCCGCGGTTCCCGCTCTGGTAAGATCTTCGACAAAATCCTTCCGGGTCTCGCCGCGAACCAACCCAAGCACCTCGAGAACCAATGGCGCAAGCGCGTCGAGCCTTGCTGCTCGCCTAACGCTCCGCCGAAGAACGCGCGTTGATATGCTCGACTTCATCAGGACTTGAAGAATGCCGGCTCTGGCGCGGGCGATGCGCCTGTCGCGCCATGCTCCAAAGGGCCGCGCGATCAGTATCATCGCCAGGCCAAAAAAGGACACAGACGCGAGCGACACGGACAGAGTCCAGAGGAAGCTGAGCAGGTTCATGTCAAAATCTGTATGCCGCGCCAGCCGACACCTCTTCCCGATCATACGGGCCTCGATCCTCGCGGGTTAAGTCGAGTCGAAAGAGCAGTGTGTCGCTCGCATCGAAACGAACGCCGGCTGTCCATCCCTGAACACGTGTGACGATTCCCTCTGTCGTCTCCGGCGCTTCAACATAGGCGATCCGGGCATGGATCTGTGGCGCCAGGGGTATGTCGGCGCGAAGAACAAAGCCCATCAGCGCCGGCCCGCCGCGCTCACCCACGGCGACAGCCTGGAGGCCTCCTCGCAGACCTTCAGCAGTGAAGAGATGATCGAGACCAATCTTCAGTGCATAGATATCGCCCGAAGCGAACCGCGATGCGTCAGCATCCAGCGTCAGGCGCGTTACGTCCGCCCGAGCCGCCAGGTCCATCGCGCCGCCCACCTTCAGGCCGAATTCAGGCCGGAAGTCCGCTTCAGTCGCCCCACCGGCCGCAAGGTAGAACGATCCGTGCGGCAGTGTTCGATCGATTCTCAGTTCCGAATAAAGATCATGCTTTCCGAAGCGTTCCTGTTCCTCGACCTTCAAGGCCGTCGCCCATCCGTCCTTGAACGGGCGCGAGATGGCGACGAAAGTCTCGCGCCAGTCCTGCAATCCGCCCGACAGCCTGCTCTGGCTGACGCCAGCATCAATCCGTAAAGCCGGATCGGCCGATGCTCCTTGCGCGCAGACTGAGTAGATGGCGACTAGCGCAGACAGTTTGAGCAGGTCGTTCATGCCGCCGCCCGCGGAACGAGTCTTTCGATCCTCGCGACAAGCTCATTAGGGCTGAAAGGCTTGGTGAGAAAATCAGACGCGCCCAATCGCAGGGCGCCGATGACATGATCTTCGCCCTTCAGGGTCGTCAGCATCAGAACTTTGAGTTGCTGTAACTGAGATTCAGCATGAAGGTGACGCAGCACCTCAAGACCGCCCATCACGGGCATCATCTGATCGAGAATCATCGCATCAGGTGATTCCAAGTCGAGCAGCGCGAGGGCGGCCTCGCCATCAGGGGCGGAGACCACGCGATATCCAGCCGCTGACAGGTGATGCTCAAGCAGCATGACTAGCAGCGGGTCATCGTCTGCTACGAGTATGACGCGATTGGTCGGATTCGTTTTGTTCGGCATGGCGAGGCTCTCGTGATCAAGCGCATCCATCTCACAGCGGCGTGAAAAAACGCTTGCAGCGCCGCTCTCAATTCTGCGAGCAAACTGCGAGATTCGCGTGCTTATTTCTTCGTTCAGTTAGGGGGCGCAGTATCCTGGAGAAAGTTGAGAGCGGTCGCATGAGCCGCGGCTACATTCTCGTCGTGGATGACGACGTCCTGCTTGCTGAGCTTGCGGTGGCGGTTCTCCAGCCGGACGGTGACGAAACCAGAGTGGCGCACGACGGCAGAGAGGCGCTCCGGGTGATCGAGAAACGCGTTCCTGACCTAGTTCTTCTCGACGCAAACATGCCGGTGCTCGATGGCTTCGGAGTTCTCGTGGCTCTCAAGGCAGATCCGATTCTCAGGCGAATTCCTGTAATAATGCTCACGGCGTTGCGGTCCGAAGCCGACTTCGCGAGGGCGCGAGAATTTAAAGTTGAGGGCTAGGTCGCAAAGCCATGTGATCCTGGCCATCTGCGTTAAAGAGTTGCGGTTGCGTTTCAGCGCCGCCGGCAAGCGCGACACGTTCCGATTGGCGGAACGCCGCCTGCTGGTCCTGGCGGGGCCCTCTTAAGTGGCCCCGGCGGCGAGAGCGAGTTCTCGACTCGTAGCGGCGATCCACCCGCGAGCTCATGATCAATTGTGAAGCTCGCTCAGGGCAGGCCGGTAGTCGTGCGGTGCAAATTGATACAGTTTGACAGAGATAGCCGGATCGCACGCATGCGGAATTTTAATCAGGACGCTTCACGCCCCCAAACTCCATGGTTTGGCGCCATGGAGATCAGCGCAGGCACAGTTGCTTCTGCCCTGTGTCTTGCAGGTCTGTCGGCAGGGGTTGTTTTTCTAAGTCATCAGTTCACGCAGGACGCAGGCCGTGTGGCGTCCATTTGGCCTCTGAATGCGCTCCTGCTTGCGATCATCCTTCGCTGGCCAGGCGCATCTCCCGCGGTCGTGATTGCCATCGGCGCCGCCAGTAATGTGGCCGTTGATCTCGCTATGGGCGACACGGTCTTCAACGGCCTGGCCCTTACGCTCGCTAACGTCGTCGAAATGGCAGTCTGTATTTATTTCCTCCGCCCCAAGGGCGCGACGTTCGATATCTCACGCCCGCACTCACTTCTTCGCTTCGTATTTATTGCTGGCGGGATCGCGCCAGCGGCATCCGCCGCAATCGCAGCCTGCGTCCTGACCACTAAGGCTACTTTTTTAGAGACGTTGGGCGTCTGGTTTGCCGCTGACGCATTAGGGATGCTGATTTTTACGCCAGCCCTTCTGGTAGTCGGTTCTACACGCGCCGAAGGAGTGTTTCCGCGCAGGTCTTTCACGGAGTGGGGACTTGGCGTCGCCATTCTCGTGACGGTTCTTTTTGCCGTCTTTGGCCAGCGAAGCTATCCACTGCTGTTTCTGGTTTACCCAGTCGTGATTCTCGCGACTTTCCGTGGCGGACTTACCGCCACGGCGATGTCCATACTTGTAACCGCTTGCGTAGCCATCTGGGCATCCGTTGTTGGCTACGGGCCTACTCAGTTGATCCCTGGGTCCGAGACCGACCGCGTTCTCGTGCTTCAGGGCTTTTTGGCGGTCATGACCCTAACGTCACTTCCGGTTGCAATGGCGCTGGCCGAACGCGCGCGCGCAAGCGCGTCGCTGCGTGCGGCAAGAGAAGAAGCTGAGCGTGCAGGAGTTGAAGCACGCGCAAGCGAAAATCGTTATCGAGCGCTAGCTGATTATTCAACCGACATCGTTGTCAGGTTGGGCAAGGGCGGAATTATCTCCTACGCGTCGCCCGCTTGCGGGATCCTCGGCATCACACCCGAACAGGCGGTAGGGCGCTCGACGATCGATTTCGCAGCGCCGGAAGATCGCGCGTTCGCCATCAAGACATTGGAAGATCTGTTCAGCGGCGCCGAACCGGATCGGTCAATTCGCAGGGAATTTCGTGTTCCGCGCACTGATGGAGCCGTCCTCTGGCTGGAAGGTAACCCAAGTATCATTCGCGATGCCGACGGGGCTCCAGTTGAAGTCGTGACCACTTATCGCGACGTGACGACAAGGCGTCAGCTCGAGGATGAGCTTCGGGACGCCAACCTGGCGGCGCACACCGCAACCGAAGCACCCCGCGCGAGCGAGCACAGATTCCGAGCCATAGCGGAAACGTCGCGTGACATGGTTGCGCGCATGGACATGAACGGCGTCATTCGTTTTGTCAGTCCCAGTTGTGAAACGGTCATGGGATTTAGCCAAGAGGAAATGCTGGGCACAACGACCATGGCTCATACCCACCGTGAAGATTTGGAGGACGTGGAGGGCTTTTTTGCGAAACTCATCTCCGACGGCCCGAACGCACCGCCACGGCCGTACACGTTTCGCGCGCGACGCAAGGATGGCCGGATCATCTGGCTGGAAGGAATTCCCAAAATTCTTTTCGACGAAGCGGGGAGGCCGAGCGAGATTCAGGACTCGGCTCGCGACGTGACAGCGCGGAAGGAGCTGGAGCAAGCGCTGGCCGAGGCTCGTGTGGCGGCAGAGGCGGCGGCGGAGGCTAAGGCGGAATTTCTCGCAAATATGAGCCATGAACTGCGGACACCTCTCAACAGCATTATCGGGTTCACGCAACTGCTGGCCGGAAGCGCCGCGCTGCCGCAAGCCGAGCGAAGGCATGTTGATCTCGTTGCAATGTCGAGCCGCAGCCTGCTGACGGTCGTCAATGACATTCTTGATTTTTCCACTCTGGACGAAGGCCGTATCCGCCTTGAGCAACGACCGTTTTCGGTCGGCGAGACAATCTGCCGTTGCGTGGACTCGCTCACCTTGCAAGCTGATGCAAAAAACCTTCGACTGGAAACGCGACTGGACGAAACCCTCGCGCCATATCTGGTGGGCGATGACACGAGACTGACCCAGATTCTCCTGAACCTGATCGGCAATGCCGTAAAATTCACGGATCAGGGCAGCGTTGCGATTTCGGTTCACACACTTCCATCCGTTCGGGATTATCAAGCATTCCGGATCACGGTGCGCGATACCGGCATCGGAATTCCCAGAGATCGTCTGGATCAACTTTTTGTTCGATTCTCGCAGATCGACTCCTCGATCAACAGACGTTTTGGCGGAAGCGGCTTGGGATTAGCGATCACAAAAGGCCTTGTTGACCTGATGAAGGGGCAGATCGGCGTTGAATCTCTCCTCGGGGAGGGGACGACATTCTGGGTCGAGCTGAATCTGCCTATTGCGCGCTCCACGGAGATCCCAAGACCGCTCGGTGACGCGCCGCCAGCTGTTGTCGCTCCCGGCAAAAAACTGCGGGTCCTTGTTGTGGATGATGTCGACCTCAACCGGGAACTCGCGGTAGCTTTTCTGGCGACGTCAGGACATCTGGTTGATCTGGCGTCCGATGGGCAGGAGGCGACAGCGCTTGTTCAGACTCAACACTACGACATCGTCTTTATGGACGTGCAGATGCCTCGCATGGACGGGCTGACGGCAACTCGCCTGATTCGCGCGATCCCTAACCGTAGCAACCTTCCCATTGTCGCCATGACAGCTCAGGCGTTGCCGGACCAGATCGCGGCGTGCCGGGAAGCCGGAATGGACGACTACCTACCCAAGCCGATCACCGCGGAAAGCCTCCCGGTCATGATCACCAA
>DAINAT010000015.1:0-45792 GCA_036733305.1 Hyphomonadaceae bacterium
GGATCAGCACCAAGGTTGGCAAATACAGCGGATGCTCGCGTACTGCATCCCCGGAAGCGAGAACAGCAGCAAGCTCGTAGCTGCCGACGATATGGCCCAGCATTATCATGCCAACTAGCAGGCACAGCCCGCCCGCACCGGTCACGGTCAGCGCCATCCATGCGCCGTCGCGTGCGTTCTGGTTGTGATGCCAGTAACCGATCAGGAGAAACGAGAAGAGGCTGGTCAGTTCCCAGAAGACGACAATCTGAATGAGGTTGCCTGACATCACGACGCCAAGCATCGACCCCATGAAGGCCAGAAGGTATGAAAAGAAGCGGGGAACGGGATCCTTGGGCGACATGTAGTAACGTGCGTAAAGCGCAACAAGCGCTCCAATGCCCAGCACCAGGATTGCGAATAGCCACGACAGTCCGTCCAACCTGAATATCAGATTCAATCCGATCGACGGGAGCCATGCCACTTCGACCTGTGTGGTTTTGCCGGCGGCTATCTCCGGATAGAGCAGCGCGGCGCACAGAACCCCGCTCGATGCGATGGCCATCGCGAGCGTAGCCGCAATGTTTCGCGCCTGTTTAGGCAGGCAGGTCGCAACCAGACCGCCAAGGTAGGGGAGGGCAACCATCACGATCAGGATGAGTTCCTTACTCATTGATCGCGCTGCCTCCTTTTTGCATCTATTCCTGTTCCCTGCCGCGCCATTGTTTGTCGTTCGCCAGCACAAGCGCTGGCCCGTGAGACGCTAGTCGGGTCGAGGCGCTCGAACAACAAGAACATCGCCGGGCACGGCATCCACGATGCGTCGCGCTGTGCCGCCCACAAGCAAGTGGAACGCTAAACTTCGGCTGTATGCGCCAATGGCAGTAAGGTCGGCGCGTCGCTCGGTCGCATACTTGCACAGGATAACCGCAGGCGGTCCATGCGCGATCACGGGAGTTACCCGCTGGTGAGCATCCTCGTGCAGTCCGGACTCATCCAGGAACGACTTGATAGTCTTCTGCGAATGTCGACGCGCCCGAAGAACGAAAAGATTATCTATTGTGGCGCTTCGCGGTCGCTCCTTAGAATCGGGAGAGCGAAAGGGCCTCCGCGTCGATCTGAGGCTTCGTTCCCGAGACGAGATCGGCCAGCACGCGGCCGGAACCGCAAGCCATCGTCCAACCCAGCGTGCCGTGGCCGGTGTTGATATAGAGATTGCGGAGGCGTGTGCGGCCGACGATCGGAGGGCCGTCGGGCGTCATCGGTCGTAGCCCCGACCAGAGTTCGAGGTTCTCCGTCTGGGCTGCTTCCGGAAACAGATCGTTCAAGCAGAAGATCAGCGTGTCGCGTCGCCGCGAGGGGCGATCGTGACTGAAGCCGGCAATCTCTGCCATACCGCCGACACGAATACGATCGCCAAGGCGCGTGATCGCAATCTTGTAGGTTTCGTCCAGAAGCGTTGAGACGGGTGCGCGTGCGGCTTCGGATATCGGCGCGGTGATCGAATACCCCTTGATCGGGTAGACCGGGACACGCAAGCCAAGCGGCTTGAGCAGCTTGGGCGTATAGCTGGCGAGGGCCGCGACAAACGCATCTGCGTGAATGACGCCTTCGTTGGTCTGGATACCGGAGACAGTGTTTCCGTCGTTCTGCAGGGCTTCGATGCGAACGCCATAGCGAAAGCGAACGCCGTTGTTCTCGAGCCACGTGGCAAGCGATCGTGTGAACTTGTAGCAATCGCCAGTGTCGTCATTCGGCAAACGCAGGCCGCCGGAAAACTTTTCACGCGAATGAGTCAAGCCGGGTTCAACCCGGACACAGCCCGTGCGGTCCAGAAGTTCGAAGGGGACCCCATAGGCCTTCAATACGGATATGTCTTTTGCGCTCTCATCGAGCTGGTGCTGCGTGCGAAAGAGTTGGAGCGTTCCTTCTTCCCGCTGGTCGTACTGAAGGCTGAGGCGATCCCGCAAGATACGCAGCTCGTCGCGGCTGTATTCTGCAAGCGGAACCATCCGGCTCTTGTTTCGCGCATAGCGGCCCGAGGTACAGTTGCGCAGCATGGCGAGCACCCACGCGGCCATGTCCACATCGACACGGGGACGAATGATCAGCGGTGCGTGACGCATGAAGAGCCACTTCAAGGCCTTTTCCGGAATTCCAGGCGCAGGCCATGGCGACGCGTAACCCGGTGAAATTTCGCCTGCGTTCGCAAAGCTGGTCTCGAGCGCCGGCCCGGGCTGGCGCTCGATGACGGTAACGTCGTGTCCTGCCTGCATGAGATAGTATGCGGACGAGACGCCGATAACACCGCTCCCAAGGACAACGACTTTCATGTGACGAACTTCTCTATGAACAAGCTATCAGTGTGCCGGCGAAGGAGTGGTCCGCCGATCAAGGCGCGGCGTCAACTCGCCTGGGCTTCTGATGCTGCCGCTATCGTCGCCATTGCAAGGGTAGTTCCGTCGCCGGCGACGAGGTTATCCGCGTAACCTTGAGTCGCTGGGTTCGGCCATCGCGTGTCCGCCTTCGACAATGTAGTCGAGTGTTGATCCCGTGCGAACGATCGTCTGGTCTGTATCGTCGGGCAGAATTTCGGCTCTCTCCCATCACTCCAGTTCTTTTTCTGAACTGCGGGAGTGTTGCCGGCGGGTCTCGGCGCTGATGAGCATTTCGGCAAACCTGATGACCTTCGGCAAACGAAAGCGCGCGGGGGGATAGACGATGTGGACGCCGCCACTTCTGAGTGTCCACTCCGGCAGAACACGTCGCAGCCGACCATCGCGCAGGGGCGCATCGACCAGAAAGTCCGGGAGCACCGCAAGGCCAACCCCGTGCAGGGCGCCGCAAAGCAGCGCTGGCGTAGTGTTCACTGCGGCGATCGGCGTTGTGATCCTCACCGCGCATTCCGATCCGGCTGCATCGGAAAAACGCCAGCCGAGGGGGTCCGGCAGTGCGGAGTTCGCGATGAAGGGATGGTTTTGCAGTTGCTCCGGATGATCCGGTAGCGCGGTCATGGTCGCGCCCGCGACCAGATATTGCTGGAAGGCGCCGATCCGGCGTGACTTCAGGCTGGAATCCACCGGCCAGCCCAGGCGAACTGCCATATCCCAGTCGCCGGACTGCAGGTCCTTCAGACTGTCGCCGAGATCCAGTTCTATCCGGCAGGCGGGATAAAGCTGACTGAACTGCGCTACCAGCGGCATCAGCACGGCTTCGCCGTAATCATTGGGGGCTGTTACCCTCAGCAGCCCGCGCGGTTCGGCCAGGGATTGGGAAATTTCACTGACGGCTTCTTCGGCCTCGCGCAGAATGGTCCGGCTGCGGTCATATAGCATGCGGCCGGCGTCGGTTGTGCCGATCCGCCGGGTCGTGCGCGTCAGCAGCGTGGCGCCGAGTTCTTCCTCAAGCCGAGCCACATGGGCGCTGACCACAGCCTTGGTAACGCCCAGCCGCCGCGCGGCGGCGGTAAAAGAGCCGGTTTCGACAACGGCGGCGAAATGGGACAGCCGATCAAGCTTCATCTAGATTGTATGTCATACCCATACAGAGTGTCATATTTCGGAAGTCTATAAGATACAATGCCCAGCAAGGGCACGGGTGCGCCAAGCTCGGCGGCGGCTCGTTTCAATAGGGCTCGGGCTTCAATCACCTCGGCCACGGTCGCGATCATGGGGAGCATGATCGCGACGTCTCCGCGCGATCGCACGCGGCAGATTGCGCGGAGTTGCGCCATCAGGATATCAGGCCGTCGCAGGCCTGAGCGTACGCCACGCAGGCCTAAAGCCGGATTTTCTTCCGGCGGTGACGGAAGGTATGGAAGCGGCTTGTCGCCGCCGGCGTCCAGGGTGCGTACGATCAATGGTCTGCCATCAAGCGCATCGGCGATAGCCTGATACTGAGCCAGCTGCTCGTCCTCTGATGGAGGGCTTCTGCGTTCCAGAAAAAGAAACTCCGTTCGCAGCAGGCCGCATCCTTCGGCGCCGCTCGCGACGGCCTGTGCGGTCTTGGTCACGTCGCCGAGGTTTACGAACACTTCGATACGGATGTCGTCGGCAGTTCGGCAGGGTTCCTGAGCGAGCGTGTGGGCGAGGGCGGCGGTAGCGGTCGCGGCAGCGGTCGCCTTCACAACGGCGGCGGAACGCCGGGGGGATGGGTGGACGACCAGGAGACCGGCGCTGGCGTCCAGAACAACCTGGGCGCCATCCGGCACGTCATTAAGCGCCGGCCCCATGGCGACCAGCGCCGGCAGGTCCATGGCGTTGGCGAGAATGGCCACGTGCGAGGTGGCGCCACCGGCGGATGTACAAAAACCTCCGATCATGCCGTCTTCCAGACCAATCAGCTGTGATGGCAACAGGTCGTCTGCGATGAGGATCGAGCCGGGTGGAAGCTCTTGCGAAACAACCGGCATCTCGCTCGTCAGTTCGGTGAGCACCTGTCTTTCGAGGTCTAGAAGATCTGCCGCTCGTTCGCTCGTGCGCGCATCGCCGGTTGCTCGGAAGACGTCTGCAATTGCGCGCGTTGCGCTACGCCACGCCATTCCTGCACTGCGCCCTTCGTTGATTTCCCGGTACGCCTGATCCAGAATTCCAGGATCGTCGAGAAAACCGAGATGCGCTTCAAAGATCGCCTGTTGCTGCAACGGACCTGAGACGGATTTTTTTCTGAGGCGGCTGCGCACCGTGACCAGAGCCTGACGCAACGCCTCACGTTCGTGCGCCGGGCCGCGCCCATTGTGAGCTGGCGCAATCTCGGCTTCACGCCAGCGCACCGCGCGTCCGCTTGTCAGGCCGGGCGCAGCCATTATGCCTGTCAGTATCCGTTCGCCTTCCTCAGCCGGAATGGCGTGCGCTGCGAGTGGCGGAGGAGGCGGCTGCGTTTCGTGGTCATCCTGTTCGAGCCCGGCGGCTATGAGAGAGGTCAGGGCTTCCAGCGCTTGTTCCGCTTGTGGGCCAGACGCTGACAGATGCAATTCGTCGCCGTCACTGACGCCGAGTCCCATCATTGCAACGATGCTCGTCGCATCAGCCGGGCGGTCGCCTAGCCAGATGATGGTGCGCGCGTCAAAACCCCTGGCGCAGCTGCGTATCCGCGCGGCCGGCCGAGCGTGCAGGCCATGAGGCAGGCGTGCCCGCATCTTGCGTGACGCGGTCGACGCAGTTGTGATCGCGGCAGCGGTATGGTCCGTGTCCACCGTCAGTATCGCTTCGCCCGACTTCACCGCCCGTTCTGGTGAAATGACGCTAACCGAATGTCCGCCGCCGACCACAACGATGGGCGACATCAGGCTTGTGGCGCCACCGACGAGGATGTCGAAGTCCAGCGTCAGCAGCGGATCGCCCTTCCGCACGCGCGCGCCTTCAGCGACATGGGCGAAAAATCCCGCACCGGCGAGCGACACCGTTTCCAGCCCAACGTGAATGAGCAGTTCAATACCGGCGTCGGAGCGCACTGTCACGGCATGCTTGCTCGCCGGTAGCCCGATGACCACCCCGTCGAACGGCGCGCAGATCAGGGGTTCGACGGGATCAATTGCTACGCCGTCTCCGATCATGCCACCCGCGAAAGCGGCATCGGGAACCTTCGACAGGTCCGACAACCAGCCGGCAACGGGCGCGTAACAGACAACCCTGGTCACAGCTCCTCCGCTCCTTTCTCACGCATGGACGCGATGCCCGCCCAACCACACCTGTCGAGGCTGCAGCGCGGCGTCGAGCCAGACGAGATCGGCGCGCCGGCCTGGCGCGATTGTTCCACGCTCGTTCTGCAAACCGAGAAAGGCGGCAGGGGAAGCAGCTGCCATGACGACGGCTTCTGACGGTGTAATGCGCATCATGCCAACAGCGTTTGCCATCGCCTGCGCCAAGGTGAGATCGGCGCCCGCAAGCGCACCGTGTTCGTCAGTCAGCTTCCCCCCGCTCGCGCGAATGGTCCGGCCGTTCAGGAGGAATTCCGATGCCCCTGTGCCTACCGACGGCATCGCGTCGCTGACGAGAACCAGGCGATCGGCTCCCTTGACGCGGTAGGCAATGCGAAGGGCGACGGGGTCTACATGAATTCCATCGGCGATGAGCCCACACCATGCACTTGGAGTGTCAAGCGCTGCGCCCACGAGGCCGGGCTCCCTGTGATGCAGCGGCGACATGGCGTTGAACAGGTGTGTCACGCCGCGTGCGCCGAGGGCGAAGGCGGTCTTTGCGGTTTCCGCCGATGTGTTGCTATGGCCCAGACTGACGATGACCCCGGCGTTCACGAGAGCAGCGATCTGGTCCGGCTCGCAACACTCCGGCGCCAGCGTGACCATGACCTTGCCGCGACGCGGGGCTGTGAGCAGCTTGATCGCATCCTTGTCGAGAAGTCGGATGTTGTCGCGCGGGTGAATTCCATGCCTCACGGGGCTGATGAAGGGTCCTTCCACATGAATTCCGAGAACCTGTGTCGATCCGGCCTCGATGATTTCATCCACGGCATCAAGACCACGTGCGATGATGCTGAGTTCATCACTCAAGAGAGTCGGTAGATAGCCGGTGACGCCATTTCGCAGATGGGCGGCGCTGATGATGTCGATCGTCTCCGCTGTCGGCGCATCGTTGAATAGCGCGCCGCCGCCGCCATTGATCTGAACGTCAATCAAGCCGGGCGCCAGCCAGCCGCCTTCCAGGTCCACGACGTTGTCGCCTGGGCTTTCGTCGATGCATGTAATCCGGTCGCCGGAGACGTGTATGGTCGTCGGAGTCTCGAGCGGGCCAGCCGGCGACAAAATCCGCCCGTTCAGAAAGCGTATCGCATTCATATTGTTTGCGTGACCTTCGAGAGGAAGGCGGGATTATCCGGATCAAGCCCACGCAGGCGGGCCAGCTGTTCGACCAACCGATAGAAGCTTTGTATCTGCAGGACAGGTTCAACGGTCGGGTGCGCGCATTCGCATGACAGGTTGATGATATCCGGGCCCACGGTCGTTCCCCTCGGCGAAATGACAGCGACAGCGGCCCCGCGCGCCGCGAAGGAGGCGGCAGCATTCAGCACATCGGCGCCACTCGCGTCCGAGCCGGCGAAAGCCAGAATGGGGAATCCCTTCTTGACGATAGCCATCGGTCCATGACGAACTTCAGCTGAACTGAAGGCTTCAGCGTGGAGGCTGCAGGTCTCCTTCAGCTTCAGGGCGGCCTCGCGCGCGACTGACAGGCCGTACCCCCTTCCAAGCACGAACAGACTCTGGTCCCTGTTGAGAACAGGCAGGGCGTTTGACCAATCGATCTCATGCGCGGCGCGCAGCTGATCCGGAAGTTTTATCAGTGCGGCGGAGATGTCCTGATTTCCACTCCAGGCGGCTGCAAGAGCGGCTTCGGCGGCCAGCGCAACGATGAAGGATTTTGTGGCGGCGACCGAGCGCTCCGGGCCGGCGCTCAGGGGGATGAAGACGTCCGCCATTCCGGCGAGAGGCGAGGTCTCGTCGTTTACAAAAGCCACGAGCCGCGCGCCGCGATCTTGCCAGGCGCGAGCGCTTGCCAGCAGGTCCGGGCTCCGGCCCGACTGTGATATCGCGATGCATAGGATGCTGCGGTCGCGGGCCATGCGTGGCGCTGCGCCATAGACAGAAGCAACGGAAAGCGCGGCGGCGGCGACCGGCGTCCCACAGAGCGTTTCGAAAAGATACTTTCCGTAGACGCCCGCATGATCCGATGAGCCTCGCGCGCAGACCACGATAGCCGAGGGTGGCGAGGAGGCTAGTTCGCGCCCGAGCTCCTCGATGCGCCGCTGGTTCGCAGTCAGCATGCGTTCGACCGCGGCGCCGGCTTCAGCGGCCTCGGCGAACATGAGCGTCGTCATGACCCGAGTTCCGCCACCATGTCGTAGGCGTCCCCCCGGTAGAACGAATGTGTCAGTTCAACGGGCCTTCCATCTGCAAGAAAGGCGCGTCGCTCGATCATCAGTCCCGCGTGTTCCGTATCCACTTCGAGAAGACCGGCGCGTTCGGCGCCCGCTGTTTCCGCGCGTAGCCGCTGCAGAGCCCGCACCGGCCGGAATCCTCCCTGGGACAGCGCATCGTATAGCGACGCGCCAACAGCGTTGACGGAGGGGAGGGCGAAGCCGGCAATGATCGACAGCTCAAGCGCCATGGGAGCATCGTCCGCGAGGCGGAGGCGCCGAAAGCGATAAACAGAGGAGCCCGGAGACAGGCTCAGAGCGAGCGCCTCCTGCGGTGAAACCTTGCCGGCGCCGCGGACGAGCCATCGGCTGCCCGGCGTCCGCCCGCGCGAGATCATGTCTTCGGAAAAAGAGGAGAGAGTCGAGAAGTTCTTCTCAACCCGCTCATTTCGCAGTGGTGCGTCAACGACGTAGGTGCCTGATCCTCGGCGTCGAACGAGCAGCCCGTCTCGTGCAAGTTCATCAAGCGCCTTGCGCACCGTGACCCGCGATACCCCGTAGGCGTCACAGAGATCGCGCTCACTTGGGAGGGCCGCACCCGCCTGCAGGCGATCCTCATCGACCGCTGAACGCAGTAGCTGTTCGAGTCTGACGTAAAGTGGGCCGCTTCGTCCCAGAGGGCCGAGTTCGCTCGCGGGGATCGTAGGAGCAGGGGGGCGTTGGGAGGGATAATTCAAGGAACTGGACAAGCCTTAGGCGAAATGCTCATTCACACTTGCTTACCACTTTGATCACCAGTCAATACCAATCTGTATTTTGTGTGAAAGTGGTATTGTTTTGGGGGGCGTTTGAAATTGTCCAGCCAGCTAAAATCGTGTCGTACGGCCTTTGTGTCTCTGGCTCTGGCGCTGCTGTTTGGCTTCCCCGCGTCGGCGCAGGATGGGGAGAAGCCGGCGCTGATGCCGCTTCCAACGCATGTTGTTGTCAACAGCTCGCCCGGGGCGGCCCTTTCGGTTTCCGGGCCGTTCACAGTGGTATTCGATGGTTATTCCGACGACCGGCTGGAAAAAGCCGCGGCTCGGTTTCGGACCGATGCGGGCCGCTTGACTGGATTTCCCGGTGGTTCCGTGGGGCCACGTCTAACAGTTTCCACACGGGCGGACGCCTTGTCCGGACGTCTGGGCGCAGCGGAAGGGTATCAGCTGATCATCGACGAGGCTGGCGTCCGGTTGATCGCCGATGGTCCGGACGGCGTCTTGCGCGGGTTGGCCACGCTGCGGCAACTCGTGGAGTTGAGAGGCGCGAACTACATCCTGCCGTTCGCGCAGATAGAGGATGCGCCCCGCTTCGCCTGGCGAGGCGTGATGATCGATACCGTCAGGCATTTTGTCGAATTTGACACGCTGAAGCGTCAGATCGATGCGATGGAGCGGGTGAAGCTGAATGTGCTTCATATGCATATCAGCGACAACGAAGGCTTTCGTGTCGAAAGCCTCAGTTTTCCACGCCTGACGGAAGTGGCTAGCGGCGGCCAGTTCTACACACAGGCGCAAGTCCGGGAGCTTGTCGCTTATGCCGCCGATCGCGGTGTACGCATCGTGCCCGAGATCGATGTGCCGGCGCATACTGGCGCCATCATGACAGCGTATCCGGAACTGGCGGCTGGACCGTTCGATCCGAAGGACCGTCGCTCGATGTTTACCGCAGCGATCGACCCGACGAAGCCGCAGACCTATACGTTCATCAGGGAGTTGTTGCGGGAGATGTCGGGGCTCTTCCCCGACGCCTATTTCCACGTTGGCGGGGACGAGGTGGCCCCAACCGCGTGGATGAACAACCCCGAGATACGCGCTTTCATGAAGGCGCGAGGCTATGCCGATACAATCGCGCTGCAGGATTATTTCTTTGGTGAAGTGCACGCCATCGTTCGCAGTCTCGGCAAGACGACCATGGGTTGGGAGGAGGTGGCGCATCAGCCGATCGATGACAGCACCGTAGTTCAGGCCTGGCGGAGCTCCCAGGCGACCACCCACATCACCGCTCAAGGCAATCCGGTCGTGGTTTCCGCGGGGTACTATCTCGACCTGTTGTGGCAGGGACTCGATCACTATGGTCGCGATCCGCAGGACGTGCGCGCCACGCCGCCGGACAGTCCTGAGAAAGTGCTTGGGCCCGCGCCGCTAGGCGATCTGACGCCGGAGCAGGCGGCGCTCGTCATCGGCGCGGAGGCGCCGCTGTGGAGCGAAACCGTTTCAGATGAAATGGTCGACGGGCGGCTGTGGCCACGCGCGGCCCTGCTGGCGGAGCGGTTCTGGTCCGCCGCAGACGTGCGTGATCCGCTCGATGCCGCGCGACGCGCCGTGATCGTGCAGGAAGGCCTGCGCCGGCTGGGTCTGCGGGATGCGTATAACCGGCATAGTATGGCCGCGAGACTGTCTCCGGCAGACGCTGAAACGGTCGAGACATTGGCTTCGATCGTGACGCCCGTGCACAATATGGGCAGGCTTGCCGGCGTATTTGCGGCGCTGCGGGCCGGAAAGCCGACGCGGTTGCCGGATCTAAACGCCTTTGTCGATGTGTCAGCGCCCGACAGCATCGAGCTCTACCAGTTGATGGTGTGGGCTGATGCTGCATCAAGGGGCGACCAGGCAGCCACGATACGGTTATCTGCGGCGCTTGCGGGCTATCGCGACAACCATCCCCGGTTCGTTGTCGCGGCCGGGGCTGTCGAAGAACTGAAGGCAGCAATACCAGCTTCGGAAGATGCTGCCCGATTGGCGGTTATGGGGCTTGAAGCGCTCGACTTCCTACAACGCGGCGAGGCCTTTCCCGCGTCCTGGCGAGCCGGCGCGGAAACATTGTTGGCACGCCATGCCGAGGCCCGCGCTGCATCCTCAACCGTCTACAAGATCATTGCCGGAGTTCCCCAGCCTCCTGCGCTTGTCCTGATGGGGCTGGCACCCGTCGTCGAGCGTTTGATCGCAGATCCGAACTGATCGTCCGTGCTGTCAGACCTACGCTAATCAGTCTCCGGTAAGGTCGCGACGATCGGCCTGCGGAGACACTCCAACGACGCGAATCTCGTACAAGCGCCACCGCTTCCCGCTGACGCTAATTCAGCATGTAGTCTGGTTGTATTTCCGCTTCACGCTTAGCTTTCGCGATGTTGAAGAGATGCTCGCGCATCGTGGCGTCGACGTGAGCTAAGAGACAGTCCGCGCGTGGACTTTGAAGTTCGGCCCGAAGATCGCGGCCAACCTGCGTCGGCGTAAACTACCGCCGCCCCCGCGCTGGCATCTAGACGAGATGGTCTCCACCATTGCGGGCGAACACGTCTGGATCTGGCGCGCAGTCGACGAAGAAGGAGGGGTGATGGGAATGATCGTGCAGAAGCGACGCGATGCTGGAGCAGCGCTTCGGTTCTTACGGAGGCTATTGAAGAATCAGCATGTCGAGCCGGAGGTCATTGTCACGGACGGGCTCCGCTCCTACGGAGCGGCGCTTCAATGTCTCGATCTCAGGGATCGTCATCAGCCTGGACGATTACGCGACAACAATCGCGCTGAGAATTCGCACCTCGTCATCAGGCGGCGCGAGCGGAAGATGCAGGGGTTAAAGAGCCGAGCATCCGCACAGCGCTTTCTGGAGACGCACGCTGCTATCTACAACACGTTCAACATCCAAATGCCTTCAACATACAACGGCACCTGCTGAGCCATCGGGCGAGGCTTATTCTGCGAGCACGTTCGGAATCCGTCTGGAGCAGGGCGGTCGCTTAGCAGCTACATGCGCATCAAAAGCCCAGCACAACCTAGCTCGGTTTACCTAACGGCTCTATTTCCTGCTTCGGTTCCATAGAAGCCGCTTCACCCACCAAAACTGGTCGAACGCGAGAGGGCATCCCAGGCTGCGATCTCTGCTTTCATGTGTTCCAGTTTTTTTGCCACTAGCCCGAGCGCATCCTCGCCGAGGAAAAGCCGGCTTGGCGGGTCTTCGGCCTCGATCAACCGCAGAAACGCGAGAGCGGCTTTGTTGGGATCGCCAGGCTGATTACCACTCTTTGCCTGCCGCGCATTACGGATCGGGTTCATTACGGTGTCGTAGTCGGCGATGCTGCGCGGTGTCCGATCCATCGAACGACCTGCCCAGTCAGTACGGAACTGGCCAGGCGCCAAGGTTGTCACGCGAATGCCGAATGAAGAGACCTCTTTGCCGAGAGCCTCGGAAATTCCTTCGAGCGCGAATTTGCTGCCGCAGTAAAGGGCTATTCCGGGCATTGTGATGAAGCCGCCCATTGAGGTCACGTTCACAATGTGGCCACGCCGCCGCAGGCGCATGCCGGGCAGCACCGCCTTGATCATGGCGACCGGACCGAACACGTTGGCGGCGAACTGCCGCTGTAGGTCGTCCATCGACGACTCCTCCAGCACGCCCTCGTGGCCGTAGCCCGCGTTGTTCACCAGCACATCGACCGGCCCGACCTCCTCCTCAGCCTTCTGCACAGCCTCCGGGATTGTCGCATAGTCAGTGACATCGAGCAGCAGCGGGAATGCGCCTTTTAACGCGCCGAACGTTCTCGCATCCTCTGGGCGCCGGACCGTGCCGATCACGCGATGACCGGCTGCGAGCGCGCCAGCGGCAAACGCCCGACCGAGGCCCGAGCTAACGCCAGTAATGAGGAAGGTCTTTGATTGGGGCATGGGAATCTTGGAGCAGGGGTTGTCTACAATTTATATCATGATATAATTCAAGAATGGCCCGTAGCAAGACCCAACTGAAGCTTTCGACTCGGGATCGCGTTCTGGATGCCGCCGAACGCCTTCTTGCGAACGGAAGCGCAGCCTTTTCGATGCGTGAGCTTGCTGAAGAAGCTGGGGTGAGTTTTGCGACGCCCTTCAATCAGTTCGGCAGCAAGGGCGCGATCATGCTGGCCCTCTCGGCGCAGCGCATCGCTTCGATGCAGGAGCGATTTGCGCAGGTCTCACGCCCGGATAAGGCGGTCGCACGCGTTCTTCTCGCGTTCGAAATCGCCGTATCAGTCATGCTCGCGGCGCCTACCGTAAATCGCGCCATCATGGCGGCGCTCGGCGCGCCGGGTGACGAGCGGAGCGACGTCTCGTCCCGATCGGCGGTCCTATGGACCGAAGTTCTTGCCGATGGAGGCGCGCTCTTGCCAGCGACACGGCCCCTGGCTTTGGCCCTCCTTCCTGGCCAACTCGCCATTGCCTTTCGCGGCGTTCTGTCATTCTGGACGGCAGGCGAAATTCCAGACCGTTTGCTGAAGCAGCGCGCTCGTGCAGCGGCTTCGGCGGTCCTCCTGGGATTTGTCGACCGCGACGATCGCGGTCATCTGATCAGCCTCCTTGAAGATGCCTGCTAGGCGGTCTCTCGATCTGAAACCGGACGTCGCGGGTTGGATCGCCAAAGGCGGGTTTCGATCCAAGCGACAAGCGGCGTTCCGCGAGCCAGTCTCCTGACCTGAGGGCAGTTTCTCGCGTAGGATGTTTGAACTGTGCACGCGTATTCTGCACGCAAGCCAGTTTTTCTAAGGCCGAGCACATTGGTGTAGCGTGGCGGTCAACTCTGCTTTGCGCCAACAGGCGATAGGCAATGACTTTCATGATCGCACGATGCGTATCTGCCGGATTGTCTCCTGGGAAGGGCATGGTCCAGTGCATGGTGATGCGCGAGAGGATCGGCGATGGTAGGTCGCTCGTAGTCTTGGCTTTGGGCGGCGTGATGGTTGATGCCTTCGGCTGGCGCACGGCATTCTTCGTCGCCGGAGTCCCTGGCATCGCTATTGTCATCGCCGTGCTGGCTTTCTTCACGCTGCGGGATACGAGGTCGCAGATCTGCGTCGTCGCTGCGCTGTTTTTCTGGGTGGCTTCGCACAAACTCGTCAAGGTCGATCTGAGCTAGCGACGAAGGCGCGGGTGATGCGTTCGGTTGATCACCTTTAACAAAAGACATCCTTCTCCGGACCGGCCGATTGGATAGCTCTCCGCGCAGGAGACCCGCATGCAGCGTAGCATCCAAGAAAGTGTTCAAGTCCTGATCATCGGTGGAGGCCCAAGTGGCTTGGCCATGGCCATCGAACTAGGACAACGTGGCATCTCATGCCTAGTGGTCGAGCGGAACGTGCGGGCAGGATGGGCGCCGCGAGCGAAAACAACGCATACACGAACGCGAGAGCATCTCAGGCGCTGGGGGATTGCCGATAAGCTCGCCGAGGCCTCTCCATTCGGAATCGACTACAAGACCGACGTCGTGTTCACAACGCGTCTCTCCGGCTTCGAGATATGCCGGTTTGACTGGGCGCTGGGTTGCGAACCTAGCAGGGACGAGCGCTATGCCGAGCACAGCCAGTGGATTCCACAGTACAAGCTTGAGAGCGTTCTGCGTACATATGCGGAATCCCTGCCGGGCGTAACCATTGCTTTCGGACAGGAATTCGCCAGCTTTACCCAGAGCGAGCATGGCGTGACGACCGAGATTCGCGATGTCGCAAGCGGAGCAATCACGGCTGTACGAAGCGAATTTCTCGTGGGCGCCGATGGCTCGAGAAGTGCTGTGCGGACAGCGATCGGCGCGAAGATGGAAGGTCAGTACGGACTCGCGCGGCACTACAATACGATCTTCCGGGCGCCGGGTCTGAAGGAGGCTCACAAGCTCGGCGACGCGATCATGATCTGGCAGATCAACCGTGACCATCCCAGCATCCTGGGTCCCATGGATGTGGAAGATCTCTGGTACTTCGGGCCGGCCGTGCGGCCGGACGTGACCTACACGCCAGATCAGATGAGCGATCTCATCCGTGAAGCCACCGGGATCGATCTGCCATACGAAATTCTCAGTGCGGAAGAATGGGTCGCAAGCGCGCTGATAGCGGACAAGTATAGCGAAGGGCGCACATTCCTGATCGGAGATGCCTGTCACCTGCACCCGCCTTTCGGCGGCTACGGGATGAACATGGGCATTCACGATGCTGTGGATCTCGGATGGAAGATTGCGGCCAATCTGAATGGGTGGGGTGGAGATAGCCTACCGGCCTCTTACGAAATTGAGCGGAGACCGGTCCATGCGTTCGTCATTGCAGAGGCGAAGGCCAATCACTCTGTTCTGCCAAAGCAGCTGTTTGCGGAGAACATGGAGGAAGACAGCGAGCAGGGGGCTGACATCCGTGAACGCATCGCCGAATCCATCCGTGAAACGAAGCGGAAGGAATTTTACTCGCTCGGCGTGATGTTAGGCTATCGCTATGAGAACTCGCCGCTGGTGACGTATGAACAGGACGATGGCTGGACATGGCAGCGAGAGTTTGAGCCCTCTGCCGCTCCGGGCTGCAGGGCCCCGCATCATTGGCTGGAGGGCGGGCGATCGCTGTTCGATCTGTTTGGCGATGGATTTACACTTCTGGTCCTAAGCGACGTCGATCAGCGCGATATCGAGCGAGCGCAGACGGAAGCAAAGAAGTGGGAAGTCCCACTTGAGGTTGTTCTGCTTCGGTCAGAGGTTCTAGCCCGGCGATATGAGGCATCGTTGGCTCTAATCCGTCCTGATCAGCATGTCGCCTGGCGCGGGGAAAGTTGGGAGCAGGGGGTTCTGACGCGGGCGATTGGCCGATCTGGTCGTTAGAAGGAAACCCCGCTCCGGCGTCACTTCGATGCCGGAGGCCGCGCCGGCCCATGCGGGGCCGATGGTCCCCATTGCACAGCTCGCAGGCTGTTGAGCGACGTCCGCCGAGATCCCCAACTGGCATTCATAAGGTCGCCATACAGAACGACGGTGATGTGATTTGCCTATCACCCCATCAATGTTGGGCTCTCTGCGCAGGCGGAGGTGTTGTTACCGTGTACGGCGAGCGCCCAACGCGGTTCGCCTTCAAAGGACGGGAGATCGTCTGGGATGCCAGCAGGGAAGATAACAGCGCCTCACGAGTCAGACGGCGCCCAAATGCCCGATACTCCAGTCGGCGATGGGCGGGACAGTTTGGACGAAACCGGGATGGGGTTCCCGCAATGGCGAGCCGTCGCCGTCCTGGCGGCGATTTCTGCGCTCGATGGGTATGATGTTCTCTGCGTGACGTTCGCGGCTCCCGGCATCGTTGCGGACTGGGAGATCGACAAGGCTGCGGTTGGGCTACTCCTCTCGATGGGGCTTGTCGGGATGGGCGTGGGGTCACTGCTGTTTGCGCCACTTGCGGACCGGTTCGGTCGCAAGCCGCTCGTCCTGGCCAGTCTCATGATCATGGCGCTGGGCATGGGCCTGGCTGCGACATCGCCTGACGTCAACACGCTCATGCTCTGGCGACTTCTCACCGGCCTCGGGATCGGCGCGATGGTGGCGATCATCACACCACTGTCCGCGGAGTACGCAAACCGCAAACGACGCCCTCTGGCGGTGGCAATAATGACCCTTGGCTATCCAGCCGGCGGGGTCGTCGGTGGGTTCGTGGCGGCTTTCCTCCTTGAGCACTACAATTGGGAATCCATTTTCCTCCTCGGTGCAGCGTTCTCAGTTATGCTCATGCCGTGTGTCGTCCTGTGGGCTCCGGAATCCATCGCGTTTCTGGCGACGCGCCGAACACACAATTCGCTCGCACGTCTCAACGCGGCCCTGGCGAAATTCGGACGCCCTCAGCTTGCGAGACTTCCAGACACCCAGAGCGCGGTGCGCGGACGTGAGCAGAAATCACCACGCTTGATCAAACGCGTTGCGCAGATCTCGGTGATCAACGTCTTCTACGCCATGATCACCTACTACATGCTGAGCTGGATGCCGCAGATGGTTGCAGACGCAGGCTTTGCGCCGTCGGTTGCCGCCTCGGTCACCGTCTACGCCAATCTGGCCGGCATTGCGGGAGGCATGTTGATGGGGTGGGCAGCCCCACATGCGGGGTTGAAGCCGCTAGTCCTCGCGGCCTTCATTGGACTTTCACTTGCCACGGTGCTTTTTGGGCTGACGCCAGCCGATGAGACTCTGCTGCGCTTCTCCGCTGCTGGCGCAGGGTTCTTCCTGTTCTCAGGCGTCGTCGGCATCTATGCGCTGATCGCGAGGTCCTTTCCTGCACACCAACGCTCGACGGGCGCAGGCCTTGTGATTGGTTTAGGCCGGGGCGGAAGCGCGGTTGCACCAGTTGTTGCAGGCTTTCTCTTTGCCCACAATTTTGGCCGGTTCGAAGTCTCGGCGGCGATGGCCGCCTGCGGCCTCGTGTCTGCTATTCTGCTTGCCTTGTACCATTTGCCGGAGGATCGCGCGGCGTAGAGCCGCTATAGGCCGCTCGCGCAGCTTGAGGGTCACGATAGGCTAACGCTATCGCCCCCCTCAATGCGCTGTCTTCCCCGGATCGCACGGGCGCCTAACGTCCGCGCTCGCGCGATGTCGCGTCCATGGAGTCCTTGAATGCCCCTAGCCCTCTTCTCCGACTCAAAACCGGCTCGCCTTGGAAAAGTGTTCGGGAACATGGTGGTCGACCTTTCTCTGGCGGCGCCAAGCCTTCCACGAGACACCATCGGTTTTCTTGCGCAAGGAGAGACAGCTCTAGATGCTTTCAAAGCCGTCAGCGCCGATGGGCCTGGGCGACTTGATCTTTCGTCAGTGCGCCTGCATGCGCCGATCTGGGCCCCGCAGAAGTTTCTTGCGATCGGCATGAACTATCGCGAGCACGCGCAGGAAGCCCTGAGAGCTGGAATTCCTCTGCAAGAGTACCAGTTGTGGTTCAATAAGCAGGTGTCCTGCATCAACGGGCCATTCGATGATGTCGTGATGCCGAAGGTGTCCGACAAACTCGACTACGAAGCAGAGCTGGTCGTCGTGATTGGCTGTGATTGCCGCCACGTTGCCGTATCAGAGGCGCGCTCGGTGATCGGAGGCTATATGGTGGGCAATGACGTTTCTGTTCGGGACTGGCAACGTCGTAGCCAGACGATGACGCTTGGCAAGTCGTTCGATACGCATGGCCCCATAGGTCCCTGGCTTACGTTGGATCACGAGCTGGCGGATCCGCTCGATCTTCCTATTCGGATGTACGTCAACGGAGAGCAGCGTCAGGCTGACCATACCGGAGAAATGATTCACAGCATCTACGAGCAGATCGCTTATCTTTCGACGGTGATGACACTGAAAACCGGTGATCTCATTTCGACCGGTACGCCAAGCGGCGTTGGCGTCGCGAAGGCGCCGCCCCAGTTCCTGAAGGTAGGGGATACCATGAGAGTCGAGATCGGAGTGCTGGGCCATATCGAAAACCGCATCGTAGCAGAGATCTGAGGCGTCCCAATGTACCTGATGAAGCGTATTCGGCTCTTCGTAATCCTGACAGGTCTTGCTGCAGGCGCGACAGCTTGCAGCCACACCCCCGATGTTCCGCCCGCTGATCTGGTGATCACGAATGTCGCTATCGTGGATACGCGTACCGGCGGTATCGCGCGCGATCGCACCTTGGCAATCACGGATGGCCGGATCGTTGCGATAGTGCCCAGGGGTGTTGCCGGAAAGCAGGTTGTTGACGGCCGCGGCAAGTTCATCGTGCCAGGCTTCGTCGACGCCCATATCCACGCAACGGAAGGAGCGGCGTCATCGAACGCCTATTTCGATCTTCTGGTGGCTAACGGTGTCACGACCATTCGCGAAGAGAATGTCTCACTTCCTGTGCAGCAGCTGGCTGAAAGAGTCAGGAAAGAGGCTGCCAGTGGCGCGCGGATTGCTCCGGATATCGTTTTCCAGGGCGGCGAAGAGCATCTCGACCCGCGTCGAAGCGCGCTTGAGCAAAGCAACGCGGGAAAACCGTCAATGGACCATCTGGGAGCGGGGTGGGGGCTTATCCTCGATTGTTCCACGGATGAAGCCGCAATCCGTAGCGACGCCTTGGCTCACGGCTACCAAATGAAGCCACCTCCAACGTTGGCGTTCCTGATCAACCCACGCGCATTTGATGGCGAGTTGAACGCGCCATTCTATCGGCGGATCATCGACACCTACGACGAAGGCAGATGCCGCGCCCTCAGCGAAGCATTTGTCAAAAACAAGACCTGGCAGACGGTCACACTAATCCGTCTGAAGACGCAGGACTTCGCCAACGATCCAGCTTTCACGCAGTCGGAATACCTTCGATACATGAGTCCGGGCGTGAAAGAGGCGTGGCGCCGAATCGGTGATCAGTTCGCCGCTCTATCGCCAGGAGCTATTTCCGCGCTCCAGGATTACTACGCGCTGCAATTGCGCGTAACCAAACTCATGAGCGACAGCGGCGTGCGGATACTCGCAGGGTCGGATGCAGCAGGCATCTGGGTCATTCCCGGTTTCGGACTGCAGCAAGAGTTCCGTGAGCTGACCCGCGCTGGATTGTCACCGCTTCAGGTCTTGCAATCCGCAACACTGTCGCCCGCCGAATTTCTCCAACGCGCTGAGCGATCAGGAGCGGTCGAGGTCGGCAAGGACGCCGACCTGGTGCTGTTGGACGGCAATCCGATCGAGGACGTGACAAGCCTTGAACGCATCGCCGGCGTCGTACTCGATGGCCGATATCTCTCGAAAAACGATTTGGATGCGCTGAAGGAGAATGTCGCGCGCTCATATGCTCCGTGAGAAATGCGCCCGAGAGGCTCTTGGCCTCTCGGGCAGTTTGCACGGGCGCGCGAGGAGGTGTCCGCCCGGCCAGTTTCACGGTGGTCAAACTCTATTCGTTGGCGACAAAGTCTTCCGGAGGCAAAGGACCCCAAAGGAAGAAGCTGTTCTCGGGCGAAGGGCGTCCGGCTTCCCAGTCGACATCTGCCGGAATGAAGTCGATGTCGAAGCTGTACTCGGCGAAGCTGCCCCATGGATCGCGAACATAGTGGAAGTAGTTCGATCCGAGGACGTGACGGCCGACGCCCCAACCGCGCGTGTAGCCAGCCTGCGACATCTGAAAGGCGCCGAGCCCAACTTCCTCAATTGAGCCTACTTCCCAGGCGCTATGGTGATAACCGGCGGCGCCCGATTGGGCGAAGGCGATCAAGTGGTGATCGCTTCCATGAACGCCATGCAGGAATACGACAGGTCCTGGATGATCCGAAACGCGAAGACCGAGCACGTCGCAGTAGAACTGGATGGTCGCATCGATATCCGGTGTGAAGAAGAGTGCATGCGATAGGCGTCGCGGTCTGACGCGCGAAACCTGGTCACGCATGACTGCGCCGCGAAGGCCGCGGGGAGTCGCGGCTGCTGGCTCGACGCGGCCGTCTGGAGACGTCTTGGTCGCTGACCTGACCTCAAGCCTTACCCCGTGAGGGTCATCAAAAAGCAACGCTTCGGGGCCGTGGGTCTCCAAAAAGGGGATACCAAGCTGGGCGAGGCGCCCGCGGAAGGCTGCCATGTCATCGCTGAACGCGCCAAACGTGATCCGGGAGAGGCGCTTTTGAGTAGCGGGATTTAGTTCTGCCCACACATGCGGATCTTCGAAGGCAAGTAGCTCGAGCCCCCCAGCGCGCGTCCGCACCTCAAGCCCGAACTCCTCGAAAAAGCGGCGGGCATCTGCAATATCCGGTACATCCAAAGAGAACTGATCCAGCGAATGGACGCCGAGCACGCCTTGCCGCCGATTGGGGTTGGTCATGTGATCCTCCACTTCAGTCCAGGTTGAACGGCGTGCACGACTCGAAGAATCCGGCGTTGGGCTTGGTCAGATCGGATGAGCTTCGCGGACTCCCGCACGATCGTCTCGCAACGCTGACTCGGCGGCCGCTGTCTTGCCGGCAACAAGATCGATCAGTTGCGGTCCGGGCCAATGCTCGCCACGCCAGGCGACATGCATGTCGGGACGGATAAGCGCCATCGAAGCTGCATAGATCCGAGCGAGATCAGGTCGCTCCAGCTGCACAACCCGGAGAGGGACGCCCGCCGCATGCGCATCGCTCTGTGCGGCGTCGAGCGATTTCTCTGAATCTCCGAATGCCAGGAGTGTATAGCCAGGCCCAAATAGATCGAACAGCGATGTGCGCTCATTAAGCCAGGCATGTGGAGCGCGACGGCCCGGCGCCGCCGAGGGCGCAAAGTCCATTGGTTCGGAAGCGCTTGACGGTATTCTCTCGTACGAAATGATCGGTGAGCTTGTATAGCAATAGCCCAGCACGACGCCGAGGCTGTGGAACTCCCGCGCCTTGGCCTGTCGTATGGCCTTCTGAGTCGCCTCGCGTGCAAGGGCGCCATCCGCGCCGGCATCTTCAAGTCCTGGACGCCAAAGCTGGTTTGCAAGCACGGCATGGTTGGATGTCGCCTCGGCGATCACCTGCGCATGGACCTCGCGCCGCTCGACTTCATAGCTGTCGAGCAGGCCATCGCCACCCCAGCCTGAAATGACGGCAGCAAGCTTCCATCCGAGATCCACGCCGTCGGCTATACCCATGTTCATGCCGTAGCCGCCGAAGGGTGGATGCAGGTGGCAGGCATCGCCGGCGAGGAATATGCGACTATCTCTGTATTTGTCGGCGATGAGTTGACTGGCGACCCACTCGTCGCGGCTCAGAATCTCGCACGGTAGGTCAATGCCGGTTGACCTGCGGATCAGGTCAGCCGCTTCGCTGTCCGACAGCGTCACGCCATCAGGCAGCGCCGTCGGCATGAAGAACCAGCGATCATCCGTGTCCATGGGGCCGATCAGACTCGGGGCATCGTTGTTGATCTGCCAATACATAATCGCACGGCCGTGGGAGTGCGCTTGCGCAAGCCCTCGTGCGCGGAAAACAATGTTGTAGTTTCGCGACAGCCCATAGCGACCTTCGAGCGTCGCTCCGATGATGTCCCGGACCTTGCTTCTTGCTCCGTCCGCGCCAACCACATAGCGGGCGCGCAGTTCAACATCACTACCGATTGCGAGATCCCGCAGGCCAACGGTCACGCCGTCAGCATCTTGATGCGCGGTGACGAACTCTTGGCTAAATCGAATCTCGACGGTCGGCAGGGTCTCTACGTGTTGCCGCATGACGTCTTCCAGCTTGTACTGGGGAATCCACTGCGCATGTTCCGAGTAGGCATCATTCTGGTCGGGCGCGCAGTGAAACGCATTGGGAAAGCGCGCGAGCGCATGGCCGCCCAGTCGCGTCGTGAAGACGACATCCGAGGGATAGTCGACGCCAAAGGGGGAAGCTTCAGCTAGCTTGTCGGCGATGCCCCACCGCCGCAGATGCTCGCGCGTCCGGGTGTGTGTTGTCTTGGCTCGCGGCGCATATCCGACCCGATCATTACGTTCGAGCAGAATTGTCGGGATGTTGCGTAGGCCGAGTTCAATTGCCAGCGCCAGTCCCGTAGGGCCCGCGCCAACAATCAAAACCGACGTGGATGATTGGGCGGGCTTTTGCGCCATGGCTCCCCACTGAATCCTGGCGATGTTCCGCTGCGGCCGCCTCGCTCGATGATTACTCCGGATGGTGGATGCTCGACGGATGACAAAAAACCGAAAGTGATCAGTTTATGTTATCAAGGCGGGTGATTTGATTTCCTGACAGGCGCTACAATTCAGTGATCACTGTATTGAGGACAGGAAGGAATACGGCGGGTGAAGCTCAATCAGATCCGGGACGTGGTGATCGTGGCCGAACGTGGAAGCCTGCGCAGCGCCGCGCGTCACCTCGGTGTGGCGCAGCCTTCGATCACGCGAAACATTCGTGAGCTTGAACATGAGCTCGGCGTCGAACTGTTCGAGAGGCGTGTGTCCGGAATGGTATTGACGCCGCTTGGTGAAGCTTTCGTGAGGCGCGCAACTGCGATCCAGCTCGATCTCGAGCGTGCACGCGACGAGATACAACAGCTTAGGGGCGTCGCGACCGGCACGATCACGGTCGCTCTGTCGACGGCCGCCCATCTTGCGATGCTTCCGCGGATACTCCCTCCCTTCGCCAAGCGCTTTCCGGATGTGCGGATCAAGCTGGTCGAGGGACTTTTTCCCGCGATGGAGGCAGGTCTGCATGACGGTGCGATCGATTTCTACGTCGGCCCGTTGGGCGAGAATAGCATGGTCGCTGAACTTGTTGTCGAGCGCTTGTTCGACAACTTCCGTATGGTCGTTTGCCGTCGCAACCATCCATTGGCCGGCGCCCGGTCGCTAGCAGAGCTCTCCGAAGCCAGGTGGGTCGCGACTTCTGTCACGTGGAACCGTGACGCAGAACTTGGGCCAGTTTTCGAACGCCACAATCTGCCGGTGCCAAAAATCTCGGTCGAGGCGCAAACTGGTTTGAGTATGATGCTCGTCGCGGCTCATTCCGATCTTTTGGCCATGTTGCCGCGGCAATGGCAGCACCTCGTGGACACCGCCGGGCTTCTTCAGAAGATCGAGGTGAAAGAGACGCTCACTGCTCCAACAATCTGCATCGCTAGGCGTGCGCGCCTCCCACTGACGCCGGCGGCTGAGTACCTCTGCGATCTGGTTCGCAGGGCAGGGCTGCAGGACGCGCGAGCCATGGCGGCTGCTGCCAGCGCTTCACGCAATGAAGGGGCTGCGCATCAGGCGACACCGGCGGCCAGTACAGCCGCCAGTGATCAGGCAGGGAAGCGGCGGCGGGTCCGTTAGTTTCTGGTCGGCTGATGCGTTTGGACTATCAAGCTGGGTTTTCTGTCATCGTTCGGCTCGCAAGAATTCTTGATAGCCGCTCTCCAACAGAGATTGCGCATCGACGCAGTCCATCCATGGGGAGTAAACATGCGCCGATTCCTGCTAGGCTCTACTTTGCCAATTATGCTGGCGGTGTCGCCGGCCTGGGCTCAGACCGAGCCCGCTGAACAGACTAGCCGGAAGCCAGCGGCAGACGACAAAGAGCAGGGTGACGTCGTTATCGTGACCGCCCGCAGGCGCGAGGAGCGCCTGAACGATGTTCCGATTGCCGCGACTGTGGCGACAGCGGACGATCTGAAAGCGCGCGGCGCCACAAACAATAGCGCAGACATTCTCGCCGGTGTCGCCGGCCTGAACTTTGCTGCCGCCAACAACCCCTCGCTTGCGGCATTCACGATCCGTGGGTCAGGTTCGGCGATTCAGACGACAGGCGGCTCGCCCGGCGTCGGCATTTTCCGCAACGGCCTGCTCGCAAACGGCGGCGTCTATTTCAGTCATAACTATACACGCGCTGACTTCTTCGACCTCCAGCAGGTCGAGGTGCTTCGTGGCGTTCAGGGTGCTCTCTATGGACGCAACGCGGTTGGCGGCGCTGTGAATGTGGTGTCTGCACGCCCGACCTTCTCCGACAGTGGTTCCGTGCAATTCGACTACAATCCCACAGTCGAAAAATTGGAAGGTCAGTTCGTCATCAACAAGCAGATCGGCGATACGCTTGCCTTCCGCATTGGCGCCAATGTCGTCGATCAATCCGAAGGCAACATCTACGATCGCGCTAGCGGCGGATACTTCGACGAAGATCACGGTGGCGTTGCACGCGCCCAGCTACGCTATGCGGATGGCCCTCTGGATGTCACCTTCCTGATCGAAAGACTGGATGAGAAGCTGCCGACGAACTCCCCCCAAATTGCAAATCCTCCCGGAACGCCTGGCTTCCTGTCGGGCTACACACAGCCGCAATATGTGCGCGCGGTGTCTGTGGCGCCGACCAATATCAGCAAGCTCACCACGTCAATCCTGAATGGGACGTACGACCTCTCATTCGGCGAGCTTTCCTTCAATACGCTTTACCGGGACAGCTACACGCGGTCCGCTTCAGACGTTGATCTGTTCACTCCGGTCACATTGGCAGAGGCGCGCGCGATTCCCGGAAACACGGGAATTGGCGCAACAGGTCCAGTCGACACCGGACAGAACCTTTTTCTCACTGTTCGTACCGAAATCTTGAACCAGGAAATCCACCTCGCTGGACGCTCAGATCAATGGACCTGGCTTGTCGGTGGCGAGTACCTTCACCTCACGAGTGGGCTCGACTCTCTCCAGACGCGCACGGCGGGCCCGGTCATCGACGCCGATTCCAAAGTCTCATGGATTTCGTACGCAGCCTTCGCCTCGCTTGGATATGAGATCGTTCCTGATCTTTTGAACCTGACCGTTGACGGTCGTTATACCGACGACCGCAAGAATATGTTTCGGGTGAACCGCCTTGCGCCTTTCACCTACGTCTTGCCGCCGACCGACGCCGACAACACCAACTTTTCTTACAGCGTCATTCTCGACTATCACCTGACGTCCGATGTCCTTGCCTATGCAAAGGTAGGCACAGCGTACAGGGTCGGAGGCGCAAACCTCGTGCCGCTGGTTCCTTCGCCGCCGGCCCCCATTGCGCAGCAGATTCTCTACGATGACGAGACATCGACGCAGTTCGAGGTTGGCCTGAAGGGCAGCCCGCTTCAGGGGACGTTCTTCGGCATATCCGCCTACGTGGCTGAAACTGAAGGCGCAATCGTTCCCCAAGGCAGCGGCTGTACGGTCGCGATATGCGGTCGGATCGTTCCTGCAGCGCTGGTAAATGGCGGTGACGCGAACCTGTGGGGCATCGAACTGGAAGGCCGAGCCAACGGCGATCTCGGCGACGGACGATACGTGCTTGCGGGGACGCTCTCGCGTCAGTCCGGCAAGATCGAGTCTGGCGCGTTCAATGGCTTCCGCATGCCCCAGTCCCCAGACTGGATCTGGTCGCTTGACGCCGACTACCAGCATCCGATGTTCAATACGGATGGCTTCTTCCACATCAACTATCGTGGTCAGCAGGGGGGTACGCAGGACGTTTCCGTTCCTACGTATGAAATGGATGATCGTGCGCTTCTCAATCTGCGCGGTGGTTTGCGAACAGACTCGGGGTGGGAGTTCGCACTCTACGTCAACAACGCTTTGAACGAGAAGTTCCGGGACCAGATCGCGCCTGCCTCGCAGCACTGGAATACCGGCCTTCGCAGCTATGGTGTTCAAGTCAGCTACGATTGGTAGACTGTGCCGCCGCGTCGCCAGTCCCAACGCAGCGGAGATGTTCGCTGCTCGGGACTGGCATCACCAGTTTTTCGGCAAACCGCGCGTCGCTCTGCGCGGCCTCCGCGAGTGCGGCGCGAGACCGCCACGGGTGATGCCTCAGGAAGATCGAGATAGGTTTTTGTTATCGCGACACGATCGCTCGGGCGGTCATATTGCAAAGCTAGTCTGCCGCTTCGGTAAGTCGCGTGCTGCCGTCAGAAGTTCGGCGAGTTGAGAAAGGCGGTATCGTGAATACCTCGGACAACAGTGTTTCGCGCAGAACCCTCTTGAGCGGCGCAGCGATGACGGTCGCGCTCACGGCAATCGAAGGCGCCGACGCTGCGCCTGTCAACAAGCCCAACTTCGTCTTCATAATGGCGGATGATCTCGGAGCATTCGATCTTTCTTGCTACGGTCGGGATGACTACAGCACGCCGTTCATCGACAGCTTGGCGCGCGAAGGCATGAAGTTCACATATGCGTATGCGAACTCCAGCACGTGCGCTCCAACGCGCACAGCTCTTATCTCCGGGCGATATCAGAATCGACTTGAAATAGGGACCGGCTCGGGCGGCGGCTATCCCAGCGACAAGATTGGATACGCTGGTAACCTGCCGTCGCTTCCCAACACGATGAAGCGCGGCGGCTACCGCACCGCGCTGATTGGAAAGTGGGGCCTTGGCGACCTTCCAACGTTTAGCCCGAACAAGAGCGGCTACGACGAATTCTTCGGGTTCCAGGGCGGCGCCCACGACTACTGGACGCACGATCGCGGCAACCCGACAAACGGTGATGCACCGCGAAAAGAGGACCTCTACGAGAACGAAAAACTCGTCAGCGTGGAAGGCTATGCGACCGATTTGTTCTCTGATCGCGCCTGCAAGTTCATCGAGCAGAACGTCAACCAGCCTTTCTTCCTGTCTCTGCACTACAGTGCGCCTCATTGGCCATGGCAGACGCGCACCGATCGCGGACAACCCAGGGCAAATGATTTGCACTATGACGGAGGCTCGCCTGCGATCTATGCGCAGATGGTGCAGTACCTCGATGAAGGTGTGGGGCGTGTTCTCGATACACTCGACAGGTGTGGCCTCGCTGACAATACGATTGTTGTGTTCACCAGCGACAATGGCGGAGAGCGCTTCTCGAAGAACTGGCCATTGCGCGGAGAGAAGGGCGATCTGTTGGAAGGCGGCGTCCGGGTTCCGCTCCTGGTACGCTGGCCAGCGGTGATCAAGCCGCGATCGGTGTCGCTACAAGTTTCAATGTCGATGGATTTCCTGCCGACATTCGCTGCCATCGCCGGTATTCCCACCGATCCCTCAATGCCTCCCGACGGAATCGAGCTGACGCCGCAATTCCGCGGTAGCCCGCCGACCGAGAGAACGGTGTTCTGGAAAGTGCCAGGCGACGCCTTGTCGGCCTTCGCTTACCCATGGAAGTATCTTCAGCAAGGCGGCCGCGAGTACCTCTACAATCTTTCGGAAGACGTTACTGAGCACGCCAATTACAAGCTCAAGCGGCCAGAAGTCTTCGACCGTCTGAAGACGGCCGCACTCACCTGGTCTGCAAGCATGCTGCCGCCGATGCAATCAAGCCGCGCGGGCACGATCGAAGCGGTCGAAGCGCTGGACCCCGTCCCGCGCAACTGATCCACCAGGAACGAGCTCGCGCCGCCTGCCTGCTATCTGGCTATTAGCCAAATAGCAGAGATGCCTAAGTCCGGCTGGCGGTGTCGATGTCAGCTATGAGACGGTCCGCGCGTGGACTCTGAAGTTCGGTCCCAAGATCGAGGCCAATCCACGGTGTCGAAAACAACCGCCGTCATCACACGGGCATTTTGACGAACGCGTGTCGTCAAAGTCGTGCGCAGTTACGTTGCCCTCCCTGTCTTGACGGCCATTTTGTATTGGCATAATGAATGCCAAAACAAAATGGCCGTTTAAAAGAGTCGTTGGGAGGCGGGGATGATTGGGTTTCCACCCAGCACGAATCTGGACTACCGCGGTTCGTCCTTGTCGGCGTGGTTCCTGATGTTGGTGGCTGCGCTGGAGTTCGTTGCAGGCTGCATTCACTATTTCTTGCCCGACGGCGGAGCAGGGGTCATCGCCGGGATTGACCTGTCACAGCGAGGCGAGGCTATCACCGCCGTGTTTGCCTGGTTTGGCGCCGTGCAGATCCCGATGGCGATCCTTCTTTTCATCATAGGACTGCGTTACCGCACACTGGTTCCACTTGCCTTGCTTATCGTCATTCTGTCCCGCGGACTCATGGCGATTGATGGCTGGTTCTTCAAAGGCGCTGCTGGCGGTCACCATCCGCCTGAGCATTTCGCAAGTCCGGTGACTGTCATTCTCGGGGTGATCTTTTTCGCGCTTGCCGTGCGCGATCGTCCCGCCAGGCAAAGCTGAACCAGCCGATGTCCTTCCGCGGTTTTCTTGCATCACGCATAGCCGAACGGATCACAGGCTCTGATCGTCAACGCCGGTCACGCGAGCGTGCTGAACGTCATCGTCTTCGTTCGGGTAACGCTCACTGTATCGATTATTTCCATCAGGCCGATGATCCCTACTCGTGTCTGATGGTGCAGATTCTGCCCCTGTTGGTTGCGCGATACGAGATCGATCTTCGCTGTCATATTGTGTCTGCTCCGCCAGATTGGGCTGCGCCTGAGCGCGAGAAGCTCCATACGTATTCTCGCCTTGACGCTTCGCGTCTTGCTGGGCGGGCAGGTTTGCAGTTTGTCGATCCGGGCAGCCAGCCATCGTCTGAACGCATCGCGCAGGCCGAAGCTGCCCTGGCGCACAACCATCGTCTTGGCAAATTCATAAGCGAGGCCGCGAGGGTATCGATCGCGTTATGGTCGGGAGCGTCTATTTCCGCAAGCGATGGCGATGCGGCGAAGCTGAAGGCTGAAGGCGATGCGCTTCGCATGCGTCTGGGACACTATCTTGGCGGCATGCTTTACTATGCTGGGGAGTGGTACTGGGGCCTCGACAGGCTGCATTTTCTTGAAGAGCGGCTGGCGGATCTTGGCGCGCGCAGGCCGGGTGCGGAGAGAGAGCCCGTCTACGTTCAACCGCTCTCACCGCGCGGCGACGCATCTCCCGCCGTGGCAATACAAAGCGGTGACCTGCATTGGTATCTTTCATTTCGTAGTCCCTATACCTACATCGCCGCGGAGCGCGTGAAGGCGCTGGCGGACGCTTACGGTCTGAATCTTCGGTTGCGCTTCGTGCTGCCGATGGTGATGCGGGGGCTTCCGGTTCCGCCGGCCAAGCGAACCTATATCACACTTGATGCCGCGCGTGAGGCGCGTCGCGTTGGCGTTCCTTTTGGCAGAGTAGTCGATCCCGTAGGCAAGCCGGTTGAGCTGGGTTACTCGCTGCTACCCTGGGCGATCGCGGAAGGGCGCGGCTACGAGTTCTGTCTCGCCTTCATGCGCGGGGTCTGGTCGCAAGGCGTCGATGCCGGCAGCGATGCAGGCATGCGCCGTATCGTCGAGAATGCCGACCTCAACTGGCGCGATGCGCGTCAGCGTATAGGCAGCGCGGAGTGGCGCGTCGAAGCAGAAGCCAATCGGCAAGAGCTTGTTGGTCTCGGCCTCTGGGGCGTGCCGTCTTTTCGCTTCGGTAAAACATCCGCTTGGGGGCAGGACCGCCTTTGGGTGATCGAAGATTCAATCCGCAATCAATCCGAACAAGCAACCGGGACATAGCCCATGCAAGTTTTCAACGATGTTTATCCGTCGGAAGTGGCGCAGATCGAGGCGCTTCGCGAGAAAGGCCCTGATGGTCCCGTCTTCATGGTCAATCTTCTCAAGTTCAAGGAGAAGGCGGAGTACGAGGACGGTCGTATCACGACGCTTAGCGGTCGTGACGCATACCATATCTACGGCCGCGCCGTGACGAACATACTGCCGAAATTTGGCGGCTTGGCGGTGTTCGCGGCGGATGTGAGTTTCCTGTCGCTCGGCCGCGTCGAGGAGTTGTGGGATGAGGTTGCGATTGCCGCCTATCCGGATCGCGGCGCCATGGTGCGTATGTCTTTCTCGCCTGAATGGCGCGAGGCCGCCGTTCACCGGACTGCTGGCCTCAAAGGGCAGTTGAATATCGAAACTTTGTTGTCCGCTGAATTTTCTCCTGACTGGATCAAGTCGCTCGCGAGCACGATTGGGGCGAAGGCATGAAGAAGCGTTACCTGGCCCTGGGTGTCGCAGCCCTGATCGCAGTTGGCGCATCTGGCTATTTTGTCTTTCAGCGTCAGATCGGCGAAGCGATGTTCCGTCAGGCGGTCGCAGAAAATGTTGGCCGTGATCGCAGCGCCGAGTTGCCAGATGGGCTCCACGTCTTCATGTGCGGCTCTGGTTCACCCATGCCTGACCCGGCGCGGGCAGGGCCATGTGTCGGCGTCATCGCTGGAAGTCATGCCATGGTGTTCGATACAGGCTCCGGCGGTGCGCGACGTCTATCGCGCATGGGGTTTCCCGTGGGCAAGCTTGAGAAGGTCTATCTCACTCATCTCCATTCCGATCACATTGATGGTCTGGGTGAGTTGATGTTGCAGGCCTGGGTCGGCGGGGCGCGCTCTACGCCGTTGCCTATCGCGGGGCCTGAAGGCGTTGGTGAAGTTGTTTCGGGTTTCAATGCTGCCTATCGCATCGATAGTACTTATCGCACAGCGCACCATGGCGCGGCCATCGCCAACCCTGCGGGTTTCGGCGGGGTTGCGGAGGTTGTCGCTACGCCTGACGGTCCAGGCCACGCGCAGGTGATCTTTGACAATGACGGCGTCAGGTTGACCGTCATCGCCGTGAATCACAAGCCTGTCGCCCCAGCCTTTGGCTACCGTATTGACTACAAGGACCGCTCGATCGTGCTCAGCGGCGATACGGTTTACTCGCCAGATCTGGTCGCGGCTGCTGCGGGGGTCGATGTCCTGTTCCACGAGGCGCTCAACCCTGCCTTGTTGGCTGACATAAAAAATGCCGCCGCGGATAAGGGGCAGCCTAATATCGCCAAGGTGATGGGCGACATTGTCGATTATCATGCATCCCCGGAGGATGCCGCCCACGCCGCGACAAATGCGAAGGCAAAGCAGTTGATCCTTTATCACATCGTGCCGCCCTTGCCGTCGGCCATGCTGGATACCGCGTTTATCGGCGATGCGACCAAGGTTTTCTCCGGCCCGATCAAGGTAGCCGAGGATGGCTTGCTCGTCAGTTTGCCCGCTGGCAGCACGGCGATCAATCAGCAGATGATCCGTTGATCCGCCGCGATAATCGGGAATTATCCCTTCGCGTGGTGAGGTAGTGTGCTAGCTGTCAGCGAGGATTTTCGCATCGCATGAGAGCTTTTGGGTGAAGAGTAAAGTGGGCAGCAAGGACAGAGATGTCGTCAATCTTGCTGACGAGGAAGAGGCCGATGGCCGACGCCAGCGCTCCACCCGCAGCCGCGAGCGGATAGTCCATGCTATGATCGAGTTGATCCGCGCCGGAGAGATGTCTCCCGCAGCAGCCCGCGTGGCGGAGAAGGCGAACGTGGGTCTGCGCACCGTATTCCGTCATTTCGAGGAGATGGAGACGCTGAACCGCGAGATCAGTGCTATCGTTGCTGCCGAGATCATTCCGTTGGTCGAGAGGCCGTTTGAGGGCAAGGGGTGGCGCGCCCAGTTCGATGACTTGCTCGGCCGGCGTGCTCATATCTATGAACGGGTTTTGCCGCTCAAGGTTGCCGGGGCGTTGCAACGCTTTCGCTCCCAGTTCCTGATGGACGACTACAATCGCTTCCTGCGTATGGAGCGTGAGGGGCTCAAGCGTGTGTTGCCGCAGAAGGTCATGAACGACAAGACTCTGTTCCAGGCGATCGAGATGGTCACAAGCTTCGAGACATGGCGGCGTCTGCGCCAGGATCAGGGCTTGTCGACAAAGGATGCGCTTGGCGTTGTCCGATTCACTGTTGATCGCTTGCTTGGCGGAGAATGATGCGCCACCTGCTTTTTTTGCTGCCGTTCCTTGTCGCTGCATGCTCGGACCCGAAGGCGGCTGAGGTCAATACGGGCGTAACGGCTGCAGAAGCACCGGCATGTGGGTTGGCGCCGGAGCAGGTCGGCACGTTCATCAGTGTGCCGGATGGCGATTTCGAGATGGGCGCGAATGGCGTCTATCCGGAGGAAGGGCCGGCGCGGAAGGTTCATATCGCTGGCTTCAGCATACAAAGCCACGAAGTCACCAATCGCCAGTTCGAGCAGTTCGTGACGGCGACGAATTATGTGACGGACGCGGAACGCACGTCTGCATCGAGCCGCCCGGATGGCGGATCTGGGCTGTTCGTGCAGGGTGAGGCGGGCAGCGCAGGGCAGTGGATACTGAAACGCGGCGCAACGTGGAAGACGCCGGAAGGGCCGGGCAGCAGCCTGCTGCGCAAGATGGACATGCCTGTGGTGCACGTATCGCTGAATGATGCGCAGGCCTATGCGACTTGGGCTGGCGGACGTTTGCCGAGTGAGGATGAGTGGGAATACGCGGCGATGCTCGGCATGCCCGATCCGGCCAATCCGACATCCGGCGCCTACGATCCCGAGGGTAAGCCAGTCGCCAATACCTGGCAGGGCATTTTCCCGGCGCGCAATGAAGTGAAGGATGGCTTTGCCGAGGCAGCACCTGCGGGTTGCTTCCCGGCGAGCCGCATCGGGCTCTACGACATGATCGGCAATGTGTGGGAATGGACGGTGACGCCGTTCGGCCCGCAGCAGAGCACGATCAAGGGCGGCTCATTCCTGTGCGCCGACAATTTCTGCAAACGCTATCGCGGCGCTGCACGGCAGGGACAGGATGTGGACTTCTCGTCCAATCACATCGGCTTCCGCATTGTGAAAGACAGCGCGCCGTAGCGGCGATCAGTTCGGCCAGAAGACGTATTCGTCGTCTGGCGTTGCTTTCTGCGCAGTCGTCTTGTCGATGGCGACCGGGCCTTCCGTTGTGTGCGGATAGAGCGGCGGGCGGGCGGTTGCCTGATGATCGGCCAACAGCTGTTTGAGCTCAGCGACCTTCGCGGGGTTCTTGTCTGCGATGTTCGTCTTCTCGGTCGGGTCCACCGACAGATCGAACAGCCACGTCTTTGCCGGCTTCTCGGATACCTGCAGCTTCCAGTCTCCCTGGCGCACGGCTTTGTAGTAGGCGCTCTGCCAGAAGATCACGTCATGCGGTTTTGTCTCTGGCGCGGCTGTTCCCGTCACGTAGGGCAGCAGGTTGACGCCATCGATCTCGATGCCGGCCGGAATCGTGCCGCCACCAGCGGCAGCGAAAGTCGGCATCAGATCGATGTGTGCGACAGGTGAGGCTATCTTCGACTGGGCAGGAATGTGACCGGGCCAGCTCATGAACATCGGTACGTGGATGCCGCCTTCAAACAGCGTCATCTTCCAGCCACGATAGGGCTTGTTGATGTCGGGCAGGCCGATATAGCCCGCGCCGCCATTGTCGCTGGTGAACACGATGATGGTGTTGTCCGCTATGCCTTCCGCCTCGAGCGTGTCGAGAATGCGACCGACACTGCGGTCGATCGAGCGCACCATGGCAGCATAGACGCGCAGATTGTCGGGCTTGATGTCACCGACGGCGTCATAGTCGGCCTTGGTCGCCTGCAGCGGCGAATGTACGCCCCAGTGCGCCAGCTTGAGGAAGAAGGGCTGGTTCTTGTTCTTCTTGATGACGCTGACGGCTTCGTTGGTCCAGTAATCGGCGAGGTACCCGCCCGGCGCAAACCACGGTCCCTCGTTGAACGAAGCGGCAAACTGCATGCGCGCCCACATGAAGGCGTCGATCGGATCAGACGGGGCCTTCGCGTTGACGACGTTCGGGTCATCTACCGGAAGATGCAGGCCCGACGCCATCAACAGCGCCTCGTCGAAGCCCTGCGCATTTGGCCCGAACTCTGGTCCCACGCCCGTATGCCACTTGCCGATATGCACGGTGTGATAGCCGACATCGCGCAGCACTTCCGCGAAGGTGACTTCCGATCCGGGCAAGCCTTGCTTGGTGTAGGTTGGCGCCTTTTCAGCTTGCTCCTTGTTGTAAATCACCGCGGGAAGGCCGGTCTCGGTTGGGTCGTCGAGCATGGAGATGACCCCGCCCATACCGTCCGGCGTTGGCGTGAACTCGAAGCCCGTGCGCGTCGGATAGCGGCCTGTCAGGATCATCGCGCGAGAGGGTGCGCATGTCGCTGTCCCAGCATAGGCCTGTGTGAACGCTGCGCCACGCGCCGCAAGGCGATCTATGTTTGGCGTGGGCGCGCGTCCGCCCGCAACACCGCCGCCAAACGTGCTGATGTCGTTAAAGCCCAGGTCGTCGGCCAGGATGAAGATGATGTTCGGCTTGCGCTCTGCAATCGGCGTCGTCGCCTCGGCCGGGCCATCCTTCCACGGAACAGGGATGTTGGGGCCGACAACCTTCTTGCCGGTATTACCGACAACGAACAGCACGATGGCCTTGCGATTGAGCCAGGCAACGCCGCCACCGATCAACGCAATGGCCAGAATACCGATCAGGATTTTCTTCAGCACTTTTCGTATCCGCTCTCAGAGTCCAGCCAATAGTGTTTCGCAACCCGTGCCTGCAAACAACGCCCGCACGGCGTGCTGGCCATCAAACGATAGTGCTGAAAACTCATCCCGAATCCATTTCAGACATTTGGCCTGGTAGGGGAAAGTCGGTTGCGACCATGCGCGGCCATCGATCGTCGTTTCGAAACTCTTCGCGCCCGTCATCACAGCCTGCGCATTCGCCAGCAGGAACGGCACATAGACGCGTCCAATTTCCGCGAGCAAGGGTTTCAGATTTTCGCGCATAGCTTCCTGAGAGGCCCAGTCGCTATCCTTGGAAGTCAGACCCGAAAGATCCTCGACTCGATCCACCCATGCGCGAATGCGCCGGGAGATCTGCTCTGTAATGCGTGCCGATGTCGGCTCCACAATGGCAAGCTGCGTCAACTGTCCATAAAGGGCAAAGTCCGCCGACGAGGGACGTGCGCCGAGCACATAGCCTTGCCGCTGCACCAGACTGTCCAGAATGTGCAGCATGCGCGCATAGCTGCTTTCAATCGTCTCCGCCGTGACTGCATTGGAGCCGACGACATACAGCCTGTCGATCTGTCGCTTTGCGATCGAATCCGAAGCCGGCTGTGCGTCGGCGTCCGGCATGGTCGGCATGTTCCAGAAGATCAATAGCGGCCCTGCGTTCTCCGCATCCGCTCTGTGCGCCCAGCGGAAGTGGAACATGCACTTGGTCAGCCACTCGTCCGCATAGTCCTCGATCAGATAATTCAGAAAGCCGAGAACCGGATTGCTGGGCAGGGTGGAGCGTCCCAGGTACTCGCGTTCCAGCCGTCGGGTGATCGGGGTTGAATCCACGACGGCTTCCAGGTCGCCATCCGCCTTCGGAAAATAAAAGGTCGGCAATAGTTCAACCGGCGGCTTGGGATAGCCCGTCGGCGGATTGCGGTGACTTGCCCAATGGATTGCATGCGGAATCCGGCGATAGCGGAGCAGCGCAAGCATCTTGCGTGTATAGGGTGACCCCGGCGCGCCCATCAGCTCCAGCGGCTCTGGCAAAGCACTCATGAGACAGCCTCCCGGCGAAGGGAGCCTGCGTCTCTTTCGGCCTGCATCCCTTAAATGGCAGTTAGAGTGCCAAAACAACGGCGCGTCAACTGGAGGCTGTTTTGCGTTTCCGCTGTTTTATCAGCCAGAATGCCAGCAGACCGATGGCTAGCAGAATGCCGGCGCCAACCAGCGCGAGTTTCGCGCCATGGAAAGCCAGTTGTCGTCCAATTGCATTCTGACGCACCTGCCTTTCAACTTGATAACCTTCCGGCAGCAGCAACACGCCGGACGCTGTCGCATACCCATCATAAGCGCTCAGCATGTTTTGAAAGAGGTCGGGCTGCACCTTCGAGAGGTCATTCACCTCGGCTGGATCGGCTGCAAGATCATAAAGTCGCCATGCGCCATCGCCGACTGGCGGCATATTGCGCGTGATCTTGTAGCGATCACGGAAAAGAGCGGAGTTGCCTGACACCTCGACGCCAAGTGTATCCTCGGGCCCATAAGCGCTAGAGGCTGTTCCCGCGAAAACCGGCACGAGGCTTCGCCCTGTAATCGGGCGTGCATCCGGTGGTCCCGTCAGCGGCAAGCCGGCAAGGTTCAACAAGGTTGGCGTCACGTCCGACACGAAGGAAAGCCCTGCATTGCGCATCCCTGCGGGTATGCCTGGCCCGGACATGATCATCGGGACGCGCAGTCCGCCCTCGGATGCATAAAACTTATAGAGCGAGGAAGGGGAGGAGATAGAGGATGCCCATTCCGTTCCGATGAAGTTCAGGCTGCCGGGGCCGCCCATGCCTTCAAGATTCCAGTGATAGCCATTCAGCATCATCCAGATATCCATCCACTTCTCATGCACGGGGTCGCTCGGCTCCGGTCCGTTGTCCGATGTGATAACGAAGACGGTGTTGGCGAGTTCTCCACGTTGCTCGATGTGCTGGATCAGCCGGCCAATATGATGATCCATTGCTTCGATCATGCCGGAATAGACTTCTATTGCGCGTGCGTACTTCTTGCGGTCTGCTTCAGGAATTGACGCCCATGGTCGCGACGTGCCCGGCATTTCTGCATATGGCGCATCTGGCGGCACGACGCCCATCGTCTTCGCGCGCTCCCACCGCGCCCGCCTGATGGCCTCCCATCCCTGATCGAACCGACCGGCATACTTGTCTGAAAATTCCTTCGGCGCCTGAACCGGAATGTGCACCGCCTGAAAAGCGAGATAGCCAAACCAGGGCTGCACGGCGTTTCCAGCGTCGATATAACCGATCAGCCGATCGACCAGCATTTCGGACGAATAAAACCTGTCCGGCAGCTTTGCAGGCTTGCCATCTTCAAACCACGGCGCTGTATCGTAGTACGGCATGTAGGGTTTGGCCGCCCAATTGTCCGCACCCGAGGCGTCCAGCGCCAGCGATCTGTCGAAACCGTGTTCGTTCGGCAGGTCTCCCGGTCCATGGCCAAGATGCCATTTGCCTGACATCAGCGTGCGATAGCCCGCCGCTTTCAACCTGTCCGCAATCGTCAGCACGCCCGGCTCCAGTCGCAGCGTATAGCCCGGCTTGCCCTTGAGTTCGGGTGGCAGAACTTCCTCGATTGTCGAGACGCCCGTGCGATGGCTGTCCATTCCTGTCAGCAGCATGGCGCGTGACGGCGAGCACAACGGCGAAGAGTGATAGTTCGTCAACATCGCTCCAGCCGCGGCCAGCCTGTCGATGTTCGGGGTATGCGCCTCGCCGCCAAAAGCGCCGAAATCCATCAGCGCCGCGTCATCGACTAGAATCACGACAATGTTCGGTTTGCGCGTGGGTTCCAGCTTATCCGCAGGCTGAGCCTGCGCCGTTATGCCCACAAGGCCCAGCACAAGCCCCGCCAAGCCTGTCAGCAATACTCCGGTCAGCAAAACGCTGGCTTTACGTTCGTGCGCCATGCATCTCTCCGGAAGTCGTCTTTCGTCGCTGTGCTGGACGTGCCCGGCAATTGATATTATGACACGATCAATGTCAATTTAAGGGGCGGGCCAAAGTGGATCAGGTCTGGCTGTATTTAGTCGGTGCGCTGTCGCTTGCGATTGTGGTGATCTGGCTCGGTCTTCCCGTCCTCTTGAGAGGCCTCGGTCTCCATCGCAGAATCCGACTGCCCAAGCGTGACCTAAAAGGCCGACGCGCCCTCATTGTCGCTACCAGCCACGACGTGCTCGACGCGACGGGCAAGAAGACTGGCGTCTTCGCGTCCGAGATGACGGCTCCATATTACACCTTCCTCGATGCGGGGATGACGGTGGATGTCGCAAGCATACGTGGCGGAGAAATCCCTATCGAGCCGGTTTCCCTTAAATGGCCGCTCCGGTCGCATTTCGATGTCCGCTTTCTTGCTGATCCAGCGTTTCGTTCCAAGGTAAAACGTGCGCCTGCGGTCGCGGCGGTCAATGGCGCTGCCTACGACATTGTCTTTCTTGCTGGCGGTTGGGGCGCTGCTTACGATTTTGAACAGTCGCCCGATCTTGGCGCCATGTTGCTCGCAGCCGACAGGTCTGGCGCAGTGATTGGCGGCGTTTGCCACGGTCCCCTTGGCCTGTTGGCGGTTAGTGAAGGCCAGGGCGCATCGCTTGTCTCAGGCCGACGCCTTACCGCCGTCACTGACAAGCAGGTGAGGGAACTGGGCATCACGCATACCCCGCGACACCCGGAACGGGATCTTCGCGCCGCTGGCGCCAAGTTCGAATCCAGCACCGGCTTCCGCGATATCTTCGCAAGCCACGTTGTCGCTGATGGTCGCCTTGTGACCGGCCAGAACCAGAATGACGGTGCTGAAACTGCGGACCGCATGATCCAGGTCGCACTCGAAGGAGCCAGAAGCTGATGCAGATCGTCATACGCACCCTTGTCGGGCTGCTGGGGCTTGCCGGCGTTCTAATTGCGCTGCGCATCTGGATGGCGCCGGAGGAAGTGGCCGCGCAGCTCGGTGTCGGCGTCAATGGTCCGCTGGGGATCGCTACAATCCGAGCAGACATGGCGGGTTTCTTCGGGGGCGCCGGCGCGATCAGCCTCTTCGCGGCTCTTCGCAATCGTGGCCGGCTTCTTGTTGCGCCATTCTTGCTCGTGGCGATTGCGCTTACCGGCCGCGTCCTCACCGTAGCGCTAAACGGCTACAGCGAGGCTATGTTGCCGCCGATGGCGATTGAGGCCGTGCTGGTGGCGGTGCTTGGCCTTGGCATCATGAAGCTGACGCGCTGAACTATTTCACATCGAGGAAGCGGGTGAGTCGGGCGACGAGTTCGTCCGCCGCATCTTCCTGGATGAAGTGATGTGCATTCTCTATCATCTGGTGATCCTGGCCTTTGGCGCCGGGAATTTTCTCTTGCGCGCGCTTTTCCCAACCGCGTCCCACCGGGTCCAGTTCGCCAAAAAGCGTGAGGAATGGCTTGTTGAATTTTTGCAGGCCCTCCCAAGCCGCCAGGTTGAGCGGCAGGCCGGGGTTATCCGGCTGCACCGTGATCAGGCTTGGCCAGGTGATGAGGCAGTATTCGTACGCGCTGGTTGGATAAGGCGCGCGATAGGCAGCCAGCTCTTCTTCCGACAGCTTCGTCACCATGCCCGTTTCCAGCATCGGCCACGGAAACTCCGTAGCCACCGCCATCATGCCGACCCACATTTTCATGAAGTCGCTTTCGCCTTCGCCGGTTGGCATGCCCGTGTTGGAGGCGACAACGCGCGCAAAGCGATCAGGGTATTTGGAAACAAGAAACAGGCCGATCGTGCCGCCCCAGTCCTGGCAGAACAGCGTAACGTTGTTGAGACTCAGCGCTGTGAACCATTTCGATGCCCAGTCATAGTGGCGCGCCAGCGTGTAGTCGCTCCGTTCGGCTGGCTTGTCCGATCGCCCCGTGCCGGGGAGGTCGATTGCAATCACCCGCCGCCCGGTTTCCAGTAGGCCGGGGATCATCTTGCGATAGAGATAGCTCCATGTCGGATTGCCGTGCATCAGCAGGATCGGGTCGGCATCCCGTGGACCCTCGTCAATGTATGCGACGCGCAACTCGGTCCCATCCTCATCACGGATGGTCAGGTAATGCGGCTGATACGGAAACCCCGGCAGGTTGCCGAACCGCTCATCCGGTGTGCGCAACACTTTCATCCGTCGATCTCCCAATCGCACAGCGCCATCAGCGCATGACCCAGGCCGTCGACCTAAGTATTGGCACTTATGATGTCAATAAGCTTGCGAACAAAAGCTCGCGAATGCTGGCGGAGGGGGGCTGTCAGACCTACGCGACCTCGTCTCTCCGTAGGCTGACATTATCGGCCTTTGGAGACACCCCAATGGCGCGAATTTCTTACAAACGCCACCGCTTTCCGCCAACCGTGATTCAGCACGCTGTCTGGCTCTACTTCCGCTTCACGCTCAGCTTGCGCGATGTCGAGGAGATGATGGCGCATCGTGGCGTCGATGTGAGCTACGAAACAGTCCACGCCTGGACGGTGAAGTTCGGTCCGAAGATCGCAGCCAATCTCCGGCGTCGCAAACAACCGCCGTCGCCACGCTGGCATCTTGATGAGCTCGTGTCGACGATTGGAGGTGAGCGCGTGTGGATCTGGCGTGCAGTCGATGACGACGGCGAAGTTATAGACATGATCGTGCAGAAGCGTCGCGACACGGGTGCAGCGCTGCGATTGTTGCGGCGGCTGTTGAAGAATCAGAACGGCGAGCCGCAGCGGATCGTCACCGATGGCCTTCGCGCCTACGGAGCTGCGCTCAAGCGACTTGGTCTTGGCGATCGTCATCATCGCGGTCGCCTGCGCGACAACAATCGTGCCGAAAACTCGCATCTCATCATTCGAAGGCGTGAGCGAAAGATGCAAGGCTTCAAGAGCCAGAGGTCGGCGCAGTGTTTCCTAGAGACGCACGCGGCGATCTACAACACGTTCGACATTCAGCGGCATCTGCTCAGCCGTCGCGCCATGCGTATCCTACGTGCACGCTCGGAATCTGTTTGGGCGAGGGCGGCGGCGTGATGGCCGGAGGCGCGTCGAAAGCCCAGCAAAACCGTGACGAGTTTATCTGACAGTTCTTTCTCGCTGTGTAGTCGTGCGCGAGCGGCAGCGGGAATTGCAACGCCGTCTAAGACCTTGTTTGTGGTATGGATAACATGATACCATTCGGTCGCTTTAGGCTCCTTATAGAAAGGAGCGATTGTTGCGAGGGAGCGCCGAATGCAAAAACGGATATGCGTGTTGAGCTTTGTCGCGCTCGCTATTGTTTCCGGTTGTGGCGGCCAAGCGTCGTCGCCCGTTGTGCAAGGCAAGGATGTGGGGACGGGGGGAGGCGCAGCCAGCGTATATATGGGCGCGCCCGCCAAGACTGTTACTGCTCCGAACGGCGCGCTGATGAGCGAGGGCTTGGCGAAGGGGCAAGGGGCCGCTCAGCTATCGAAGGTCGTAACGGTGGCGCCCGGTCTCTGGGATCTTCGCAACTTCTCGATCGTCAATTGTATCATTGCGGAGACGCCGCAGGGGCTCGTGGTCTTTGACACCGGCACCAGTGTCGGGCAGGGCGAAACCTTCCTCGCTGAAATCCGCAAGCTTTCGAACAAGCCCATCATCGCGATCGTCTACTCCCACTTCCACTATACGCGGGGTGCTTCCGCAATCGCGAAGGGGGCTGGCGCGAAATCGGTGATGATCGTGGGCCATCCCAAACTCGAGTCCAATCTCGCGGCGAGATCGCTTCAGCTTGATCCGATCGCATCCCGTCGCGCCAACATGCAGTTTGGAGCCTATCTCCCGACATCAGGTCCGGATGCGGGCCTGGCGCCGCCCGCCGCCAAGATCGACGACCCCGCAAAACTCGCAAACGGCCACGTGAAGGTGACACGCATCGTCGCCGACGGAGAGAAACTCTCCATCGGCGGCATGGAGTTTCAGTTCTTCCACGCCCAAGGAGACACGGACGACACGCTGACCGTATGGATTCCGGAGATGTCGGCTGTGGTGACCAACGTGACGTCCCAGCAGTACTTCGCGCTCTACACGCTGCGCGGGGAAAGCTATCGCAATCCGCAAGCCGTCATCGACAGCTACGACACTATCCGTCGGCTGCGCCCGGAGCACTACGTACCCGTCCACGGGGAGCCTCTGGCCGGGCGGGAAAAAATCTACGACCGCATGACCGCTCACCGCGACGCGTACTCGTTCACGTTCAACCAAGCGATTCGCGGGATCAACAAAGGCTGGGGGCCAGACGAGATCGTCGCCCGCATTCATTTGCCGGAACATCTGGCCGACGAGCCGACGCTCTACCAAGGGTATTCCGAATTCGATTTTGCGTTGCGCGGCATCTATCGCGGCATCATCGGTTGGTACGGAGAGGACGCCGCTGAGATGCATCCGCCTCAGGCAGATGTTCTCGGCAAGGCCGTCGTCGAAGGCTTTGGCGGCATGGATGGGCTCGTTCGCAAGGCCCGAGAGGCGCAAGCGCGGAACGAGTATGCGCTGGCGGCGAAGCTTGCGAGTTTTGGCGTTGCCGCCGCCCCTTCGAACAAGGTCATTCGTCAGGTGGAGGCCGATGCGCTTCGAAGCATGGCGCAGGTGGCATCCGGGTCGCAGTCCTACAACTTCCTGCTCACCGAGGCCCTGCACCTTGAAGGGAAGATCGACAAGTTTGCGTCGGTTTCCGGCGAGTTCGGCGCCACGACCTACGACACCGTCGCGGCAGGCCCGCCGAAATCGCTGGTTTCGGTTCTGGAGTCCCGCATTGATGCAGACCGAGCCGCAACCGTTACGCGTACGTTGCGTATCAAGTTCACGGACGTTCCTGACGCCTTCGATCTGGAGGTCCGTCGGGGCGTTGCCGAAGTTAGGGCGGCATCCTCCGCGCCCGAGCCCACGCTTGCGATTGATCGGCCAAGCTGGTTTGCAATGGCGCGTCACATGCTTAATGTGCGTGATGCGGTTGCGCAGAACAAGGTGCAGTTGACGGGAATGACCGAAGACGAAGCGTCAGCTTTTCTCGCGCTGTTCGATCCTATCTGACATCGTCGGCCGACGGCGCCGCACGCGCTGCAAAGCGAGTGTTGAATGAGATAGCGATGCCCGACTGCCTGACGATCGAAGTCGCCACCGAAATCTACTTTAGCGATGGCTTGCGTGGGGGCTGTCAAGTTGAGCGTGAGTACTGGTCAAGCGGATTCTCAAGTTACCTTGCCACGATTGATTTCGTGATAAATTTGGGCGCCAAAATTGGATCGTGCAGAGCTGAAAGCGGACGTTACTTAGCCAACTTGACAGCACCTGGTCGCGTAGTCCTCACAGTGCGCCGAAAGCCCATCAAAATCTCTCGTACTTAACCTGACAGGTCTGGGCGGTCGCGTGATGGCCGGAGGCGCGTCGAAAGTCCAATAGAACCATCGCAGGTTTACGTGACAGTCCCTCCCGGCGATACGCAAACGCTATCGCGATAACAGGAGCAATATCTGCCGCACCATTTCCGATGGAGGGCATGATCGCAGGCAAGTTGACGTGCGAGAGGATCGACAATGGACAATGTGACCTCCACAGCATTCACACTCCTTCGTCCCAATCTGCTCGTCTGCTTTTGTGCGCCGGTACAAAACTGTGTCGTGACGGTTTGGCGAGCCACGGCTTATCTGTGCTTAGCGCTCGCCATTTCTGGTTTAGTTGCGTGCTCGGTTCAACAACCGCAGCAACCTGTGCTGGGCTCGACATCGAAGCCGCTGATCTCTGCAGATGGCTTCAAATTCAAAGATTTGAACGCTAGCGGAGATCTCCAGCCTTATGAGGATTGGAGGCGGTCCGCTGAAGAAAGGGCGCGCGATCTAGTAAGCCGCATGACCCTGCTTGAGAAAGCAGGAATGATGCTGATCGCCACAAACAACCCAGATTGCGATGGAAGCATCTCGAGCGACGGCATAGATCTGATCGAACAACAGAAGATGACGCGCTTCATTCTGCGCGCAAAAGTAGCGGAGCAGGGAGCGGATTGCAGCGTCAAGCTCGATCCCTCCGTTCTGAAGGGGGGATATGCCCAATCCCCAATCAGCATGGCCCGTTTCACAAATGCAGTTCAGGAGCGACTCGAGGCTGGCCGACTTGGGATTCCAGGCTTGTTCAAGGACAACGCTCGCAATCATGTCGAGACAAATTCGATGATTGGGATTGCAGCAGGCGCCGGCAAGTTCACCGAGTTCCCGAAGGAAGCGGGCCTCGCTGCGGCCGCCTTGGGTGGCGGCTCGCCAGTCACTCCTGATGGCGCAGTCCCCGATGGGCTGAAAGGTGATATGGCGGTGATCGAGACCTTCACGCGGGTGATGGCAGAGGAATGGAAAGCGATCGGCATACGCGGAATGTATGGGTACATGGTCGATTTGACCACCGAGCCCCGTTGGTCGCGAGCGCACGAAACTTTCACCGAGAATGCCGACTTGATGTCGGACATCATCGCGACACTGTTGCGCGGGTTGCAGGGGCCGGTGGGGAGCGATGGCGTTTCTCTGTCGCCAAAATCTGCGGTTGCGATGACGATCAAGCACTTCCCAGGCGGTGGTCCGCAGGAGATGGGGTTAGATCCCCACTACACGTTTGGGAAGAACCAAGTCTACCATGATCGAACCGGTCGGTATGGGTTCGACTACCACCTCAAACCTTTCAAGGCGGCGATCGAAGGCGGTGCGTCATCCATAATGCCATACTACGGTGTGCCGATTGGTGTGATCTATGAAGGGGTCACGTTTGATGAAATCGGCATGGCATTCTCTGGAAAGATCGTCACCGATCTTTTGCGTACCAAGCTAGGCTTCAAAGGAAACGTCAACTCCGATAGCGGGATCATCCTGTCACGCGGTTGGGGACTCGAAAGTTTTCGTATTAACCCAGCTACAGGTTATCCGTTTGTCGCGTCGGATCGTATCGCCATTGCGATAAGGAGTGGGACCGATGTGCTGTCGGAATTCACTGAGGCAACAACAATTGTCGATCTTGTCACTCGTGGATCGCTAAAAGAGCAGGAAGATGTCGACCCGGCGGTTGTCCGTCTGCTCACTGAGCAGTTCAGGCTAGGCCTGTTCGAGAACCCGTACGTGGACGCTGACGCGGCGGCCTTGCGTATCGGCCGCCCCGAGAACCGCGCTTTGGGGTTGGATATCCAGCGCCGTTCAATAGTTCTACTGCAGAACCGCAACCAACTACTGCCGTTGAGGCCCCTCGAAAAAATCTATGTCATGGGGTTCGACGCAAAGTTGGTTGCAGACTACGGCTTTGACATTGTCGACGGGAACGCAGAAGTGCGGCCCTCAGTTCCTGCCGACGCTGATGTCCTGCTTGTCAAACTACTAATCAACAATCGCGGAGCTCGCCGGTACTCCTCGGAGGATCCTGCCACCGGGGGGCGGCCGATCCCGTCCGCGTTCGGCCGGCTGGATCCACGCACCGGTAAGGCGCAGCAAACCTGGGCCGCTCAGGATCCCTGCGTCTACGAGGCCGACCATTCTCAATCTGAAGGTGGCCCGGCGAAATGCTTGGACAGCAAACTGCCGTTCGGGGGCGCGTTTCCCTGGGAAGTCAACATGCTGGCCCTCAGTGAAATGGCGGCAGCGGAAAGTTGGGAGCTGGCGCCATCGCTAGACGATATCCAGGCCGCAATGCGGGAAATCGGCGACCCCCGAAGGGTCGTTATCTCGATCTATTTTCGCAACCCATACGTGCTCGATGACGCCAGCGGAATGAAGGAAGCGGGTGCGCTTCTCGCCACCTTCGGTGTGAGCGATCAGGCCCAGCTCGATGTCATCAGTGGTCGTGTTCCACCTCGGGGTCGGCTGCCTTTTGCTCTGCCGAAGACCGAGCAAGCTGTACTGGACCAGAATTCGGACGCTCCGGGATATGCCGAAACATTGGACGGGGCACTCTATCCGTATGGGTATGGCCGTTCCTATTAGCCGAGTGTGGAATGCGACGATCCCGTCACAACACGTACCGGAGCGCTGTCAGGCTGACGACAGGCGGCCTCTCGGGTTGCATGAAGCGGGACCGTCGGCGACAAGCCTTTGTCCAAGCGACTGCGGCGTTCTGCTAGATGGTCTCTCGAATGGAGGGGCGGGGAGCATCAGGCAGGAGCATGAGAGACGAGTTCTGGTCCGAGCGACATGCGGTGTTCCGTTAGCCGCTCTCGTGGCTTCAGGGCAGGGCGTGCCAATTAGGATCGCCGGAGACGAGCTTTGGTCCGAGCGATAGCCTCGCGGACTCGGATTGGGACCGTTGTTGCGGGGTGGAGAGACTGCGGCCCCATTTCGCCGCTGAATGGCCCGCCAGCATCCATGCAGAGACGCCTGCATCGCCCAAATAGCCCCGCTTTGCGCGGCAAGCGCGCCGTTGAGTGGAACTGTGCTGTGAGATTAAAACCGGCTGGCGGAGAAGGTG
>DAINAT010000016.1:0-44838 GCA_036733305.1 Hyphomonadaceae bacterium
CGTTGCTTACCGTTTCTTCTCGACCGACAAGCGGAAGTTCATCGTCGCCGATACGCCAGGCCACGAGCAATACACGCGCAACATGGCCACCGGCGCATCCACCGCGGATGTGGCTGTTATCCTGATCGACGCGCGCAAGGGTGTGCTCCCGCAGAGCAAGCGCCACACCTACATCGCCAACATGCTGGGCGTTCGCCACATCGTGGTGGCGGTCAACAAGATGGATCTCGTTGACTACAGCCGCGCGCGCTTCCACGAGATCGTCGCGAGCTATCTGCAGATCGCCGAGAATCTTGGCTTCGAGAGTATCACGCCAATCCCGATGTCCGCCCTGAAGGGCGAGAACGTCACGGTGAAGTCGGAGTCGATGCCGTGGCATCCCGGGCCGACCTTGCTGGAGCACCTTGAAAACATCGAGATCGCGGACGAGCGCGCCAATGCGCCTTTCCGCTTGCCGGTGCAGTGGGTGAACCGTCCAAATCTCGATTTCCGGGGCTTCTCCGGCACGATCACGTCCGGCTCTGTCAAACCGGGCGACGAAGTTGTCGTCACCAAGTCCGGCAAGGTATCGAAGGTGAAAGCCATCGTTACCGCGGATGGGGACCTGCCGCAGGCTTCGGCCGGCGATGCGGTCACGCTGGTGATTGCAGACGAGATCGATGCGTCGCGCGGCGACGTGTTCGCTTCATCCGATGCGCGTCCGGAAGTGTCGAACCAGTTCACCGCCAACATCCTCTGGATGACGGAAGACGCGCTGACGACTGGCCACGCCTATCTGCTCAAGATTGGCGCGCAGACGGTGCAGGCGACGGTCACGCAGATCCGGCACAAGATCGACATCAACACGCTCGACAAGACGCCGGGCCATGCGCTCGGCCTCAACGAGATCGGGTTCTGCAATATCGCGACGAACCAGACGATTGCGTTCGACCCCTACAAATCGATCCGTGAAGGCGGCGCGTTCATCCTGATTGATCGCTTCACCAACCAGACTGTTGGCGCGGGCATGATCGAGTTTACGCTGAGCCGCGCGACGAACGTGCACCGACAGGCGATGGATGTGACCAAGGCGTCGCGTTCGCTTCTGAAGGGACACAAGCCGGCTATCCTCTGGTTCACAGGCCTGTCGGGTGCGGGTAAGTCAACCATCGCAAACCTCGTCGAGCGCAAGCTCGTGGCGATGGGCGTACATACCTACGCGTTGGACGGAGACAATATCCGCCAGGGTCTCAACAAGGACCTCGGTTTCACCGACGAAGAGCGCATTGAAAACATCCGCCGTATCGGCGAGGTCGCGAAGCTGTTCGTGGACAGCGGCCTTATCGTCACCGCGAGCTTCATCTCTCCGTTCCGCGCCGAGCGCGACATGGTGCGTGGGCTGGTAGACAAGAATGAGTTCATTGAAGTGTTTGTCGATGCGCCGCTAGCCGTTGCCGAAGGGCGCGATCCCAAGGGGCTCTACAAGAAGGCGCGGGCAGGCCAGATCCGGAACTTCACCGGCATAGACAGTCCCTACGAGCCGCCAGCGAATGCCGAGCTTCGCCTCGATACGTCTGCGGCGACGGCAGAAGCTCTGGCTGATCAGGTTGTCGCGTACTTGCACCAGAAGGGCATTGTCGGCGCTTCAGTGGATCAATCACTCGACTTCAGCATCTGATTTTCCGGAGCGTATTGCCCCGGAAATCTAGGCTTGCCTGACAAGTGTTACTATGTAACACAAATGAACGGCTCGGTGGCCGGCAGGAAGTCTTATGGCTGGGTCTGAAGCTGCGATCGTTCTTGGGGCTGGCGCGCTGTCTGTGGCGGGCGTGGCGTTTGCGCTGTTGGCTGCGACCATGGCTCGTCGCGTCACTGACCTGGTCAGCCTTTTTGGCGGGATCGTGATGCTGCTCGTGGCGATCACACACCTCGCGCCCGAAGCGCTTGAGGCTGGCGGTCAACAACTCTGGTTCCTGGTTGGTGGCGCTGCGGCGGGTGTGATGCTTGAGCTGGTTTTCCGGGTACGGTCCAAGCCTTCTGAATCCAATGTCCGCTTTGCCGCGTGGCTGGGCGTCGTCCTGCTCGCGATCCACTCTACGCTGGATGGCGCGATCTACACGGCGGTGTTCTGGCATGGCGAAGGCTCGGGGTTGCTCGCCTCGCTGGGCTTGATCCTTCACGAGGCGCCGGAGGGGGTGGTCGCCATGGCGCTGGCGTTGCAGGCCGGTTTGCGCCCGCAGGTTGCCGCGCTGACGGCCGTGCTCGCTTCATCCGTCACTACGCCGATCGGCTGGGTGATTGCGCATGCGATCGGCGAGAGCGGTCATGGCGTCATGCAGGCGATGTTCGCTGCTTCGGCAGGTCTGCTGCTCTATGTCGGCTGGCATCTCATTGCCGGCGGCTGGCGGTCTCTGAAAGCCAGCAAACAGGCTTGATGGCGTAACGGCGCCGCACGGTTTTCGGCGAATCCAAGCGTACCGCGCACGGCTATTCCAAAGATTTGCCAGAATATAAGCGCAGCCTCGCTTCATTGCCCTCGTGTCACGGCATATATCTTCGGCACATGCCGGAGACTCTCATGGCCGATATCTTTGAAAACCCGCTGGGCACGGATGGGTTCGAGTTCGTCGAATACACGTCGCCCAACCCGCACGAGCTTGCAAAACTGTTCGAAGCGTTCGGCTTTACAGCCATTTCGAAACACCGCTCGAAGAACGTCGTTCGCTACAAGCAGGGCGACATAAACTTCATCCTGAACATGGAGCCTTCGGGCCAGCCCGCCGCCTTCAGGGGCGTTCACGGCGCCGGCGCTAATGCCATGGCCTTCCGCGTGAAGGACGCCGCCAAGGCCTATGCTGAAGCGATCAGGCGAGGCGCCGAGCCTGCGTTTGGCAATGTCGGTCCGATGGAGCTGAACATTCCCGCCATCCAGGCCATCGGCGGCGCATACATCTATCTGGTCGACCGCTATGGCGCGCACGGCATCTACGACATCGACTTCATGCCGATCGAGGGGGCCGAGGAGCAGAAGAATACGGTGGGGCTGACCTACCTCGACCACCTCACGCACAATCTGCATCGCGGCAACATGGCGAAGTGGGCAGACTATTACGAGCGCATCTTCAATTTCCGCGAGATCCGCTACTTCGACATTGAGGGCAAGCAGACCGGACTTCTCTCGAAGGCCATGACGAGCCCGTGCGGGAGGATCCGCATTCCGCTCAACGAAAGCCGTGACGACAAGAGCCAGATCGAGGAGTTCCTGCGCGACTATAACGGCGAGGGTATCCAGCACATCGCGCTGGGTACGGATGATATTTACAAGTCGGTTGAAATGCTGCGCGAGCGCGGCATGCAATTCCAGACCGCGCCGGATACCTACTTTGAAGGCATCGGCCAACGCATTGGCAGCCACAATGAAGACGTGGCGCGTCTGCAGAAGAACCAGATTCTGATCGATGGCGCGCCTACACAAGGGCAGGGTCTGCTGTTGCAGATTTTCACGGCCAACCAGATTGGACCGATCTTCTTCGAACTGATCCAGCGCAAGGGCAATGAAGGCTTCGGCGAGGGCAATTTCCGTGCTCTGTTCGAGTCGATCGAAGCGGACCAGATCCGCCGCGGAGTGCTGAAAGCGGAGGTTTGAGTGCAGTTACCGGTTGAAGGCGGGTGCATGTGCGGCGAATGCCGCATGCGTGTGAGCATGGCCCCGATCATCACATTGGCTTGTCATTGCACGGGTTGTCAGAAGCTGAGCGCGAGTGCGTTCTCGCTAACGGCAATGGTGCCGGCAGATGGTTTTGAATTGATCAAGGGCAAGACGCAGGTTGGCGCGCTTCACGGCGACAATCCGTATCACTACTGCTCGAAGTGCCTGAACTGGCTTTATACCAGTCTGGCCGCTGCGCCGTTCGTGAACATTCGCCCGACCATGTTCGATGTGCCAGCTTGGTCCACGCCCTTCATCGAGAGCTATGTTAGCGAGAAATTGCCGTGGGCGGCGACATCTGCTCGTCATGCGTTTGAGAAGTTCCCCGAAGAGCATCAGTACGGTCAGTTGATGGCCGAATATGCAGCTTGGAGCGCGACGCAATGAGTTCGACGATCCTCTACGGCTACTGGCGTTCGTCCGCGACCTACCGCACCCGCATCGCGCTGAACCTGAAGGGGATCGCCTACAAGACGGTTGGCGTGCATCTGCTGAAAGACGAGCAGGTGCAGCCGGCGCATCTGGCGCGTCACCCGTCGGGTCGTGTGCCGATCCTCGAGATCGATGGGCATCGTATCGGGCAATCGATGGCGATGGTGGAGTACCTCGACGAAACGCGCCCTGAACCTGCATTGCTACCGCGAGACGCGTATCTGCGGGCTCATGTGCGCGATCTGAAGGATCAGATCGTTGCCGACATTCACCCTCTCAACAACACATCCACCTTGGCACGCCTCCGCTCGCAATTCGGTGCGGACGATGTGGCGATCGCCAAATGGTATGAACACTGGATCGTCCGCGGCTTTCAGGTGCTGGAACAGATGCTGCCGAACACGGGCAATTTCTGCGTCGGTGAAGCGGTGACGCTGGCGGATATCGTTCTGGTCCCGCAGGTGGCTAACGCGAGGCGCTACCCGCAGATTGACCTCAAGCCATTTCCCAACATCCTGCGTATCGAGGCAGCCCTCCGCCAGATCGACGCTTTCCACCGTGCCGCGCCAGACCAGCAACCGGAGGCGCGCGAGCCGCAATGACCAAAGGCAAGTGGATTCCGGTCAAGGGCGCTGAGGGGAAGCATTCGAAGCAGGCGCATGCGGATATGCCCGGGGGCACGTATGAGCGGGAGATGTCGAAGGAGGGATTCTTTGGCCCTGCTGCTTTCTTCCATCACCGCAAGCCGCCAACGGGATGGACGAATTTCGAGGGGCCGCTGCGGCCGCGGGCGTTTGATCTGACGAAGTTCGATGGATTCACGCATTCGCCCTGGGAAGCGCCGGTCATCCTGTCGAACAAGGCGACGGAGGTGCGGATGTGGCATCTCACGGCACCGATGAATGGCTATGCGCGTAATGGCGATGGCGACACGCTGCTGTTCATCCACGAGGGGCATGGCCATCTCTGGACTGACTGGGGCCATCTGCAGGTTGAAGAAGGCGACTACGTCTACTTGCCGCGCGGGGCGATGTTCAATCTGGACAAGCACACGTCGGATGGCTTCCGTATCCTGACCATCGAGGCGACCAACACGCACTTCACCCTGCCGGATCGCGGATTACTTGGTCCGCACGCACTCTTTGATCCGGCTATGCTGCAGGCCCCGGTAATCGACGATGCCTTCCTTGAGCGCCAGAAGGATGGCGGCGAATGGAAGGTGTGGGTCAAGAAACGCGGACAGGTCTCGACTGTTACGTATCCCTACAATCCGCACGATGCTGTCGGCTGGCACGGCGATCTTGCGCCCGTGAAGATCAATGTGCGCGATCTGCGCCCCGTGGCGTCACATCGTTATCACTTGCCGCCCAGCGTCCACACGACCTTCTTGTCCGATCGCTTCGTCGTGTGCACGTTCTGTCCGCGCCCGTTCGAAACCGATCCCGGGGCGCTGAAAGTGCCATTTTTCCACAACAACGACGATTTCGATGAAGTGCTGTTCTACCACGCGGGCGATTTCTTTAGCCGGGACAACATCAAGGCCGGCATGATGACGTTCCATCCGTCGGGCTTTACGCACGGGCCGCATCCCAAGGCGCTGAAGAAAATGCTCGTCCAGGACAAGCCGATGACTGACGAGTATGCCGTCATGATCGACACGCGCGACCCGCTGGATGTTGGTGAGCGGGCAGATGCCGTTGAAAACAAGGCATATGTGGATAGCTGGAAAACTCGGGACTAGCGTATTGCAATGTCGGTGAGGGATATTGCCAGCTGCGATCTCCGATCCAGTTTATGTCGTGCGTACCTTTTGGCCAGGAATGGAGGATTCCAATGCGGTCTCTCGTGATGATGGGTGCGTCGCTTGCGTTGCTGGCTGCATGTGGCGGTGAGGCGCCTGCCACGCCGGTTGAGCCTGCGCCGCCAGTTGAACCGCCAGCCGCCGTGGCGCCGACTCCCGTAGCGGCCGAAACACCGGCGCAAGCGGATGCCAGCGGCGCGATGAACGTGATGTGTGGCGGAAGTCAGATGAAAATAGCGTTCGAAGACACGAAAGCAGTCGTTACCAGTGACGATGGCGCCACCACGGATCTCCCCATTGGCTCGGGCGATGCGCCCACTGAACCCGGCGTCACCGTCTACACCAACGGCAAGATGTCCTTTGCCAAGTCGGGCGGCGGCGACACCCCCACCGTCATCCGCTTCGCGCGCGGCCGCATGGCATGGCAGGATTGCGCTATCGCTGTGAACTAGGTGGCCATAAATCCCCTGCAATAGATCACGCGCTCTTGTGGGATTTGTTGCGGGGAGGTTTGCCCCGGCGCGAATTTAGCGGCATAGACTTGGGTCATGAAGCTCGCGTCTCTAAAGAACGGCCGCGATGGCCAGTTGGTTGTCGTATCCCGCGATCTGACGCGGTATGCGGACGCCTCGCACATCGCTCCCACACTTCAGTCTGCGCTCGATAACTGGAAGCGAGCTGAACCACGGCTCCAAAGTCTGGCCGAAGAGGTGGAGCTGGGGTCCGTCCCGACCGAGCGCTTCCATGAACATGATTGCGCATCACCTCTGCCGCGCGCCTATCAGTGGGCGGATGGCTCAGCGTACGTGAATCACGTCGAGCTGGTACGCAAGGCGCGGGGCGTCGAGTTGCCTGAGACGTTCTGGACCGACCCGCTGATGTATCAGGGCGGCTCCGACAGTTTCCTCGGACCACGCGATCCGATACCGCTTGCGGATGAGTCATGGGGTTGCGATCTGGAAGGCGAAGTTGCAGTTATTACCGGCGACGTTCGCGCTGGCGCCACGACAGAAGAGGCGCAAAGGTCCATCCGCCTTGTCATGCTCGTGAACGATGTCTCGCTGCGGAACCTGATCCCGAATGAGTTGGGCAAAGGTTTCGGATTCTTCCAGTCGAAGCCCTCGTCTGCATTCTCGCCTGTCGCGGTGACGCCGGATGAACTGGATGGGATGTGGGACGGCGCGCGCCTCAATGGAGCGCTGAACGTCAGGCTCAACGGCGAACTGTTCGGCAAGGCGTCCGCCAAAGTCGACATGACGTTTGATTTCCCGGCGCTCGTTGCTCATGCGGCGCGTACGCGCTCGCTCTCGGCCGGCACGATCATTGGCTCCGGCACGGTGTCGAACCGCGGCGATGATGGCGGCCCCGGAAAGTCCATCGCCGATGGCGGTGTCGGCTATTCGTGCATTGCTGAACTGCGAATGGTCGAAACCATCACGCAGGGCGCTCCGAAGACCGAATTCCTGAAGCGCGGTGATCGCGTTGAGATAGAAATGCTGGATAGTCGCGCCCATTCGATCTTCGGGCGAATCGACCAGACAGTGGGCTGAAGACTCCGGACTGAAGACGGCGGGCTGAGGACAGGCATCATGGCGACCAAGGTATTTCCCAACGCGCAAGCAGCCCTTGAGGGCAAGCTGTTCGATGGCATGACGATCATGGCCGGCGGCTTCGGTCTGTGCGGCATTCCAGAAAACTCGATCGAGGAGGTCAAGCGCTCGGGGGCCAAGAACCTGACCGTTATCTCGAACAATGCCGGCGTGGATGGCTTCGGGCTCGGCGTGCTGCTGAATACCAAGCAGGTGAAAAAGATGATCTCGTCCTATGTCGGCGAGAACAAGGAGTTCGAGCGCCAGTATCTTTCAGGCGAACTTGAACTGGAGTTCAATCCGCAAGGCACGCTGGCTGAGCGATGCCGCGCGGGTGGTGCGGGTATCCCCGGTTTCTACACCAAGACCGGCGTCGGAACGATCGTCGCCGACGGCAAGGAGCATCGCGAGTTCAACGGCGAGACCTACATTCTCGAAACCGCTCTGGTGTCGGATCTGTCGATCGTCAAAGCCTGGAAGGCTGATGAGCAAGGCAACCTCGTCTTCCGGAAGACGGCGCGCAACTTCAACCCGGACATGGCGACTGCCGGCAAGTTCTGCGTGGCGGAAGTCGAAGAGATCGTCCCCGTCGGTTCGCTCGACCCTGATCAAATTCACTTGCCGGGAATTTTCGTGAACCGCATCATTCAGGGCAAGTTCGAGAAGCGCATCGAACAACGCACCGTGCGCAAGCGCACAGCGGCCTGATAATGTTACGCGTCCGCGTCCTGCTTCAACCTCTGGCCGGCGGCGATCACCAGGCGGTCTGGGATCGGCAGCTGCGGGTCAAGAATGAGGATCGCAAGATCCAGGAGTTCCGCGAGCTGTCGTGGGATACGCAGAAGTTCGGCACGCGCATGGAAATGAAGTTGGACGATGGGGCCGGAAGCCGTTGCCGCGTCGATGCGGCGTTTCATGGCGCTCACATCTTTCCGATCGACGGCGGCACGCAGGTCGACCTGACCTTCGCTGGCGACAAGTATCGCGTGTGGTAGAGAACGGATCATAGGAGACTGAACATGGCCTGGGATCGCGATCAGATGGCTGCCCGCGCGGCGCAGGAGCTGGAAGACGGCTTCTATGTAAACCTAGGCATCGGTATTCCGACGCTGGTGGCCAACCACATTCCTGAAGGCGTGGATGTCACGCTGCAATCGGAAAACGGCATGCTCGGCATGGGCCCTTTCCCGTGGGAGGGCGAGGAAGACCCCGACCTGATCAATGCCGGCAAGCAGACGATCACCGAGCTGGATCGCTCTGTCTATTTTTCCTCGTCGCAATCCTTCGGCATGATCCGCGGCGGCCACATCGACCTTGCCATCCTGGGCGCAATGGAAGTCTCCGAAAAAGGCGACCTCGCCAACTGGATGATCCCGGGCAAGCTCGTGAAGGGCATGGGTGGCGCAATGGATCTGGTGGCGGGCGTCAAGCGCGTCGTCGTCATCATGGACCACGCCTCCAAGGCCGGAGAAACCAAGTTGCTGCGGGAATGCTCGCTGCCGTTGACCGGCAAGGGCGTCGTCGACCGCATCATCACCAATCTCGGCGTGTTCGATGTCGTGGACGGTGGCCTGAAAGTCGTGGAAGCTGCTCCAGGCGTGACGCGGGAGGAAATCGCGGCGAGCACGCAGGCAAAACTGGTCTAGGAGTGACGGCATGAAACGGCGACTGGTCTGCGCATCCGCCGCCGCTTTGATGCTATCCGGGATTCTGGGGGCGTGCTCAGCGGGCGGCCCTGCGCCCTCACTCGCTGGAAGCTGGGCCGGCACGATCACCTGCTACAAGATGGACTCGCCTCTTTCGATGGTGGTCGATGAGGCCAAGCCCGGCGAAGCCAAGATGGCGATAGGCGAAGGCGGCATGTTGCCGTGGGATGCGTCAATCAAGATCGACGGAGCGCGCCTCGTAACGATCAAGTCGCACATCGAGAGCGGAGATGCGCAGCTGCTCACTGGCACGCTGGATGCTGTGGGCAGCGTGATCACGGGTGAGATGGACAAGCAGCTCTGCAACAAGTTCACGCTCACGCGCGGCGCTGCGCCGGGTTGATACGCGCTGTTGCAGCCCGTTTGGCCGCGGCGACAAAATCCTGCCTCAAAAGATGGACACAGTCCGCTTGTCGCCGGGGACCAGCATGATCCGCCAATCCATTATCGCCGCGCTGCTTGTGTCTGCGCCAGTCGCCCATGCGCAAGATATAACGGGCGACTGGACTGGCCGGTACATATGCAATCAGGGGATCACGGCACTGCATCTGGTGATCCAGAAAGCGGCCAAGGCAGGCGCCATCACCGCCACCTTCAACTTCGGCCCGCCGCCTGAAAATCCGGAAGTGCCAAAAGGCTCCTATATCATGCGTGGCACTTACGATCAGAAGGCGCGTCGCATCGTCCTCAAGGGCGACCGTTGGGTGCAGCGGCCCGCCGGCTACGAGATGGTTGGTCTGGATGGACGCGTCGTTATCGAGGGCGACAAGATCGCCGGTCGAATCCCCGACGTGTTTGGCTGCAGTGACTTTGAACTGCGCCGCACCTCTCCATTGATCGGCTAATTGCAGATCGCTGACTCGTCGTCATGGTCGCGTGCGGAACAGGCGGTGCGAGAAGCCGTTCATCCGGCATGTCAGTACCGGATAAAGATCATGGTTCTCAGCACCACCGCACTTCTGCTTATCGTCGTGCTTCTAATTCTCGTGCTGGGCGTGGTCCCTTCATGGCCGCATAGCCGCAGCTGGGGCTACGCACCGTCGGGCACGCTGGGCACGATCCTCGTTGTCGTGCTGATCTTCGCGCTGTTGGGATACCTCTAGACCTTGCGGACTGGAGGGATTTTCCAGGTCCGGTTGCGCAGCTCCGGCTTTGGCAGATAGGCCCGCAACGACATCCGCATCGCGCCAGCTGCTGCAGGCAGCCAGTTGGCGGCGAGTGGCCCGGTTGGTTGTTCGCGCTGGATCAGGATGTCGATCGAGCCGTCTGCATTCTTCACCAGACCTGGCGTGCGATCGCCGACCGAGAAACGGTTGATCGGGTTCTGCACCAGGAAGAACCGGCCATCAGGTTCGGCCTGGTACATCGTCAGTGACCAGAATGCGCTGGCCGGAATGCCTCCGGGCGGAATGCGCCAGACATACTTGCTGGCGCCATCGAGCCGTACGCCGGTCTCGTCGGTCGTCGACTGGAAGTACATCGCTTCTGCTTCCGGCAGCGCAGCGAGGCCGCCGAGTGCGATGGCTGAGCGGAGGAAATCGCTTCCCGACGCTTCGCCGACGCCGCTCTCCTGGTACCCCCAGCCATTCACCGTCAGGTCGCGGAAGAGGAATTTCTCCTTCAGTTTCGCGATACCCTTGGGCAAGTAGGCGCTCCACATCGCGAGTTGCTCGGCGGTCGGCGTGACGCCCGGTCCAACCCCGACATTTGCGTAGTTACTGGCGCGCGCCATGTGGCCGAGTCCGCCGGGCGAGCGGGCTAGCATATCATTCACGACAGCGAGGAAGTTGGACGGATCATCCGTGCTTGTCGCCTTCACGGCAAAAGCTTTGGGCGGAGTGGTTGCTAGCGACTTGATCTTGATCTGATCCTGCAGCGCTTTCGCAGCGGCAAGATCGCTCGGCCCTTCGACGACGATGCGGCCAAGCATCCATACATCGTTCGTGGAGGAACGAAGCACGGTTACGCCCGCGGGAGCGGAGCCCATCCATTGCGGCCCTACAACCCAGAACGTCCCGCCCTTGCCGCCGGTCAGCCGCGTACCGAGACCCGCGAAGTTGTCCGAGAACGCATCCATGAAAGTGATGTTGAAGTAGCGATCCGCGCTGCTCGGCGAGATCACTTCAACGGGGCCGCCAGAAAGCTCGAGCTGCGCGGACGAGTACACCGTGTCGTTGTTCGGCGCCGTGATCTGCCGCGCCGTGTGATCGGACAGGGTCGCCCGCGCGCCCATCTTGTTGAGCCCTGGCATCTGCGCCCGGTTCTGTCCCGTTCGTGCAATTTCGTAGAGCGGGTAGGCGTATAAAAATGCCGCTTCGACCCCGGCTTCATTGGCCTCTACCGGACCAGCGTTCGCCATTGTCTGGCAACCCGCCGCCCCCAGCACGCCAACAGCGCCAAAGCCCCACAATACATCGCGACGACGCATCAATCTCTCCGTAGATACCATTCGGTAGCATTTTGCATGTTCGCGGAAGAGTTTCAATGCAGCCAGACTCTCAGGTCAGTGAAAAAAATGCCCCGGACCGCTGCAAGGTCCGGGGCAGTCCTCCTCATAACTCCTTCGGGAGCTCAGTCCGTGAGCTAGCCGACGATCTTCTGGGCGTCCTTGCGGCGGTCGGCCAAGTCGAAGCGGTCGAGGTTCATGACCTTGGCCCATGCGGCGACGAAGTCCTTCACAAACTTCGTTTTCGCGTCACTTGCCCCATAAACTTCCGCGAGCGCGCGAAGTTGTGAGTGCGATCCGAAAATCAGATCGGCGCGTGAGGCGGTCCACTTCGTCTGGCCGGACTTGCGATCCTTGCCCTCGAAGAGGTTGTCCTTGCCAGCAACGGCCGTCCACTGCGTGCCCATGTCGAGCAGGTTGACGAAGAAGTCGTTCGTCAGCGTGCTGGGCTTCGACGTGAGTACGCCGAGCTTCGGATCACCGACCTGCAGCGCGCGCAGGCCGCCGACGAGAACCGTCAGTTCCGGCGCGGTCAGCTCGAGGAGCTGGGCGCGGTCAACCAGATGCTCTTCCACAGACATGATGGGGTTGCGCACATAGTTGCGGAAGCCATCGGCCTTCGGCTCGAGCCATGCGAAGGATTCGACTTCGGTTTCTTCCTGCGTCGCGTCAGCCCGACCCGGCGTGAAGGGAACCTTCACGTCAACACCGCCAGCCTTCGCCGCCTTCTCGACAGCGACAACGCCACCCAGCACGATCAGATCGGCCAGCGATACCTTGCCGCCTGCTTCCTTCTGGATGCCTTCAAGCGCCGCCAGCACCTTCGAGAGCTGGGCAGGCTTGTTTACCTCCCAGTTCTTCATCGGTGAGAGGCGGATGCGCGCGCCATTGGCGCCGCCGCGACGATCAGAACCGCGATAGGTCGAGGCCGAAGCCCACGCCGTCTCCGCCAGTTCCGTCACCGACAAGCCGGTCGCAGCAATCTTGGCTTTCAGGCCATCGACATCCGCTTCCGTGATGCTGCTCGGCTTGCCCGAGATCGGGTCCTGCCAGATCAACGTTTCCTTCGGCACGAGCTTGCCGCGATAGAGGACCTTCGGTCCCATGTCGCGGTGGGTCAGCTTGAACCAGGCGCGGGCGAAGGCGTCGGCGAACTCGGCCGGGTTTGCGAGGAAGCGGCGTGAGATCTTTTCGTAGGCCGGGTCCATGCGCATCGCCATGTCGGCGGTGGTCATCATCGGCTGGTGGAATTTCTTCGGATCATGTGCGTCGACGACGTTGCGACCCGCATCGCCTTTCGGCTTCCACTGGTGGGCGCCGGCGGGAGATTTAGTGAGTTCCCACTCATAGCCGAACAGGGTTTCGAAATAGCCCATGTCCCACTTGGTGGGGTTGGGCTTCCACGCGCCTTCGATGCCGGACGTGATAGTGTGGCCGGCCATGCCGCTTTCGAAGGTCGAGGCCCAGCCGAGACCTTGGGCTTCGATGGTTGCGGCTTCGGGCTCCGCGCCGACATGCGTAGCGGGGCCAGCGCCGTGGGCCTTGCCGAAAGTGTGGCCGCCAGCGACGAGCGCCACGGTCTCTTCGTCGTTCATTGCCATGCGGCCAAAGGTTTCGCGGATGTCGCGGCCGGAAGCGATGGGATCAGGATTTGCGTCGGGGCCTTCCGGGTTCACATAGATGAGGCCCATCTGTACGGCGCCGAGATTGCCTTCGAGCACGCGATCGCCGGAGTAGCGGCTTGCGGCGTGTTTGCTGTCTGCCAGCCACACGTCTTCCGAGCCCCAGTTCACATGCTGCTCGGGCTCGAACGTATCAGCGCGGCCGCCGCCGAAGCCGAAGGTCTTGAAGCCCATCGAATCCAGCGCGACGTTGCCGGTGAGGATCAGCAGGTCGGCCCACGAAAGTTTCGCGCCATACTTCTGTTTGATCGGCCAGAGCAGGCGGCGCGCCTTGTCGAGGTTGCCGTTATCCGGCCACGAGTTGAGCGGCGCAAAGCGCTGTTGTCCGCGACCGCCGCCGCCACGGCCATCGCCCGTGCGATACGTACCGGCCGCGTGCCACGCCATGCGGATGAAGAAGGGGCCGTAGTGGCCATAGTCAGCCGGCCACCAGGATTGGCTGTCGGTCATCAAGGCGGTGAGGTCTTTCACGACTGCGTCGAGATCGAGCGTCTCGAACTCTTTGGCGTAGTCGAATTTTGCGCCGTAAGGATCGGAGTCGGGTGTGTTCTGGTGAAGGACGCTGACGTTGACCTGGTTCGGCCACCAGTCGCGATTCATACGCCCGCGCGAGTGGGGAACCGGGCACTTGCCGCCATCGCTGCCATTTCCGTTGCCGTCCATGTGCTTACCCTCTTTTTGATTATCGTCTTTGGGCGCACCGGCGGGCGCGACCTGAATAGGCTTAACTTAGAACCATTCTAAATTTAGGGTCAAGCCGATTTTGGAATAATTCCAAAATCGCGATCCGGCGTCGCGATGAGCGTGTTTCATGGATTTTGTGCGTAATCGTGGTCAGGCAAGGCGTAGTCGCGGAGAACTACAGGGCGTCGCGACAAACCTATGTGACGGCGGACCGGCGCATAAATTCCGACCGGTCCCAGGCGCGCGTTGCAAGGATATCAGCAAGCTGATCCATCCCGTCCCATACATCGACAAATCGCATATAGAGTGGGGCCACACCGAAGCGGATGGCATCGGGAGCGCGGAAGTCGGGGATGATGCCGCGCGCGATCAGAGCCTGCGTAACAGCATAGCCGTCGGCGTGCCGCACGCTCACATGGCCGCCGCGCTTGCGACTGTCCGCAGGCGAAATGGATTCAAGCCCAAGCGCTGCTGTGCGCGCTACTACAAGATCACCGAGCGCACGCGCCTTGGCGGCAACATCGCTCATGGCGACGCCATCGAATGCGGAAAGCGCTGCATCCAGCGCAGATAAGGAGAGTACGCCCGGCGTACCTGCTGCGAAACGCCCAACCCCTTCAAGCGGACGATAACCAGCATCGAACGCAAACGGTGTAGCGTGGCCGAACCAGCCAGATATCGGCGACTGCATCCGTGAGGCGAAATCGCCGCGTGCGTAGATGAAGCTCGGCGCACCCGGGCCACCATTGACGAACTTGTACGTGCAGCCCGTCGCCAGCTTCGCGTTATGCGCATTCAGTTGCAGATTGAGTACGCCTGTAGCATGGCTCAGGTCCCACACGACCACGCCACCAGCCTGCGCCGCGACCGCTTCCGTCGCGGCAATGTCTTCGACCAGCGACGTTCTGTAGTTCACCGCGCTTTTGATCTGCACGCCGCCCGTGCGCGCAAGCGTGTCGGCGCCTTTGCTGGCGCTGACACGCATGAGTTCGGCGCCCGTCACGCCGGCAATACCCTCCGCTACATACTGATCACTGGGGAACTCGCTGTCCTCAACGATCACCACGCGCCCGCGCGCCAGCGGCAGCGCGGCCGTCGCCAGCTTGAACAGGTTTACCGAAACGCTGTCCGCGATGACAACTTCGTCAGCTTGGGCACCAACCAGCCGTGCCAGCTTCGCGCCAACTGTACGCGGAAGCTCGAACCAGCCCGCATCATTCCAGGACCGGATAAGCCCGCGTGCCCATTCGTGCTGCGCCGCCGTCTGAACGCGCTTCAGCGCCTCATGTGTGGCAGGGCCCAGCGAATGGCCATCGAGGTAGATCACGCCCTCCGGCAGGGCGAAGGCGGCACGCGCCGCAGCCAGCGGATCGGCGCGATCGCGCGCTTCGCATTCTTCGCGTGTCGTGGGAATTTCAGCCGCCATGTCGCCATTTGCGATGCTCAGGACGGGTCTTGCAATGGCTGCACGCTCACGCCACACGAGGGCATGCGCATTGTGCTCGCCTTTGCTGGTCTCGTGTCGGTTGGCCTGTTTTCGCTCGCTGCCTGCACGCCGCCAACCACCCCAGGTCCCGTGTCAGAGGAGACGCCTCGCGTGGCACGTTTGATGACGTGGGGGGATCTGCTCGGCCGCCCGGAAGTCGCTCCCACGCAAACCATCAACTGGGGTACAGGCGCGACCGACGTAGCTGATCTATGGCTACCGGAAGGCGCCGGCCCGCATCCAGTCGTGCTGATGGTGCATGGCGGCTGCTGGCAGAAATCCATCGCCGATCGCACGTTGATGAACTGGGCGGCCGAAGATCTGCGCAAGCAGGGGCTAGCGGTCTGGAACATCGAATACCGTGGTGTGGACGAGGCCGGCGGCGGCTATCCGGGCACGTTTCTCGATGTCGCTCATGCTGCTGACGCCCTGCGGGATCAGGCTGCGCAATACAATCTCGATCTCAACCGCGTTGCTGCGATCGGCCACTCGGCCGGTGGCCATCTCGCGCTCTGGATCGCGGCGCGTCACAAACTGCCGACCAACAGCCCGATGCGGATGGACAATCCGTTGAAGCTCGTCGGCGTCGTCAATTCAGGCGGCCTTGCCGATCTCAAGGCTTCGCGCGGCGTGACTGCCCGAAGCTGCCTGTCCGACATCTATAACCAACTGGTCGGTCCAATCAGTTCGACGCGCGCCGAGGTGCTGTCCGATACCTCGCCCGCCGAAATGCTGCCGCTGAAAGTCCGGCAGGTCAGCGTCAACGGCCACGACGATAGCATCGCGCCGCCCGTGCTCGGCGAGGGTTACACGCGCCGGGCCAAGGCCGCAGGCGATAATGCCGACGTCGTTGTCATCCTGAACACAGGCCACGTCGAACTCGTATCACCCGGCTCGGAAGCCTGGGATCTCGAGGTCGCCACGCTGAAGAATATGCTGAAGTAGCGCCTAGCGCTTTTTCCGGTCGGCCGACATGCGGACGATGACTTCCACCGAGCGCACTTTCGAACCGGTCGGTATCGGGGGCAAGCCCTCGACCTTGATCGTATCGCCTGGGATGTCGTGCAACACGCCGTTCTCTTCAAAGAACAGGTGGTGGTGATCCGACACGTTGGTGTCGAAATAGGTGCGGTCGGTATCGACCGTGATGCGCTTCATCATGCCAGCGGCCACGAACTGGTTCAGCGTGTTGTAGACCGTGGCCAGCGACACCCGTACGCCGTTTTTGCGGGCGAGGATTGCCACGTCGTCCGCAGTCACGTGGCGGTCCATTCCGTCGAACAGCAAGCCGCCGATCGCGAGCCGCTTGGGGGTCGCGCGCAGGCCGGATGATTGGAGGCGGGAGGTGATGTTCATTTGCAGCTAGAATGGTTCTAGTCCGGGGTGAAAGCAAGAGTGCTGCACCGCACAGGCGAAAAAGCCGCACAAATCGTTGATGATTCCGGCGCTTTCGTGCGTTGCGAAACACTTGCGCTGCGCTGCGTCGGGCAGCTAGGCAGGCTACAGGCCGCGCTGAACAGCGGCGTCGGGAGGACAATTTGGTTGCTGCGTCGACTGGCCCGCTGGCGGGCGTCAAAATCCTCGACCTTTCGACTGTCGTGCTGGGGCCGTACGCGACCCAGCTGATGGGTGACATGGGGGCCGACGTCATCAAGGTGGAAAACGGCACGGGCGACATCATGCGCCATGCCGGTCCGTCGCCTGCGCCGAACATGGGCGCCATCTATATGGGTTGCAATCGCAACAAGCGCGCCATCCTGCTTGACCTGAAGAACCCGGACGGCATCGAGGCTCTGAAGCGCCTGGTGAAGCAGTGCGACGTGTTCTTCACCAACGTCCGCATGGACGGGCTGAAGCGTCTCGGCCTGGGCTATGAAGACCTCAAGAAGATCCGCGAAGACGTCATCTATGTTCACTGCGCAGGCTATGGCGCCGAAGGTCCGTACGCCGGCAAGCCTGCTTATGACGACCTGATCCAGGCCGGATCGGGCATCGCCGACCTGTTCCACGTCCGCGACGGCGGCCCGCCGCAATACATGCCGGCCCTGATGGCCGACAAAGTCGTCGGCCTGCATGCGGCCTATTCCACGATCGCTGCTCTCTACTCCAAGGCGCAGACCGGCAAAGGCCAGTTTGTCGAAGCGCCGATGCTGGAATCGTTCACGGCGTTCAACCTCGTCGAGAACCTCTACGGCCACACCTTCAACCCGCCCATGGCGCAGATGGCCTACACTCGCTCGTCCTCGTCCAACCGCAAGCCGTATCCGACCAAAGACGGCTATATCGGCATCATGCCCTACAGCGACAAGCAGTGGGTGACCTTCTTCGAGCTCGGCGGCCGGCCCGAGATCATGACCACCGATCCGCGCTTCTCGACCTACAATGCCCGCACCGCCAATATCGGCGCTCTCTACCAGCTTGTCGGCGAAGTGGCAGCCACCAAGACGACCGACGAATGGCTGGATCTGCTCGGTAAAGCCGACATTCCCGCCGCTCGCTGCGCCACGCTACAGGAAGTGCTGGAAGATCCGCACCTGCGCGAAACCGGCTTCATTCATGAGCGCCAGCACCCGGCCGGTTTCCCGTACACGACGTTGCAGCATCCGGTGAACTTCACAGGCACGCCCGCCGACATCCGCCGCGACCCGCCGGCGCTGGGTGAGCACACGATCGAGGTGCTGAAGGAACTCGGCTACAGCGACGCCGATGCCCAGCGCATCGCCGCCGAAGCAATGCCGAAGAAGTAACTACCGCATCGGCTTCGCAAGCGAGTCGATCACGGCGTTGACCAGCGCATCCTTGCGCCGTTCGATGTCGGGCAAATCCCGATAATCCACCATCAGCGGGTGAGTCTTCTTCACCCCGCTCTTGGCGCGCCCATACTTCCAACCCGTCGCAATCTTCTCCGCCATCCAGCGATCATGCTGGGCCGATGCGCCTGCATTCGGATTCTGCAGCCGCCAGCGCACCGCCTCGACTGAAGCAAGCTTCATCCACTTCGCCGCGCGCCCCCACGCAGGCGCGGCCGGCTGATTGTTCGCCGTCTGCCACGCCCGCACACTCTCATGCACGACCTGCGCGATTTTCGTTGCAGCTTCGTCACTGATCTTTGCCATACCGCTTGTTACCATGCGTCCAGATTGCTTCACACCCTGTCGCCCCGGCTTGCCTTCGCGCCGGACTGGCATAGCGTCGCCTGGTCGGGGAGTGTCGTGATGAGTGACCCAGAAGCAGGCGTTAGCGGGCGCCCGGCCACCCGCCGATCCATCTTCCTGATCGCGATCTCCACGCTCGCTATCATCTGCGGAATCGTCGCGCTGGTACTCGCGGCCTATGGCTGGACGTATGAACCGGAAGTCACGCAAGATCCGCTCTTCATGCGCGTCGCGGATATCGCGGTGCGCACAATCAAAGTGTTGCTCCTGTCGGACATCTATTACGAACCGATCGAACACGCCGAAAAATGGCCGCTTGAAACCGCCCGCGCGCTCGGCACTGCGTCATCCGTACTTTTCGGCATTCGCCTGCTGCTCTACGCTATCGGCTCACGCATGCACGCCATGTGGTTCCGGTTCACCTCATCCCACCACGACGTGATCATCGGCTCCGGCCCTGCGGCGATCGAATACGCGGCTCGCCATGGCGACCTGTTCGGCAAGCGCCGCGCCATCCATCTCGCCGAAGAACGTGCGCCGACATCAAAGCTGCTCGCCACCTACGCCCGTAGCGGTTCGCTCAAACAACAGCTGCGCAGTGCATCAGCCAACAGTGCCAAGCGCATCCTGGTCGACGAGGGCGATGACGCTGACACCTGGCAGACCGCCCAGGTCATCGCCAAGGCCTGCCCGAAAACCGAAGTCCTCGCGCACATCACCGACCCATGGATGCGTGACCGGCTCAGTCGCGAAACGCCTGTCGCCCGCCTCACGCCGTTTTCATACGCGGGCGGTGCTGCACGTCAGGTGATGCTCGCTCATCCGCCCTATCTGCTGGCTCGAAAGCTGAAGGCCCCGGCCCAGCACATTCTGATCGTCGGCTTTGGGCAGGTCGGTCAGTCCATCGCTCGCGAGTTCATCGTGACTTGCGTGTCGCCCCACGTCCCCGAAATGATGGTGACCGTCGTTGATCCACAAGCCGGTCGCGTGGAAACCGATTTCCGCAGCCGGCACCCCGATCTGTGCAAGCCAAAGGGTCGCGCGAGCGGTCCCGGGGATAGCGGCCATGTCGATTTTGGATTCTTCGAAGGCGATTTTCGCCTCAACGACGAGAAACTCTTTTCCTTCATCCGGGAGCGATCGAAGGCAGCTGAGATCAGCGCGGTCTACGTCGCCATCGACGTCGAGCGTCGCCCCTTGGGCCTCGCGCTGGCTTTGCGTGGCATGGCCACACAACAGAAGCTGTTCCGTGCGCCCGTCTTCGTTTGCGCCCAGCACGGCGCGGGCCTGCCAACCGTGCATCACGGCGCCGGCTATGTCGGTGACGCGATTGAGCCGAAGGAGCGCGTCGAGCTTGAACGCAAGGCTGGGCAGGACGCGCGCCTGTGTGATCTGCGCATCGTCTCGTTCGGTTCATGGCGTGAAGCCTTCGATGGAGCGGGGCTGCTGGAGAAGGAATTCGACGCGCAGGCCAAGCGTTTCCACAAGGAGTATGAGCGTCGCCGCGTAGAGGAGAGCCGCCGCCGTGACCCTGTCGCGCCGCTATCTGATCCGCAGCCCTGGGAAATCCTTCCCGACCAGCTGCGTGTCTCCAACCGACGTGTCGCCGCCCATATCCGCGCAAAGGCGTACGCCGCCGGCTATGACCTTGGCGCGTGGCTGGACAGCAGCAAGGACTGGGGCGCGCACGACTTGCCGCCCGCGTCCAAATGGCTGCCCAACGAGCCTGATGAAGAACTGACCGACGAACGCGCAGCACTCATGCTCAAGCTCGGTGAACTCGAACACCGCCGCTGGATGCTCGACCGCTATCTCGATGGCTGGCGAAAGGGGGAGCGGGATGACTATGCCCGGCAGAGGGCAGACCTGATCCCGTTCGAGGAACTCGACGAAACGTCCAAGAAAAAAGACTACACGGTGATCCGCGTGACCCACACGCTGCTCGAAGGCAAGTCGCCCGGCGGCAAGTGGCGATCCTAACTCAGATCAATGTCCTGATCAGGCAACCCGGCGAATGAAGAAGCTTTTCGGCTTCGGCTGATCGGTCGCTTCCGCGATCTCGTGGAACGTCGTCCTGATGTCCAGGCCGAACGTGTCGAGCGCATTCATGGCGGCCTCAAGGTCCGCCATGGCGATGCGCCACACAGGAACGCCTTCTATGCGCTCATCAGGGTCTTCCCCCTGAAGGGCGCAGTATCGGCGGGCAAGCTGCTCGTACGCAGTCATGATCTCCATCCTCAATGGCTCGCGCGAACCATGGACGCAGGCTCAATCCAACAAGCTGACTTTTTCGTTAATCCTGAATTCATCGCGCCGAATTCTCCCGCCCATGCTCATTGCGGAGAGGATGAAATATCTATTCTGTGGACTTGGGGCCCGGCGCGCTAGGGTTGGGGAGGGGTGCCGCCAATGCCAGGTCAAAAAAGTCGAGCCGGAATGCTGGATACGCCTGATCGCGAAACGCCTGCCGTATCGCCCGACCGCTTCGAGCGCCGCCGCGCAGATATCATCGCAGCAGCCATCCCCGTGCTGAATGAGCAGGGGTTCAAGGGGATGCGCCTCACCGACGTGGCCGAGCTAATCGGCCTGCGCGCCACGGGCGTCACTTACTATTTCCCCCGTAAGGAAGAGCTTGCCGTCGCCTGTCTTGAGTCGGGCTATGCCGTTTTCCACGACTTCCTCGCGGTGGTCGAAAAAGAGGCTGACGCTAGGTCACGCATCGGCAAGTTGATCTCTATGTTCGTGGAGCGGGACGCCGCGGTGCGTCGTGGCGAGGCAACGCCGCTTGCCGCCTTCTCATCTATTCGCGCGCTTGAGGGTGAACATCGCACGCGGGTCATGGACGGTTACAAGGCGATGTTCCGCCGGGTCCGTAACCTGCTGGACTCGCCCGAGCTGGAAGGCATGGACAAGGCAGATCGTACGATCCGCACGCTGATCCTGATGGAACAGCTTTTTTGGGCCAGCTCGTGGTTGGGTGATTTCGAGATCGATGAATTCCCGCGCCTGGCGCAACGCATGACCGACATTGTCATCAACGGCATTGCTCCTCAGGTTATGGGGGAAGCGGCCGACAGCCTCGATCTCGGCAGCTTCATTCCGACCGGCCCAGATAGTTCGAAAGAAAATTTCCTTAAGGCTGCGACGCTGCTCATAAACGAATATGGATATCGCGGCGCCTCGGTGGACAGGATTTCAGCCAGCCTGAATCTCACCAAGGGCGCCTTCTATCATCACAACGAGGCGAAGGACGATCTTGTCGCCGCTTGCTTCCGGCGTTCGTTCGGGATCATGCGTGAAGCCCAGCGGCGCGCGCGCCAGCTGAATGTTTCTGAAGGCCGGCGTCTGCTGGCCGAAGTGACGGCGCTGATCAACTTCCAGCTCGGCAAGGAAGGTCCGTTGCTGCGCACGTCGGTGCTGTCATCGGTTCCGCCCGAGCACCAGACCGAAATTGTGAACCAGTCCCATCGCATCAGCCGCCAGTTCGCCTCGATGGTCGCTGACGCGATAGCCGATGGATCGGGCAGGGCGGTCGATCCAACCGTCGCTGGCGCTATGGTCCACGCAGCTATCAACATCTCGTCTGACGCGCGCATCCTTGAAATGTCGAACGAGCCAGACATCGTGCAGCGCTTCGCAAGGCCGCTGTTCATGGGCTTCCTCGAGTTCTGACGTGAAGGGGCCCAGCCATCCTTCGGGCCGCTATCAGTCCTTCTCGGAATTCTACCCGTTTTATATCCACGAGCATTCCAATCAGATCTGCCGGCGCATCCACATCGTCGGATCTGCGCTGGTGATCGTGGTCGCGTTCATCGCGCTTGTGACCATGAATCCGTGGTGGCTGCTCGGCATGCCGCTGATCGGCTACGGCTTTGCCTGGGTCGGGCACTTCTTCTTTGAGAAAAACCGGCCCGCGACGTTCAAATACCCGCTGTGGAGCCTGATGGGCGATTGGCGGATGTTCTTTGAAACGGTGACGGGTCAGCGCCGCTTCTGATTTTTTGCATTCCGGACATGAGAACGCCGGCTCCCAAAGGAGCCGGCGCCAAGTTTCGTGGGACCCCCAAGGGAGGACAGTCCCAGCGAGAGAGTTTGTCTCTAGAAGTGGACCTGCAGTTCCACGCCGTAGGTGCGCGGAAGCGTGTACGTCGTGTTCTGATAGATGCGGTTGTTGTTGGCCGGGTCCAGCGAGCGCTGACGGAACGCCGTCTGAAGGTCGAAGCCTTCTTCGTCGAACGCGTTACGCACCCAGCCAATCACCGTGAACGTGCCCGTCGAGTCGTTCCAGATCAGACGTGCATCGGTCTGGCCGTAGGCTTTGGTTTCCTGACGGTCGTCATTGAACAAGCTCGAGTAGAACTTGTCGCGCCAATAGTAGCTGACAGACGGCATCAGCGTCGAACCGTCTTCGAAGTTGAAGACGTAGTTCGCGTTGATGGCGATCTTGTTGTGTGGCGACTGTGGCAGCATGTTGCCTTCCACGCTTTGCGCGGTTGATGTGGCGCCAGGCAGCGGGCAGGCCGAGCCAACTTGGTCAGCCGGGATCGTGGCTCCGGCCGCAAGCGGGACACAGAGCGTGTTGACGTAAGCGCCGCTCTCTTTGATCTCGGCGTTCAGGTAGGAGTAGGTGAAACGGATCACCATGTCGTCCATGGGACGCCAGGTCGATTCCAGCTCGAAGCCTGTCGTTTCGACTTTCGGGACGTTGATGAAGCCGGTGTAGGCCAGAGCCGGGCCGTCGCCATCGGGGTCGATGGACAGCGGAACCTGCACGTCCTGATAGTCGTAGAAGAATGCGGCCATGTTCGCGGTCAGGTTGTAGTCAGGGATTTCCTGTTTCCAGCCCAGTTCGTACGAGTTGACGATCTCCTGGCCGGTACGCGGGCGCGGGGCCATGTCAGTGGCGTTGAAGCCGCCTGTCTTGTAGCCGCGGCTGTATTTCGCGAACAGCAGCGTGTCGGTCGTGGGGGTCCATTCGAGACCGGCAGTACCGGTGACGGCGTCCCACTCGTCTTCAAGCAGTCGTTCGGCATTGCCGGTAAGCGGGTTGTACGTCACGCCGCTCGGGTTGGCCGGCGTCGCGCTTGTCACGCCAGGCTGCATGCCCGGCACGCTTGAAGCACCATTCCAGATCGCGCGGGTCACGTCGGTGTAGGGCGAGTAGCCCGGCGCAAACGAGCACTGGATGAAGCAGAACAGGCGCGCTTCTTCCTGGATGTGCTTGTTGTCGACCGAGTAACGCAGGCCTGTCGTCAGTTTCCAGTCATCCATGAACGACCAGTCGGTCTGAACGAACACGCCGTACGAGTTGTTGAGGCCCTTGTTGTTCGTGTAGCTCGACAGACGCTCCGGGTTAGGAGCAGCGAGGGCGATCGGAACGTAAGAGGCGTTAAGCGCCAGAATGCCCGGCGCCGAAGCCAGTGGCTCGTTCGGGAAGTAGGTCTTCACCGGCTGCGCAAAGTTCTCCTGGTACGCATAGATACCGGCAATCCACTGCAGCGGGCTGTCATAGGTCGAGATGAAGTTCAGCTCGTTCGAGAAGAACGCACGGTTCTCGTTATAAGTCAGACGCAGATCAGGGAAGATCGTCCGCGCGGCCGAACCCGCCGTGCCAACCGGAGCCGGTGCGCCGAACGAGGTCGAGTTGTACGTGATCGACTGAATGGGCGAGCCATCCTGGTCGCCAGTCAGGACGTAATTGTAATAAATGTACCCGCCGACATATTTGACGTCGAACGGACCCGCCTCGTAGATCGCTTCGAGTGCGAAGTCATTGTAGTGGTCCGTGCGCGCATTCCGCTTTTCCTGATCGTTCACGCTAAACGGATCACGCAGGGCGGGGTTTTCGGTCGTGCTGCCGAGCATCGTGTAGCCAAGCTTGCGCGGATCAGTACCGAGCGCCCAGTACGGGTTTGGATTGATCGCGCCGGTGCCGGAGAGCGAACCGAACGAGTTCTTGTCATAAGGCGCGTTCGAGTTCGGTGTGGTGCGCCCGCCCGGCGGGCCTGCGTTGTTGTATTTTCCGGCGGTGTATTTGGTCCACCAGCTGAAGCGGTCGCCGATGTCGCCTTCGAGCTGAACTTCCCAGTTGTTGTTGTCGACGTTGTAGCCTTCGGTTTCGCCGGTGCCGTAGTTCTTGAACACGCCTTCGCCGCGCTGCTCCTGGAAGCCGACAACACGGCCACGCAGCCAGTCGCCAGCGATCGGGCCCGAGAGCGAGAAGCCAGCCTTGGCGGAGTCGTAGTTGCCAAAGCCGAGCAGGAACTCGCCTTTGAATTCATCGGTCGGACGCTTTGAGATGATGTTCAGCGCGCCGCCGATCGAGTTGCGGCCGTACAGCGTGCCTTGCGGGCCGCGCAGGACTTCGATGCGGTCGACGAAGAGGTTGTCGCGGCCGGCAATCGACGCGAACGACTGATAGATGCCGTCCGTGTAGTTCGCGACGCCCGGCTCGGCGCCGAAGTTATTGGTGTTACGGCCAACGCCGCGCAGCGTGATGCGCTCGTTGCCTGCGGTGTAGGAGAGGCCCGGCGTCAGATTCGTCAGGTCGGTAATTGTGCGGATGCCGATTTCTTCGCGCGTCTCGGCGGTGACGGCGGTAACGGCAACCGCGATGTCCTGAACTGTCTCTTCGCGTTTGTTTGCCGTAACGACAACGACGTCGCGACCGGGTTCAGCTTTCTCAGGTTCTTGCGGCGTTTGTTGCGCCATGGCCGGCATTGCAATGCCGAGGGCGAGCAAGCTCACCAATGAAATACGATTTAGCTGCGCCATGAGCGCGGACCTCCCTATGAACCTGTTTACTCCCGGTTCGGCGCATCTTTTTTTAAGTGCAGTACGCCGTCGCCTCCGAAGTGGTGAATCTACGGTATGCGAGATTCGAACGTGCGGTTTGTTCCAGAAGGCGTCAACCACGCCCGAAGGGAAACCCCAAGTATTTCCCTATGGAGTACGTAAAATCCATGTCAGTTTACGTAAGGGGAAGAGCTGAAAGTTGGTGGTCTCTGAAGACGTAGTATGCAGAGTTCAATTGCTGAGTTTTAGGGAAAGCCCTCAAAGGCGCGCAACGCAAAGGCGTCAGCGCTGACGTGGCTTTGCGCGCGACGTAGGGGAAGCTTGCGCTGGGTCATCGGGCCAGTCGTGTTTCGGATAGCGCCCCTTCATGTCCTTGCGCATGTCGACATAACCGCCGCGCCAGAACGCGGGCAGGTCGCGCGTCATCGCGACTGGACGCATTGCTGGAGAAAGCAACGCCACCGTGAGCACAATCCTTCCATCTGCAATCGCTGGGTGGACAGAGAGGCCGTAGGCCTCCTGGACCTTGCATTCGATGCGCGGGCCACCCTCCGCCGCGTAGTCTATTTCGACGACCCGACCTGCTGGCGTCTCCCATCGCAATGGGGCGAGGCGCGCGAGGTCTCGAGGTAGCGGCCAATCCAGGAGAGTGAGCGCAGCGTCGGCGATTTGTCCGCCGTCGAGGCCGTCGAGCGCTCCCGGGCTGTCGAGCAGCGGGCCCAGCCAATCTTCCATGCGTTCGACGAGCATTATCCGGAAGTTTGCGGGCCAGGGATCGCCGAAGGTGTTGGCCAGCATCTCAACGCGATGGATTGTGTTCTCCAGCGGTCCCGCATTTTTGAGCAGTCCGAAGCCGCCTTCACGAACGGCTTCCAGAAGCGCCGTTCGAACGAGTTCCGGGCCGGGGGATGGCAACGGTGTTTCCTCGAGAACGATCGAGCCGATGCGCCGAGTCCGGCGCGCGCGAACGCGCCGTGACGCCGGATCATACTTGGCCTCTTCTGTCGTTTCGACAGCGCCGGACTCCAGCGCTTCTTCCTCGGACAATCGCGCCGCCAGTGTGACGCGCAGGTCCGGGCCTGATCCCGTCATATCGGCGATGGTCAACCAGGGCTGACGCGCGAGCGGATCGGCCTCGTCGAGCATGGCGCCACGTCCGCCGGCCATAACGAAACGACCAGCTGCTGCGCCGCGCAGTTTCGCGATGCGCTCTGGAAAGCCCAGCGCCAGAATGGCTGCAGCAGAATTGCCGCCATTGTCTGTCCCGCCCGCAGTCTTGGCCCAGCGGCCCGCCAGCTCACGCATTGCCTTGGCGCGTGGACCGCTTTCGTTTCTGAAACGAACCAGCCGCTCGTCCAGATCGGCCGAACGTCCGCCAAGATCGCGCTCGCTCATTACAGCGGCGATCTCGCTTGCCAATCTCGCATCGCCTTGCGTCGCGCCACGCAGGACCATGAGTGCAAGCCGAGGCGGAAGGGCCAGATCGCCAATGCGCTTGCCCAGCGAAGTCAGATCGCCATCGTTTGTCATGGCGGCGCCGCTCATCAATACGTTGCGCGCATGCCGCCATGCCGCCTCGCGCGGTGGGTTCAGCCAACGAAGATCCGCAGGAGATTTCGCGCCCCAGCGCGCCATGTCGAGCGCCAGGCCGGTGAGATCAGCGTTGTCGATTTCGGGGGGCGGTGATGCTTGAAATCCGCGCATCTCTGCTTCGCGCCACAGACGATAGCAAACGCCTGGCCCGGTACGGCCCGCGCGGCCGCGGCGCTGATCCGCATTCGCGACGGCGACTCGAACAGTTTCGAGACGCGATGCACCGAGTGAAAGATCAAAGCGCGGGACGCGCGCGAAGCCGCAATCGATGACGACCCGCACGCCCTCAATGGTGATCGCGCTCTCCGCAATATCCGTGGCGATGACGACCTTCCGTGTGCCCCTGGGCGCCGGTGCGATTGCTTCGTTCTGTTCCTGTGGCGTTAGCGCGCCATAGAGCGGCGTGATGTGGACATTGTTGTCGACCGGGCCGATGCGATCCGCTGTGCGCGTGATCTCCGCGACGCCTGGAAGGAAGGCGAGGATCGATCCATCCTCTTCGTGCAACGCCTTGCGTATCGCCGCCGCCATCTGATCTTCGAGGCGCTGACGCGGTTCATACCCGAGATATCGGGTTTCGACCGGCCAGGCGCTACCAAGGCTTTCGATGACGGGCGCGGCGAAGAAATCCTGTGTAAGGTTTCCCGGCAGAGTGGCTGACATCAGGACGATACGCAGGTCTTCCCGAATGACGCTTTGCGCATCCAATGCGAAGGCCAGTCCTTCATCGGCGTCCAGCGAACGCTCGTGGAATTCGTCAAACAGCACGCCGGCGATGCCTTCGAGCGCTGGGTCGGACAGGACCATGCGGCTGAACACGCCTTCGGTGACGACTTCGATGCGGCTATCCTTTGACGTGCGGACATCAAGACGCGAACGCAGGCCGATTGTCTGGCCGACCTTCTCGCCAAGTGTAGCGGCCATGCGCTCGGCAGCTGCGCGCGCAGCGATCCTGCGCGGTTCGACGAGGATGAGCTTGCGGCCTTCGGTCCATGCCTCGCTTATCAGCGTCAATGGAACGCGTGTGGTCTTGCCGGCGCCCGGCGGGGCGGAGATGACCAGTCGCGTTTCATTGCGCAGCGCCTCGACGATCTGCGGAATGACGTCCTCGATTGGAAGGTCGGACTTTGGCAACATGTGGCGCGGGCTATCAGGCGTGTTGGGGTGGCGCAACGTCTAGCGGCGCAGCTGCGCAACGATCTCGATATGGGGTGACCAGAGGAACTGGTCGATCGGCGTAATCCGCATAACACGCCAGCCACCCTTCAGCATGATGGAAAGATCGCGCGCGAAGGTCTGTGCGTTGCAGGAAACCATGGCGACACGCTTTACGGCTGATGCCGCCAGCTGTTGCGTCTGTGCCTCGGCGCCCGCACGCGGTGGGTCAATCACGGCGGCGTCGAAGCGCTTCAATTCATCGCGGGTAAGGGGGCGGCGGAAAAGGTCGCGCTTCTCGAGAGTGATGGGCTTCAGGCCCTGCGCGCGTTTCGCGGCGCGTTCCAGCGAGGCGATGGCGGGGCCGTCGCTTTCGGCAGCGTGTACAGTGGCAGTGGAGGCGAGCGGCAGGGTGAACGTGCCCGAGCCTGCAAACAGATCGACGACACGGCGCGCATCGCCGATGGCTTCCTGGACCAGTTCCAGCATGGCCGCTTCGGAGGCCGCGCAGGCCTGCAGGAACCCTCCCGGTGGCGGCATGAGTTGCGCGACGCCCGCAGGCAGGCTCGGCGTGACGCGCTCCATAACAACTTCACCATTGATCGACAGACGCGCAAAGCCAAGCTCGTTGGCGGTTTGAACCGCGCGCAATCGGTCATCGGCCGGGAACGCTTTCGCGACTCCGATCAGGGCGACGTCGAAGCCGGTGGTCGTTTCCGTCGCTGTGATCGTCAGCGCATCCTTATGCGGCGCCGCGATCAGCGCGATGCGCTGCAGCCGCGGCAACAGCCCAAGCAGACCCGGCGTGATGACCGCGCAGTCCGAGATCGGAACGATGCGGTGGCTGCGCCGGCCGTGGAATCCGATCGCAACGCCATTGCCTGCGCGATGCGCAGCAAAAACGGCGCGGCGGCGTGACTGCGGGACGATGGAAACAACCGGATCTACCGATGCTTCTATCTTCTGGTAGGACAGCGCTGTGACGACATGGTCGCGCTTGAGGGCGAGATACTGGTCATCCGCCAGATGTTGCAGCGAGCAGCCGCCACATTCGCCGTAGTGCGAGCATCGAGCAGCGACACGATCAGCGCTTGGCCTGATGATGTCGATCACACGCGCACGGTCCCCATTGATCTCGGCCGTGACCGTTTCGCCGGCCAGCGTTAGCGGGACGAAGATCTGTTTTCCGTCGAGCTCGGTCACGCCGTCGCCCTGCGCCCCAAGGCGCTGGATTTCGAGGATGACGGGGCTCGCGGACATCGGGGGCATGAAGCAGGTTCCGTCGCCAAACGCCAGCCTTCGCGTGCTGAGCGAAACAGTAACCATGACATGAAGATATGGAGCCAATAACCGTGATTATCGGGCTTGAGGGGCGAGATTGCGCACGACATTGTGCCGGCCATGCTGACGGCCGAGGAAATCCGGATTCTGGCGACCAGCCTCGGCGTGGCCGGGCGCGCCGTTCTTTTTTCGCTACCCGTGGCGATTGCTTTCGCGTGGGCCCTCTCGCGGCCGAATTTCCGCGGCAAGTGGATCGTCGATGCGATCGCGCACTTGCCGCTGGTCCTGCCGCCGGTGCTGGTGGGTTACTTCCTGCTGCTGATCTTTGGCGTTCGCGGACCGATAGGCGCATGGCTGCGCGACGCGTTCGGCATCCAGCTCGCTTTCACGGCTGAAGGTGCAGCACTAGCCACGGCGGTGATGGCATTCCCGCTGATGGTGCGGGCCATCAGGCTATCATTCGAGGCGACCGATCGCGGGCTGTTTGAAGCTGCAGCAGTCCTGCGTGCGAGCCCGTGGGACCGTTTCTGGTCTATGGCCCTGCCGCTTGCATGGCCGGGCGTGCTAGCGGGTGCGGTGACGGCGTTCGCGGCAGGCCTAGGCGAATTCGGCGCCGTCATTACCTTTGCCTCCAACGTGGAAGGTCAGACGCAGACCTTGCCCTTGGCGATCTACTCCGCCTTGCAGGTTCCCAATGGCGAAGAGACCGCGTTGCGGCTCGCCGCCATTTCGATGACGGCTGCGGTCGTCGGGTTGGCGCTGGCGGAGCTGCTCCAGCATTGGGCACGGCGGAGGCTCGAAGCGTGAGCCTTACTCTCACCAGTGCCGTCGTAAGGAAGGGCGCGTTCCGCCTCGCCGCGGAGTGTGTTGTTCCGTCCAGCGGCATTACCGTAGTCTTCGGTCCGTCAGGCGCGGGCAAGTCCATGTTGCTGGCGACGATAGCGGGATTGCACCGTCTCGAAAGCGGTCGTGTCGAATTCAATGGTCGCGTGATCGAAGATACCGGCGCCAAAACGCGCGTCGGCCCACACGACCGTGGCATCGGGCTGGTCTTTCAGGATGCACGCCTGTTTCCACATCTGAGCGTACGCGGGAATATCCAGTACGCCGAGCGGCGGCGCCCCGCCGCGCGCAATGCGCCCATCACCATCGAGATCGCGCGGCGGCTGGAGATCGAGGACTTGCTCGACCGGCGCGTGCGCAACCTGTCGGGCGGCGAGCGAAGCCGTGTCGCGCTGGCGCGAGCAGTGGTGTCGGCCCCCGAGCTGTTGTTGCTCGACGAACCATTTGCAGCGCTTGATGGGCGTCGCCGGATCGCCTTCCTCAAGCTGCTGAAGGATCTGTCTAAGAGCCAGAACCTCCCGCTGATGGTGGTGACCCATCAGGTCGAGGAAGTCGCTGAGCTGGCCGATCACGTCATCGCCATGAAGGGCGGTCACGTCGTTAGCCACGGGCCCGCGGCAGAGGTCATGGCAATGCCGAACTTTGCAGCCTTGCTGGATCGCCGCGACTATGGCGCGCGGGTTGATGCCACCTCGGTCGCTGGCGACCATAGCGGAGGCGTTTGGATCAAGGCGGACAGCGTCCTGCTCGCCGCTGAAGAGCCACGCGGGATCTCGGCGCGAAATGTCTGGCGGGGAACGATCCGGTCGATCGTGCGGGAGCCGGATGGGGCGGTTCTGGTTTCCCTGGCGACTGATACGGGCTATGTTTCATCACGCATAACGCCCGAAGCGCTTGCGGATCTCCGGTTGCAGGAGGACGCAACGGCTTGGGCGGTGGTGAAGTCACACGCGCTCTGAGGCCAGACGATGCTGAAAGCACTACGATTGGCTGCAATGGCGCTGGCCGCCACGTTGATCGCCTCATGCGGTCCTGCCGAGACGCCGAAAGCAACTGAGGTCGCGCCGGAAGCTGCCGTCACGGTCTTCGCCGCAGCCAGCCTCACCGACGTCCTCAAGCAGGTCGGCGCGCAGTTCGCGGCCGAGGGGCATCCGGCCCCCGTTTTCAGCTTCGCCGCCAGCTCTGAACTCGCACGTCAGATCGAGCAGGGCGCTGCGGCTGACGTATTCATCTCCGCCGATGAGGCCTGGATGGACTATGTCGCCGGCAAAGACCTGATCGATCCTGCCAGCCGCAGGAACCTCCTGAGCAACACGCTCGTTCTGGTCACCCCGTCCGATAAGCCGATCACGATCGAGCTGACAAACGGGGTGAACCTCGCTGCTGCTTTGAAGGGCGGCAAGCTGGCCATGGGCAATCCCGATAGCGTCCCTGCAGGCAAGTACGGCAAGGGGGCGCTCGAAAAGCTGGGCGCCTGGGCCGGCGTCGAAACATCCGTTGTCCGTGCCGAGAACGTGCGCTCGGCCCTGCGCTTCGTCGAAGCGGGCGAGGCGGCGGCCGGCATTGTCTACGGCACCGATGCAAAAGCTGCGGGCGACAAGGTCGCCATTGCAGCCACGTTCCCGGCCGATAGCCACGCGCCGATCATCTACCCGGTCGCAATCGTTGCCGGCAAAGGGTCTGTCGGGGCCAAGGCGTTGGTTGATTTTCTGTCTTCGCCCAAGGCGGCTGAAACCTTCCAGGCGGCCGGCTTCGGCCTCAACTGAGCGCCGGAAACGCGCCGGAACATGCCCGCCAAGTACATGCCCGCAATGTGAAGACTTTTTTGTCTTTACGCGACAGCTGCCCCGACGGCGCCCGGTTGCCGCGAACGGCAGCTATCAGCACTATCCGCCGAAAGATGCGCCACGTCGGAATGGCGATCGAGGAGGGATAGCCATGAAGCGTTCGCATAAGCTTGGTTTGACCGCGTTGGGATTGGCCGGAGCGGCCTCGGTTCTCGCGCTGGTCGCCATTGCAGCCCCTACGCCGTCGAAAATCTCGCTTGCTGGCAGCCGCGTGGACAACTTCATGCTGGCCGACCAGACCGGCATGGGCCACGAACTTTACTACTTCAAGGACGCCGCAGCGATCGTCATCGTCGCCTCGGTCGATGGCGAAGCCACCTCGAAGCGTGCCGAAGCAGCTCTCCTGAAATTGCAGAGCCAGTACAAGGACAAGAATGTCCGCTTCGTGATGCTCGACTCTGGTCTCAACTCGAAGCGCGGCACGTTCGATGGCAAGCCGGGCTCGGCTGAAATCCCGGTCCTCGCAGATGAACTCCAGCTCGTCGGGCGCTCTCTGGGTGTCACCACCACGGGCGAGGCTTTCGTGGTCGAGCCCAAGACCTGGAAAGTCGCCTATCACGGCCCGATCGATGGTTCGTTCGCCGACAAGAAGGTAACGAATGCCGACATCGCCACGGCTCTGAACGCTGTTCTGGCGGGTAAGGCCCCTCCGGTTGTCGAGGCCAGCTTCAAGGGCGCGAAGATCGAGTTCCCCGATCGTAACAAGACGGCGGACTTCGCCAAGATTTCCTATTCGAAAGACGTCGCCCCGATCCTCGCCGCCAAGTGCGTGGTCTGTCACACCGAGGGCGGCATGGGCCCCTTCAAGATGGACAAGTTCGAGGTCGTGAAGACCATGGCGCCGATGATCCGCGAAGCCCTGCGCACAGGTCGGATGCCGCCGTATCACTCAGACGCGCACGGCTCGCAGTGGACCGACGACATGCGTCTCTCCAACGCGCAGGTGAAGACCGTCGTGAACTGGATCGAAGCTGGCGCGCCGCGCGGCGAGGGCGAGGACCCGCTGCCGCAAGCCGCCAAGCCAGCCCCGAAATGGCCGCTGGGTCAGCCTGATGTCGTCGTCGATGTTCCTGCGTTCGACGTGCCGGCGTCGGGCATCATCGACTATCAGGACCGCTCTGTGCCCACCACGTTTGCCGAGGGCAAATGGCTGAAGGCGACGGCATGGGCCAACGCCTCGCCGACCGTCCACCATGCGCTGGCCGGTTGGATTCCCAAGGTCGATCCTGATGGGCGCGGCTTCTCGTGGGACGTCTCGCTCGGCGGTTATGGCCCCGGCGGTGAGGCGAACCTCACGCCTGCAGATACGGGGATCTACGTCGCTCCGGGTGGCTCATATGCCTATCAGATGCACTATACGTCAGTCGGCAAGCCGACGACGGACAAGACGCAGGTGGGCTATTACTTCTATAAGGAAGAACCGAAATACCTGCTGCGTCAGGCCTCGATCACCGACTTCTCGCTGGAAATTCCGCCGGGCGCCGAGAACTGGCAGGAAACGGCCTATCTGGAGATCCCGGAAGACATTTTGATCTTTGGCACCCAGCCGCACTGCCATTCTCGTTGCTACTCGACCAAGCTGCGCATCCGCTATCCGAATGGCGAAGAGAAGGTGCTGCTGAACCAGCCGCGCTATGACTTCTCGTGGCAGCGCGAATACCACTTCAAGGACATGCTTGAAGTTCCGAAGGGCTCTTTGCTGATCGCCGACTACGTGTTCGACAACTCCGAGCGAAACAAGGCGAACCCAGATCCGAAGAAGAACGTAACCTTCGGCGAGCAGACCTCGGAAGAAATGCTGTTCACCTTCTTCCGCTTCCGCTTCAAGAACGAGACTGTGAAGGATCGTCACGACGACTGGTTCAAGCAGCTGCAACAGAACATCGTGTTCGGCGCGCTCGATGACAACATCGACGGCAAGCTGACGAAGGCCGAGTTCCGTAATGATCCGCGCTTCAAGTCGGTGGTGAACTACCTGCCGATGGTCGATACCGACAAGGACGGCATGCTGAGCAAGGCTGAAATGGCGACAGCGATGCAGATGATGCAGAAGATGCGCGCCAGTGGTCAGCTCGCCCAGCCGAAGATGGATGCAGGCGCTGCCGCGATGACGCAGCAGGGCTCGCACTAATCAGCCGCGCCTCTAGTTCTCGACACTGTCCAAAGATGCAGAACCCCGCCGGGCAACCGGCGGGGTTTTTGTTTTGGCGCAGTGTGATCGACCGGCTCAGTAGTCCGGGAAGAACTCGGTGCCGAGATAGCGGATGCCGAAATTGGTGAAGTTGTAAGCGGCGTGCTTGCGCGCGTGGGCTTCGGCTTCTTCGTGAGTCGCGAACTTGCGGTAGCCGAGCCAGGTGCCGTCGCCGAGGGGCAAGGCGCCTTGTTCGCGGGCAAGGTGCTCGTGTTTCTTGGGCACTTCCCAACGATTGCGCCAATGACCGTTCTCTTCGCGAACGGGTTCGCGTTTGGTCTTTTTTCGCTCGATGGTTTTCGTGCCGGAGGCCAGGTCTGGATGTCTCACAGCGCCGTGCCTTGAAGAGAAGAATGGCTCCCGTTTGTGAACTCATATCGAACCATGGTGACGGCGCCGAGGGGCTACATGCGGGTTATTTTCGAGCAAGGCGTATTGCGTGAACTTCTGCCCGGACCGTGGCCCTGGACTGATCCTGATTGGAAGGGAGCCTTATAACTCAGGCTGTGACCGGCAAATCAGTGACCAAGCTCGCAGATTTACTAGGGTAACTGCACAGAAAGGCCAGCCAACGCTGGCAGCCATATCGCGACCAAAGCAGATCCAATTGCTATCTGTTTGATCAAGCACACGATCTCGTGGCTGGAACCGACATGGAAAGGGCCGGAAAGCCCCGGAAACGGACTTACCCATGTCCTTCGAGGCGTATGTTCGCTACCGGCGCAAAACGGACACTCGGCTGTGGCGCGCTTTACTCCGCCGGAACGACTGATGGAGCCTTTGTTATCGCTCTCATCTCAGCCCTGGCTTGCTGGACAATGGTCCAGCCGCCCGTGATCGCGAGTGTTGCCATGACGACGGCGACGATCACATCCGGCCAGAGCGTTCCGGTGCCAAAGACGCCAAGCGCGGCGAGCATGACGGCGACATTTCCGATGGCGTCGTTGCGCGAGCAAATCCAGACCGAACGCATATCGGCATCGCCCCGGCGGAAGCGGAGCAGCAGCAGCGCGACGGCGAGGTTAGCGACAAGCGCGGCAAAGCCGACAATGCCCATGACTTCAGCCTGAGGAACATCGCCGCCCGTGACGGCGCGCCAGCCGGCGCTTCCGACGACCCACGCGCCGAGCAGCAACAGGGTCGCGCCTTTGAAAAGAGCCGTGCGCGAGCGGATCGCCAGACCCATACCGGCAACGCCAAGGCTGATGGCGTAGTTGGCGCTGTCGCCGAGGAAGTCGAGCGCATCTGCCTGCAGGGCGGATGAGTCCGCTGCGAAGCCGGCTGCGATCTCTGCCGCGAACATGGTGGCGTTGACGATCAGTGCGATCCACAGAGCGCGCCGCCATACGGGATCGACCTTTGCGGTCGCATTGCTTGCGCAGGTATCGTGTTCGCAGCAGCCGGCCATGATTTCAGCTCTCGACAAATCAGCAGGTCGGGCCAATCTGCACCCTGTAGTCGCTACAGGGTCAAGCAATGCCGGACAGCTATTCCATCGGGGCTTTGGCTGAGGCCACGGAGACAAAAGTGGAGACGGTGCGCTATTACGAGCGTATCGGCCTGTTGCCCGAGCCGGGACGTACAGCGGGAAATTATCGCGCTTACACGGGCGATCATCTGGCGCGCCTGAGCTTCATCCGGCGGGCGCGCGATCTTGGTTTCCCGCTGGATCAGGTGCGCGCGTTGTTAGGGCTGGCGGATCACAAGGACAATGATTGCTGCGGCGTCGACGCGATGGCGCGCGACCATGTGGCGGAGATCGACCGCAAGATTTCGGATTTGAAGGCGTTGCGTCGAGAACTGAATGATCTGCTCGGTCAGTGTCAGCGCGGGACGATCGCGGAGTGCAGGATCATTGGCGCGTTGTCGCCACGTTGATCATTGCGCAACTGGATGCCGGAGAAGATCAACTCGAGGGAGCGCATTGCTGGAAAGTCGACATGAACCTGCTGGCTCTTGGATTTTACCGTAAACGAACTCCAGACAGCGACGAGAGTTTCGCTATAACATCACCTCTAGTATCTTGAATTATTGCGGCGATTTGATCAGCCGCGTCACTCTACCTTATAGCGCGCTTAAGAAGTCCGGGGTAGATCGAGGCATCATCACTCACTATCTGACGTAGCGATGGCATTCGGATCGATCATTCAAGCGGTGTTGGGGTTGGCGCGTGTCGCGCTTGCCGCGATCCTGCTTGTTGGCGTGCCGCTCGCCGAGGCTGCGACGTGTGGCGGTGAAACAGCCTTTGCTGTTGAGACCGCCGACGCGGCATCTAATGCAACCACTGTGAAGGCTGCAGACGGGGTTGCTCACGATTCCCAATCGGGCGGCGACGCGCAGCATTGCATTCATGGGCATTGCCACCATTCGACGCCGTTTAAGAGCGAGACTGCGGCATCGCCCGTTTTCATTGAAGCGTCTGCTGGCATGCAGCCCGCCATGCCTACCGCCGTGCTACAGCACGTTTCCGGCGGCCTCGAACGCCCGCCCAAAGCCTGAGTCAAAGTGAAACCGTGCGCGCATTCGTGCGCGCAGTTCTGACACTCTGATTTCAGGGACTCCCTATGTCTTCGATTAATCGCGTCTGCGGACGCATGGCGCTCGCGTGGGCGCTGGCGGCAATGCTTCCGGCCGGGGCCGCGTGGGCGCAGACCGCGCCGAAACCAATGACGCTTGCGGAAGCCCTGGAGCTTGCCAGCGCTAGTTCGCCGTCTGTCGGCATTGCTGATGCGCAGGTCGACGCCGCGCGCGGCCGCCAGAGGCAGGCGGGGGCAGGGATCAACCCTGAACTCAGCTACAATGTCGAGAACTTCTCGGGCAAAGGCGCACTGCGCGGGATGGATGGCGCCGAATCGACCATTGGCTTGTCCCAGCAGATTGAGCTTGGCGGCAAACGCGAGGCACGGCGCGATACCGCCGGCCGCGAAGCTGACGCCGTTGTTGTGCGCTCGCGCATCACGCGCGCAGATCTCGATTTCGCCGTACGAGACCGTTTCGCGGACCTGTCTGCGGCTGAAGAGCTCCTAGAACTAGCGCGGACTTCGGCTGACCGCGCCAACCGGCTTTCGAGCGTAGCGCAGTCGCTGGTCGATGCGGGCCGCGAGCCGCCCCTACGTTTACTTCGTGCGCAAGCTCAACAGGCAGCGGCTCAAGCCCAACTCAACATCGCAACCGCTGAGCTAGGGGCTGCGCAACGCGCGTTGGCGGCGCTCTGGGGCGGTTCGCAGGACTTAGTCGACGCGATGGGACCTTGGGAATTCCGACGCGAGAACGACGCTCTCAACACCGCCCCGACTGACACGCTCGACTATCAGGTCGCCGTTGCCGAACACGAGGCTACGGAAGCTGCTCTGCGGCTTCAGAAGGCAAACGCTTGGGTCGATGTCACGGTGAACGCTGGCTACCGGCGGTTCGAAGCGACTAAAGAAAGCGCTTGGGTTGCAGGCGTCAGCGTCCCGATACCGATCCAGAACATGAATGGCGGGGCGATCGCGGCAGCGCGCGCCGACGACCGTGCATCAGAGCTTCAGCTGAATGTCACGCTGATCGATGCAGTTCGCAAACTTAACGACGCGCGATCCGCGTTTGAAGCTGCAGACTCACGGGCCGCGGCTCTGGAGAACCAGGCGGTCCGTCAGGCCGAAGAAGCATTGAACCTGGCCCAGATCGGCTACGAGGCCGGCCGCTTCCAACTGATCGACGTTCTCGATGCGGAAGATGCCTTCTCCAGCATCCGGACGGCCGCGATCGAAGCGCGTCTTGCGCGTGCGAAGGCAGCGGCGGCTCTCATCCGAGCGAACGCTCGATGACCTGCACAGCCTCTCCGCTTCTCCCCGAATACGCATTCCGCGCCGTGCAGGCGACGACCTCTCAAGAAAGCAACGACAATGACGTTCTCTAAGAAACAACTGATGATAGGCGGCGCGGCGATTGTCATCGCTGGCGTGGGGCTAACCGCCGGTCTGCTTCTCAGCGGTGGTCATCCCAGCCACCTGGGCGAGACGCCCGAGCAGCACGCAGCCGAACTTGGCGCGACGGCGACACAGGTTGCCGATCACGACGAACACGCAGGTGAGGAAGGCGGCCACGCTGAAGAGGGCGGGGAAGAACATGCCGAGGGCGAAGTCGATATCGACGAAAAGGCCATCGAAATGGCCGGTATCGGTCTGATCACCATTGCTCCCGGGAGCCTTGGCGCGGAGATCACGGCGCAAGCGACGGTTGCTGCATCGCCAACTGGTGAAGCCATCCTGACCGCGCGCGCATCTGGCGCGATTACAGATATTCGCAAGCGTCTCGGCGACCCGGTCAGCCGTGGCGAGACTGTTGCTGTCGTCCTGAGCCCGGACGCCTCCGCGCTATCGGCTTCCTTGACCAGCGCAAAATCGCGTCTCGATCTCGCGCGCACAAGCTTCGAGCGTGAGAAGACACTCTTCGATTCGAAGATCACATCCCGTCAGGACTTGGAGAGAGCTCAATCCGAGTTGGCGCAGGCCGAAGCCGAGTACCGTCGTAGTGAATCGTCCGCGCGTGCTGCGCGTGTAACAAGCGACGGCCAGTCCGTCGCGATTGCGAGTCAGATCAACGGCCGGATTACGTCAGTGACAGCGGCTGCCAAGCTAGGCGCCTATGTGTCACCGGAGACTGAACTCTTCCGGATTTCTGATCCATCTAAAATCCAAATAGAAGCGGCCGTGCCCGTTCTCGACGCGCAGCGCGTGCGCCCTGGTGATCAGGCTTCAATCGAGAGCAACGGGCAGTTGCTGGCCGCCAAGGTGCGATCGGTAACTCCGTCTGTCGATGCCGCTAGCCGCGCAGCGACTGTCGTTCTCGAAGTGACGGAGAAGAGCGAGACGCTTCAGCCGGGTCAGTTCGCGCGCGCTTTGATCCGGCCGGCGTCGACACAGGGAGCAGGGACGTCAGGTTTCGTTCTGCCTGAGGAAGCAGTTCAGAACGTCGAAGGACGAGATGTTGTTTTCGTTCGCACCAATGATGGCTTCATGGCGACGCCTGTGAAGACGGGGCAGCGCGGCGGTGGCCGCATAGAGATTGTAGAAGGGCTCAAGCCCGGATCGGTTGTCGCGGGTCTTAAAGCATTCGTCCTCAAGGCCGAACTCGGCAAGGGCGACGCCGGTCATGACCACTAGTCCAGCAATCAACCAGACACAGAGCACCCAGACATGATTGCCAGGATCCTCTCCCTATCCGTGCGCGCCCGCTACTTCGTCGTCTTCGCGACGCTGCTTGTGGCTGCCTTCGGCGTGTTCAACTTAATCAAGCTTCCCATCGATGCCGTACCGGACATCACAAACAAGCAGGTACAAATCAATACATCTGCACCGGAGCTGGCGCCGCTGGAAATCGAGAAGCGTGTGACGTTCCCAGTCGAGACTGCTCTTTCTGGAATTCCCGGACTGCAGAGCACGCGCTCGCTGTCGCGTAACGGCTTCAGCCAGGTGACCGCTGTATTCGCCGAGAATACCGACATCTACTTTGCGCGTCAGCAGGTCACGGAACGGCTAACGCAGTCACGTGATTCCTTGCCCGAAGGCGTCCAGCCGATGATCGGCCCGATCACGACGGGCCTCGGGGACATCTTCATGTGGACTGTGGAATACGCGCCCCTTGATCCCAAGGCTGGCCCGGAAAACGATGGCAAACCCGGTTGGCAGAGCGATGGCAGCTTCCTCACCAGCGAAGGCGAGCAGCTGACCGATGATGTGTCTCGCGGGGCCTACCTGCGCACAGTTCAGGACTGGATCATTCGTCCGCAGATGCGGGCCATTACGAACGTTGCCGGCATCGACTCAATTGGCGGTTACGAGAAGCAATTCGTCGTTGAGCCGGACCCGGCCAAGCTCGCCGCGTTTGGTGTTTCATTCTCGGACTTGGCGACAGCGCTGGAGAGCTCCAACCTCTCGGTAGGCGCAAACTTCCTCCAGCGGGGCGGCGAGTCATTCCTCATCAGAGCAGATGCTCGGGTTCGAACGCTAGACGAGATTCGCCGTGCAGTGGTTGCCAACCGCCAAGGCGTACCTGTTTCGGTTCAGGATCTTGCCGAGGTGAAAGTTGGTGGCGGTCTCCGGACCGGAGCCGCTACCAAGAACGGCGAGGAGGTGGTGATTGGGACAGCCTTCATGCTGACGGGCGCCAACAGCCGAACCGTTGCATCGGATGTTGGGGCGCGCTTGGATGAGGTTGCAAAGTCGCTGCCGGAGGGCGTCCAAGCAAACGTCGCCTATGATCGCGCCAAGCTGGTCAGCGCTACAATCTCCACCGTCGAGAAGAACCTCGCCGAAGGCGCATTGTTCGTCGTCGTAATTCTATTCGTCATGCTCGGAAACTTCCGGGCTGCGATGATCACCGGTATGGTCATACCACTCTCCATGCTGATGACGGCAATCGGCATGAACGAGCTGCATGTCTCGGGCAACCTGATGAGCCTGGGCGCCCTGGACTTCGGTCTGATCGTCGATGGCGCCGTTATTATCGTCGAGAACTGCCTGCGACGGCTGGCTGAGCGCCAGCACCATGAGGGCAGGCTGCTGTCACTTCAGGAGCGGCTCTTCGAGGTCACCGAGGCGTCGAAGGAGATGATCCAACCGACAGTTTTTGGTCAGGCGATTATCTTCCTTGTCTACGCACCTCTGCTGGCGTTCACGGGTGTTGAAGGCAAACTGTTCGCGCCGATGGCCATCACGGTCATGCTGGCGTTGGCTGGCGCCTTCGTTCTCTCGCTGACCTTTGTGCCTGCGATGGTGGCGATCCTGATCAGCGGCAAGGTTTCTGAGAAGGAAGTGCCTATGGTGCGCATAAGCAAGGCGCGCTATGCGCCGCTGCTGCGCTCGGCGGTCAAGGCGCCAATTCCGGTCATCGGAGTTGGAGCGGCCATCTTTGCTGTCGCTGCCTTCTTCTTCACCACGCTGGGACAGGAGTTTACGCCGCAGCTGGACGAGAAGGACCTTGCGGTCCAGGCGCTGCGCATCCCGTCAACGTCGCTCGACCAGTCGATCGACATGCAGAAGCGCGTTGAGCACGCGGTCAAGGCGTTGCCTGAAGTCGAACGGGTCATGTCCAAGACGGGTACGGCAGAGGTCGCCGCGGATCCAATGCCGGTCAACATCTCGGACGGCTTTGTCATTGTGAAGCCGAAGGAGGAGTGGCCGGACAAGTCCATGACCAAGGAGCAACTCGTCGCCAAGATCGAGAAAGCAATCTCGGGCGAAGTCGGCAACGCGTTTGAGTTCAGCCAGCCCATCGAACTTCGCTTCAACGAGCTGATCTCCGGCGTCCGCTCGGACGTTGCCGTCAAACTCTACGGCGATGATCTCGACGCGCTTGGCCCGGTCGCCGGGCAAATCGCGACGACGTTGCAGTCGATCAGCGGTTCCGCCGACGTGAAGGTTGAGCAAACACAGGGCTTCCCGGTTCTCGACGTTCGGTTCAACCGCGATGCCATCGCTCGCTACGGCCTGACAATCGAGGAGGTGGCGGATGCGGTGGCTTCGGCGCTGGGCGGCCGTGAGGCTGGCCTGGTGTTCGAAGGCGATCGACGGTTTGAGATCGTGGTGCGGGTGTCTGACCTCCTGCGCAACAATGTCGACGCTATCGGCGCCCTTCCCGTCATGCTCCCGGCTGTTGACGGACAACCGCGCCTTAGCGTGCCGCTGCGTGCTCTGGCCGAGTTCTCGTTCACCGAGGGCCTCAACCAGATCAGCCGCGAGAACGGCAAGCGACGGGTCGTGATCCAGGCGAACATCCGTGGCCGCGATCTCGGCAGCTTTGTCACCGAGGCACAGTCCAAGGTGGCGCAGGTCAAACTGCCTTCGGGCGCTTACATCCAGTGGGGTGGACAGTTCGAAAACCTGCAGGCGGCGACGGCGCGTCTGTCAATTGTGGTCCCGATCTGCTTTGCGCTGATTCTGGTGCTGCTCTACATGGCTCTAGGCGGCATTGCGCCCGCGCTTGCCGTGTTCTCGGCGGTGCCGCTGGCTTTGGCAGGGGGCGTCTTTGCTCTCGTTCTACGTGGTTTGCCGTTCTCGATCTCGGCTGCTGTTGGCTTCATTGCGCTCTCGGGCGTGGCGGTTCTCAACGGCCTTGTGATGATGACGAGCATTCGCAAACGCCTGGATGCCGGTATGCCGCTGGATGACGCCATCACCGAAGGCGCTATCGAGCGTTACCGCCCCGTTCTGATGACGGCGCTCGTCGCCGCCATTGGGTTCGTGCCCATGGCGCTTGCGACGGAGACGGGCGCTGAAGTGCAGCGACCGTTAGCGACCGTCGTCATCGGCGGCCTGATCACCGCAACCGCCCTGACGTTGTTCGTCCTGCCGGCAATCTGCAAGCTCGTGCTCAAGCGCAAGCCCAAGCCGTCGGCCGAGCCTGCCGTCGAACCTGCCCTGCAGCACGCGGAGTAGGGAAGAGCCATGACAGCAGGAGGCAAAAGCGTGAATACGGACAGACAGAAGCGCACGCTTCTGATCGTCTTCGCGCTGAACCTCCTGCTGTTTATTACTTTGGGAACTGCGGGCTTGGTCGCAGACTCCAGTGCCTTGATTGCCAATGCGGTCGACAATCTATCAGACACGATCGTCTATGCGATCAGCGTGCTAGCGGTCGGCGGTTCCGGTAAATTAAAGCGGAGCGCCGCAAGACTCTCTGGCATCATGCTCGTGATCTTTGCGATCGGGGTGCTTTTCGATGCGCTGCGTCGGCCCTTCTTCGGTCCCGAACCTGCCGGCGTGACTATGATGGCGATGGCAACGTTTGCCGCTGTCGTAAACCTGATCTGCCTGCGGCTGCTGAAGCCACTCAAGACCGACGACGTGAATCTACGTGCCGCGCAAACATTCAGCGTCAACGACTTCTTCTCAAACGGAGGCATCCTCATCGCGGGCGCTCTCGTGATGTGGACCGGCTCCTGGATTCCGGACGTCGTCGTCGGGCTCGTCGTAGCTGCCGTTGCAGTCTTCGGCGGCTTTGAAATTCTTCGCGATGCAAAACGTGAAAGCGAGCCATCCAATGGATGATCACAAGTCCCATGATCATGAAGCAAAGCCGCATGCCGAGGACGGCAGTCACAATCATGGCGGGCCATTCGGCGAACGTAGCGAACTGATCTTCGCCATACTGTCAGTCGTTGCCCTCACTATTGGCTGGATCGTCGAGTCCCAGTGGTCGAAAGAGGCAGCTATCGTCTCTTATGTAGCCGCATACTTCTTCGGCGGTAGCTTTGCGGTCCGCGAGGCCATCGAGAACCTCAAGCGCGGCAAGTTCCAGATCGACACGCTAATGATTGCCGCGGCCGTTGGCGCGGCAATACTCGGCCATTGGTCTGAAGGCGCGCTGTTGCTGGCGCTTTTCAGTATCGGTCACGCCCTCGAAGGCTATGCGATGGGCCGCGCCAAGCGCGCGATCGAAGCGCTTGGCAAGCTGGCTCCGAAATTCGCTTTGGTGAAGCGTGAGCGCGGGTCGGAACAGATTGCGATCGAAGCTTTGGTGGTCGGCGACATCGTGATTGTTAAACCGAACGAGCGCCTTCCCGCGGACGGCCTTGTGACGCTGGGCGAGACGAGTGTGGATCAGTCGCCTGTAACAGGCGAGAGTGTCCCAGTCGACAAGCGTCCCTTCAAAGGTGATGCATCGGCTGCGGACGCATTTGCCAAGGCAAGTGCCGAGTCGAAGGTATTTGCTGGAACGATCAACGGCCCTGGCGCCATCGAAGTCCATGTTTCGCGTCTGGCGCAGGAATCGACGCTCGCGCGTGTTGTAAAGCTTGTCGCGGAGGCCCAAGCACAACGCTCGCCGACACAGCAGTTCACCGACAAGCTCGAACGCGTCTTTGTTCCATGCGTGCTCATCGGCGTCGTCATGCTGATGTTTGGCTGGCTGGTTCTGGACGAGACCTTCCAGCAAAGCTTCTATCGCGCCATGGCTGTCTTGGTGGCGGCAAGTCCGTGTGCGCTGGCCATTTCAGTGCCCAGCGCTGTGCTGAGTGGCATCGCACGCGCGGGCCGAGGCGGCGTTCTCATCAAGGGAGGCGGACCGCTTGAGAACCTCGGCACCCTGAAAGCGATCGCTTTCGACAAGACAGGTACGCTGACCGAAGGCAAGCCGCGTCTAACTGATGTTGTACCCCTGAATGGCGTCAGCGAGGTGGAGCTCCTGAGCTACGCCATCGCGATTGAGGAGTTGAGTGATCACCCGCTTGCCGCGGCTGTCGTTAGGGACGGTCTTGAACGCATTCCGCGCAGCGACAAGCTGAAAGGGGAAGCAGTCGAAGGCATCACCGGCAAAGGCGTCAAAGGCAATGTCAACGGCCAGGCCGTCTGGATCGGCAAGCCCGGCATGTTCGACGGCAGCAATGGCCCTGCGATGCCAGACGATACCCGTCAGCAGGCGTCTGGCCTAGAGAGCAGCGGCCGGACGGTCATGGTCGTCAGGCGTGGCGACGCATTCCTC
>DAINAT010000017.1:0-44172 GCA_036733305.1 Hyphomonadaceae bacterium
GAGGCGCGCACGCTGATGTCGCGGCTGGCCGATGTGGCGCACGGGAAGGCTTTCCTGCTGCAGGGCGGGGATTGCGCGGAGAGCTTCAAGGAGTTCCATCCGAACAATATCCGCGACACGTTCCGGCTGATCCTGCAGATGGCGGCGGCGATGACGTTCGCTGGCGGCAAGCCTGTGGTGAAGGTGGGCCGTATCGCGGGGCAGTTCGCCAAGCCGCGTTCCTCGCCGGTGGAAGAGATCGGCGGCGTGACGCTCCCGAGCTATCGCGGCGACAACATCAACGGGATGGAGTTCACGCCGGAAGCGCGCACGCCCGATCCGCAGCGTCTGATCCAGGCGTATGCGCAATCGGCGGCGACGCTGAACCTGCTGCGCGCGTTTGCGCAGGGCGGTTATGCAAGCCTGGCCAACGTGCATCGTTGGATGCTTGGGTTCGTAGAGCGCTCACCCGCGGCCGAGCGCTACAGGGCCCTTGCTGCACGCATCTCTGACGCGATGGACTTCATGGCGGCTTGCGGCATCACGCCGGAGACGACGCCGGCGTTGTCGCAGACGGAGTTCTACACCAGCCACGAAGCGCTGCTGCTCGGCTATGAGCAGGCGATGACGCGGGAGGATTCCACGCGTCCGGGCGAATACTACGATACCGGCGCGCACATGGTGTGGATCGGGGATCGGACGCGGCAGCTGGATGGCGCGCATGTCGAGTTCTGCTCGGGCATTCGCAATCCGGTGGGCATGAAGTGCGGGCCGTCGCTGGCGCCGGACGACATGCTGCGCCTGATCGACAAGCTGAACCCGGACAACATTCCGGGCAGGCTGACGCTGATCGCGCGGTTTGGTTCGGACAAGGTTGAAGGCGGCCTGCCGAAGCTGGTGCGTGCAGTGCAGAAGGAAGGGCGCACGGTGGTGTGGTCGTCCGATCCGATGCACGGGAATGTCGAGAAGGCGAGCTCGGGCTACAAGACGCGGCCGTTCGATCGCATCGTTTCGGAAGTGAAGAACTTCATGGACATCGTGGAGGCGGAAGGCGCTCATGCGGGCGGCATCCACCTCGAGATGACCGGCCAGGACGTTACGGAATGCACGGGTGGCGCTCACCAGATCTCGGCGACGGATCTGCAGGATCGCTATCACACGCATTGCGATCCGCGTCTGAACAACGAGCAGGCGCTTGAGCTTGCCTTCCTTCTGGCGGAGAAACTGGCGGCGAAGCGGAAGTCGTAACACCGGCCGGTCCACTCGTGTGGGAGCGCCGGGTTGGGAGGACCTGATGTGGCGTTCCAGGCGTGTGTTGGCCGGTGCGAGTGTTGGAGGTCTGGCGCTTGTGCTGGCGGGGTGCGGATCGCCTCCGTCGGCGCCGCAGGGCAAGTGGGCGTGTCTCGGCGACAACGGCACGCTGATGGTCGATGTCGATTACGCGGCGGATGGTTCCAAGACTGGAACGGCGCGCATGACGCAGGCCGACGGCACGCTCGACTATGATGCGCAGATGAAGTTCCAGGGTATCTGGAAACTCGCGGGCGATCAGCTGACGGAAAGCATGACGGTGGAAATCACATCGGCCGTGTCGAACGGTGCGCCGATGACGGATGAGGCGCAGGCCAGTCTGCGCAACGGGTTTGGTGCGGAGCAGACATCGACGGTGAAGGTGACGGGGCCGGATGCGATGGCGCTGATCAATCCGGTCTATGGTCTTGGGTGTACGCGGGCATGAGGATGCTTGGCGCGCTCGCTCTTCTGATGGTCGCAGCTTGCGATGAGACGCCGCCTGTTGCGACGTTGACGGAGGTGCCGGCGAAGTTTGTGGGGCAGTGGGAGGAGAAGGTTGCGGACTGCGCTGCGCGTGGGGCGTGGTCGGTGATTGTTACGCCGACGCAAGTGGTGTTTCCGGATTCGACGATCACGGTGACTGGCGTTGCGCCGGATGGCGGCTATGCGGCGCGCGTGGACGGGAAGTTCAAGAGCGCGGAAGCCGAGTGGGATGGCGCGGTGCGGCTGGAGCTGGGGCGGAATGGCAGCGAGCTGAGCGTTGTGAACGGCTCGCAGCTGGAACCGCGTGTGAAGTGTCCGTAATGCTGCACTGTGTGCGTTTGGTGGACTTGAGCGCCGCATGATCGTATTCCGGTGACGGTCAGGAAAAGGACTCGTCGCCATGAAACGCATTGTGCTTGCGTCTGTTGTGCTGGCTTTGGGCGCGTGCGCTTCGGGGCCGGGCGGATCGGCGGCGAAGACGCCGGCGCAGATGATCCTCGGAAAATGGAACTGCAAGGCGACGGCTGAAGGCATCACCACCGACGCCAACGTGACCTATCTCGACGGCGGCAAGGCGACGATGGATGCGAAGGTCGGCGTCACGCAGAGCGGCATGGCGATCGAGATTCTTGCGACGGCTGATGCGAGCTGGAATTTCCTCGCTGACGGCAAGCTCGAGGAAGTGGTCACCAAGATGACGGTGACCAAAGGCTCGATGGGCGGCAATGATGTTCCGCCGGCGATGATCCAGCCGATGATCGAAAATGCTGTCGTGAACCAGAAGACGGTGTCGGTCGCCGAGTTCTCCGAGGGCAAGTTTGTATCGACGGATGAATCCGGCACGGTCACGACCTGCACGCGCTGAACGACGCCTTTAGGGGGAATGGGATGAAGATCGTCCGGACTGTTGCATGCGCTGTGGCCATGGTGGTGTTGGCGACCGGTGTTGCTTCGCCGCAGACACAGGCTGCACAGATTGCGGGGGCGTGGACCTGCGCGGCGATCACGGCGAACAGCGTGGTTTCGGGACAGATGACCTACAACACCGACGGCACGATGGACTCCAACGTGTCCGTGAACGCCGAGTTCGAAGAAGGCAATCTGGAGCTTCTGGTTACGTCCAAATCGACTTGGAAGCTCAAGGGTGACGGGTTGATCGAGGAGCAGATCCTCACCGCTACGGCTACGAGCGGCACATTCGCCGGCAAGGCTCTCTCGGCGGATGACCTAGCTGGCTTCGACGATGACGTGCCCAAGGAAGCCGGCACGTCGAGTGTTGAGGTCTCGGCGGACAAGATGACGCTCATCGATGGCGGGGGCACACGGACTACCTGCGTCCGCTGAGCTTCGAAACTGCTGTTGCGCCCCGGCGCGGTTCACATCATGTGTGACGCCGCAACAGGATTGGCGTTATGGCGAAGAAGTTCAAACTCAAGGCGGAAGACATCAAGCCGTTGGCCGAGGGGCGCGGCGCGTGCATTGCGTCGGACATGATCACGGTGCGGGGCAAGCCGGTGGGCTTCATGTATCGCGAGAAGGCGCCCGACAATGAGAGCGACAGCGGCTGGCGCTTTCTCTCGGGGCTCGAAGATCAGGACTACATGGACGTGTCCGACAATCACGGCGTCTATGACGTGAACACGATCGCCAACTATGACCCGACGATTGTGGAGCTGCTTGACGCAGCGCCCGGAAGCGTTTTCGAGCGCACGCCGGGGACAAAGAATTTCCGCGTGGTTGACGATTGGGTCCCGCCCGAGGATTAAGCCTGCCGACTACGCCTGAAGCGCACGACAGATGCGCGATGGAGCTACCCCCATGACTGCCTCCCCAAAAGATCGGCTGCCCGCGTGGGCCCGACCCAAGGACATGCTTGACCTGACGCGACTGGCTGTGCCGGTCGCGATCTCGCGCGCGTCGTTCATGCTGATGTCGTTGACGGATGCGGTGCTGCTCGGGCGCTATGCGCCGGGTGAGCTGCCATACGTTTTGAACGGTTGGTTGCCGATTGGCGTGCTGTTCGGCTTCGGCATGGGGCTGATGATCGGCGTGCAGGTGCTGACCGCCGAACTGAGCGGCGCGGGCAAGGCGAATGAGACGGGGCGCATATTCCGGCGCGGTATGATCGTGGCGCTGGCTTACGGCGTGTTCGCCACGTTTGCCTGCATCGTCATCGCGCGGCCGCTGCTCGACCTGATCGGGTTCGATGAAAAGCTGGCGCAGGCGACGACGGATTGCACGCACATCCTGGCGTATGGCGCGATTGCGCACATGGGCGGGATGGCGTGCCAGTTCTACCTTGAGGCGCTGCGCAAGCCGAATATCGCGACGGCGATCAATATGACCGCGGTGGCGTTCAACCTGATCATGGGCCTGATGCTGGTGCCGGATCATGGCGCGATTGGCGTGGTGTGGGCGACGACGGCGTCGCGCTGGTTCATGCTGGTGCTGTTTGTCGTAGCGGTCGTGTTGCTGACGCCAGCCTTGCGCCGTTCGGGCGCGGCGCCTGCTGGCGAGTTCAAGCGACAGAACATGGTGGGCGTCGGCACGGGCGTCGCCAACATCGCCGAGTGGGGCTCGTTCAACCTGACGTTTGCAATCGCGACGCTGGTGTCGATCGACGCGGGCACGGTCTATGGGCTCGCGGTGCAGATGATGGGCGTGATCTTCATGATCTATGTCGGCATGGGCACGGCGACGAGTGTGCGCGTGGCGGAGCGGTTTGGCCGCGGCGATGCGGTTGGTGTGCGCGAAGCGTCGCGGCTGGGCGTGGTGGCGTCTGTGGCGCTCGGGCTGCTGATGGCGGGCGGGCTTGTGCTGTTGCGTGAACCGATTGCGGTGACGTGGCTGAACGGTTCGGAGGTGGCGTCTGCAGGCGCGCATCTGGTGCCGTTGCTGTCGGTTATGCTGGCGGCGGTGGCGTTCGTTACGCTGTTCGATGGCTTGCAGGCGGTGGGCTCGATGGCGCTGCGGGCGCAGGGCGCGGTGTGGATTGCGACAGCGATCCATGTCGGCAGCTATGTGTTCGTGATGTTGCCGCTGTGCTGGTGGCTGGCGCTGCACACGGAGCTGGGCGTGTGGGGCGTGATCATCGGGATTTCGGTTGCGTCGCTGTTTGCTGGCGTGGGGCAGGTGCTGGCGCTGGAGATCAAGTCAGCGCGTGGCGTGAAGTTCGGGCTGCCGGAGGAAGCGGGGCGGGCGAGCGTGGCGGTGGGGCACTAGAGCCGTTCTCATCCGCTCATCCCGGCGGAAGCCGGGATCCAGAGCGGCGTGTTCGGGTGCGTGATGCCCTGGGTCCCGGCTTTCGCCGGGATGAGCGGAACAATGAGCTTAGGGCGGGACTGGATCCCCGCCTTCGCGGGGAACGCGGATCTGAGAGGTCCGCTTCCAGAGGTGCATTTTCAATGCACCCTACGAGTTCAGGTCTTCGCCGGGTGTTTGCCGACAGCCTTTGCGTAGTAGCTGCGGATCACCGGCAGATCGGTTTCGTAATCGCCGCTCGGATAGACCACGCCGGCGATGCTCATTGTCTTGGTCTTGTAGTCGAGCACGCTGAGGACGATGGGGACGTTGGCGGCGACGGCGATGTGGTAGAAGCCGCTCTTCCATTCGTTGACGCGGGCGCGGGTGCCTTCAGGTGGGATGGCGAGGACCATGGTGCTTGAAGCGCCGATGGCGTCGGCCATGGTCTTCACGACGTCATTGCTTTGCGAGCGGTCGATGGGCACGCAGCCGAGCGCCTTGATGATCCAGCCGAACGGGCCGGTGGTGAGGCTCTTCTTGCCCATCCAGCGCAGGCGGATGCGGTAATAGCCGGCGGCGACCAGCATCTGCAGGCCATCCCAGTTCGAGGTGTGGGGTGCGGCGACGAGGACCATCTTGTCGATGGCGGGCCAGTCGCCCTGCATGCGCCAGCCGGTGAGCTTCAGGAAGATGATGGAGATCACGCGCACGAATTGCGTGAAGGCTCCCTTGGGCGGAGCGGGGCGTGCGGTGGAAGGATCGAAGGCGGTGTGACGAGTCATGCCCGCTTCTGGCAGCTATCGCCGCAAAGTAAAACGGCGTGCGGTGTCTTGAGGACATACCGCACGCCGTTGTGAGACCCTCGTACCTGCCAGAGTGTAGCGAGCAGCCGGGCGGCGAGGGTCTACTTCATGTCCTTCATCGCCGCTGCGGGCTTGAAGGCGGCCGATGTTCTGGCCGGTATGTTGATCGTCATGCCTGTAGCGGGGTTGCGCCCTTCGCGGGCGGCGCGCGTCTTGGCGACGAATGTGCCGAAGCCGGAGATTGCGACCTGCTCGCCCTTCTTCAGGTTTGCCGTGATGGTGTCGAAGACGGCATCGACGATACGTGTCGCTTCCGTCTGCTTGAGGCCGGTCGAGTCCGAGATGGACTTGATCAGGTCTGACTTGTTCATGGGCCCGCTCCCCAAAAGGCTTCGAACACGCCGCCGTGATCCGGCGGTTGCCCATAGAACCTTTCGTTCGCGCCGATTCACAAGAGCGGAATCGGGGAAAAGGTCGGAAAATCCGACCTAAATCCCCAGAATCCAGCCTTCCTCAGACGTCACCTTGGCCTTTTGGGCGTCGGTGAGCTTGGCTTCGCCTGCGAACATGGCCGCGAGCTTTCCGTTGGCGTCACGCTCGGCGAGGGCTTCGCAGATGCTGCGGACCTGGGCTTCGTCGCGGATTTCGGACGACTGCTGGTTGGTCGCGTTCAGCGTCGTCAGCACTTCGGCGACGACGACGCGCGTGTCAGTCAGGCCTTCCGCGTCGAGCTTGGCCAGCGGCATGTCGAACGGCCAGACTTTCAGGGCGGGGAATTTCTCGCGCAGGCGTTCGATGGCCGGGATGCCGGTCATGGCCTGGCCGCCGATGGCGCCGGCATAGGCGATCTTCCACACCGGTTGCGGGCGGGCTTTCTTGGCGTCGAGCGCCTTGTCTTCCACGATGCGGAATTCGGCGATGTCTTTCGGGCCATGCTCGCGCGTCTTTTTCACGGACAGCGTGGTCAGCTCGTCCTTCTTCGAGCAGCCCCAGAACGGGAAGGGGCCATCCGAGATAAGGCGGTTCATCCGCGCCGCGAGAGCGAAGCGGTTGTTCGAGTTGTCCGGTTTGTCCTTCATTTCCTTGAGCAGGAAATCGCGCAGCGATTTGCCCGGCTCGCCCTTGAGCTTGAGCGCCTCGGACGTGCCGGCCGGGAAGCCGAGCGGGAAGTCGACGCCCACGAGCACGCGGTCGCCGCGCTTGAGACAGCGGGTCAGCAGCTCGGTGAGCTCTTCCATGGCCTTGGCGCGCGTGGGCGGGTTCGAGGCCTTGAAGGACAGCTTCAGGCGGGAATCCGGGGTCAGCGCTCCGATCCAGATGGAGTCGGCGCCGGTGGCGGGTTTGGAGGCGGCGCTCCAGTCCACCATCACATAGCTTTCGAACAGGCGGGCCATAGTCGTGGTCTTTCAGAAAGAGCGGACACGCAGGCGTGTCCGGTGGCTAACATAGGGCCGCGATCAGCGCGGCAGGGTCTCAATGAGGGAATATGAACTTCGGGGGATGGAAGTCCCGCCGATATATGGGGGCACTAGCCGGAAATAACGAGCATGGGGCTGGTGGTTCCTCCCGAACCGCGACGAAGGGGCAAAAAGCGCCCGCCCGATCCGGCAGTCTTATGTTGGTAGCGGATTGCCCGGGGAAATCCAGCCTGACGTAAGCGGCCTGCCGGAAGATTGATTCCCGGCGGCGGGACTCGCCGTATAGGCTCAAAGGCCGATCTCACGGCGTGTTACAGATCGCATCACACGGAGTGTTTCTGCCGCAGTCATGGCATGGCGATTGTTGCGAGTATTTCCATGTGTTTTCAGATAGATACAGATTGAAAGATTGTGTAACCATCCTTGATGGTCCCGCTCATTGTGCAGCTGCGTTAATCGCGTATCTGCTGACCTCGCGCCGAAGGGCGTGTCGGAGGGTTACCAGTGAAGCGTACCGAAGTTTCTGCCAGAACGGCGACCGTCATCGGCAATCATCAGGGCCGCGTCCGCGTGGGCGTCATCGGAGCTGGTGTGTTCGGCGGTTATCACGCCCAGAAATTCGCCTCCAGCGCCCATGCTGAATTCGTCGGCGTGTTCGACCTCAACCAGGAAGCCGCCGGCAAGGTGATCGCCAAGGTTGGCAAGGGCGAAGTGTTCGGCACGTTCGACGCCATCGCCAATGCGTGCGACGCGCTCGTGATCGCGACCCCGGCCTCCAGCCACGCCACGCTGACCCGCCGCGCTCTCGAAGCCGGCAAGCATGCCCTCGTCGAGAAGCCTCTAGCTCTGACGGGCGTTGAAGCTCGCGGCCTCGCCAAGCTGGCGCTTGAAAAAGATCTCGTCCTTTCGGTTGGCCACCAGGAGCGTCTGGTGTTCCAGGCCATGGGCCTGTTCGGCACGGGCGAGCGCCCGCTGCGCATCGAAGGCGTCCGCATGGGCCCGGCATCGCCGGATGGCCGCTGCGAAGACGTGTCGGTTGTGTTCGACCTGATGATCCACGACCTCGACCTGACGGCTGAGCTGTTCGGTGGCGAAGTGAAGGGCGTGGATGGCGCTGGCTTCTCCTCGCACACGCGCCTGCTCGATCAGGCTTCGGCTGAGTTGCTGTTCGCCAACAATGGCCACGCCAAGCTGACGGCTTCGCGTTGCGCCGAGAAGCGTGAGCGCTGGATGAAGATCGAGTACGCTTCGGGCGTCGTCGAAATCGACTTCATCACCCGCCAGGTGAAGAACACCACCAAGTTCGACATCCGCGCCGATGTATCGGCGATCCTGCCGGACCCGCTGAAAGCGGCTGACGAGGCCTTCGTCGCGGCGATCCAGGGCCGTGCAGCCCCGGTGATCACGGGTGGTGTTGGTGCGCGCGCAGCGGCAATGGCCGAAATGGTCGAAACCTGCGCCATGGCGGCCACCACGGTCGCGGCGGCCTAGGCTTTCCGGGAAACGCCTGATAAGCAGCGCCCGTTGTCGCAAGCCCTTGCGATTCAGGTGATACGGCCCAGATGAAGCTCGCGGCCTGATCCGCCTCCCAAAATACGATCGGAACACACCATGGCCAAGAAGCCGACGGCGCGCGTCGAGTACGCGTTTTTCAACGTCGTCTATGAAGACGGCACCCAGAAGTCGAACCGCAAGGTTTCGGCGGATGCGCTCAATGACCCGTACGACAAGGACAAGGCGATCCGTGAGGCGATCGAAGAGCAGGATCGCGTGATCTCGGAACGCTCTGGCCTTCCGCCGCTGGCGATCAAGTCGATCACGCCAGCCAAATAGGGCGCGACGCGTTTTTCGAATAATCCGGTGAACTGACGCGGCGGCGCCATTGTGCGCCGCCTTTGCTTGCGTAGCCTCTACTGACACCAGCGGAGGACGACATATGCCGGATCTAGCTTCCACCCAGATGCAGATGTTGTGGGCGAGCCTCGTGTTGGGCTTTGTCTATCTGTTGGCCGCAGCATTTGCCTCGATCACGCAGCGCGGAATGAAATGGGCTGCGGGTCCACGTGATGGCGCTACGCCACCGCTCAACGAAGTGGGCGGACGACTGGACCGCGCCTGGAAGAACTACCTCGAGACATTGCCGCTGTTTATCGGCGCCGTGCTGGTGCAGGCGGCCTCTGGTCATGAGAGCGGATTGGCGTCTCTTGGCGCGCAGCTCTATTTCTGGGGACGGGTGGTTTATCTGCCCGCTTACGTCAGTGGCCTACCTTTTGTGCGACCTTTGGTGTGGGGCGTCACCATGTCGGGAATTATCCTGGTTTTGGTGGCTTGTTTGCCCGGTTTCTAACCACTCACTTTTTTGAAAGTGATGCAGTAGCGCCTTGTCGCGAGGCGCGGCGCGGATCATCTTACACACCATAAACACAGACCGCCGTAGCAAAGCCGCCAACAAGGCGGCGGGCGGGAGGAACGCCCCATGACTGACCTTACTCGCCGAGCGATGCTCGGCGCATTACCGGCCTTTGGGCTGGCGGGAGCCGCATGGGCTCAATCACCGCCAGGAACGCAGTACATTAATGTCCCAAACGATGGCCTCACGGGCCTCAACGCAGCGTCTGCGGGATCGCTCAATCTCAATGCGTCGCTCGATGCCTGGGTCGACAAGTGGGGTCGTCCGACCGCACGCGTGATGTTGAACGGCAAAGGCCCGTTCTCCTTCATGGTCGACACCGGCTCGACGAACACCGTGCTCGCGCGTCGTCACGTCGAGGTGATCGGCGCGCCGATCACCGGCACAGCGACTGTGGCGGGCACGACGGGCATGGCGGAAACGCAGGTCGCGCGCCTCAGCCTGATCGAGGCGGGCGCCATGAGCAAACGCGATGTGCGCGTTGCGGTGCTGCCAGACAACAACCTGGGAGGCATCGACGGCATTCTCGGCGCGGACGTATTCGCTGGCAAAAAGCTGGTCTTCGATATTCAGGGCAAGAGCGTGAGGATCGAAGGCTCGCGCAAGCCCACGCGGGCGACGCGCGGAACGATGATGGCCAACATGCGCGTGCGCAACGGATTGCTGGCCGAAGTCGATGGCCGGATCGGCAATGTGAGCGCCAAGCTCATGCTGGATACTGGCGCGGAGAACTGCATCGCCAACGTTGCCCTGAGCGATGCGTTGAAACTGGCGCATCCGGGATTGCAGCGCGTGGAGAACATGCAGGTGTTCGGCGTGACCGGGCATGTGCTTGCCGGTCAGTACATTCAGCTGCCGCGGGTCGATCTGCGCGCCTTCTCCGTGAAGGATGCAGGAGCGGTGGCCGTGGATGCGCCGATCTTCGATCTGTGGGGGCTGAAGAATGAGCCCGCCTTGATCGTTGGAGTTAACCTGCTGTCGCGGCTGGATTCCTTCTCCATCGACTACGGCGCGAAATCCTTCGAGGCGACACTCCTGTCGGGGCAGACGGCGCGCAACGCCGCCGATTTTGGTTGACCCAGCGCCTATTGCCGTAGGCGCAGGCCGGGATCATGCTCTCGCGACGCAGTCTGTCACGATGATGACAGGCGGGGAGGATGGCCATGAATTTCGACCTCACACGACGAGCGATGCTTGGCGCGCTTCCAGCGCTTGGACTTGCAGGCGTCGCCGCTGCGCAGACGCCGCTTCAACAACCAGGACATCGCCCAGGACATCAACCGGGTCCGGGCGAGCGCGTGTTCCAACCGGGTGAAGAGTTCACGCCAAGCCTCGACACATGGCTCGATCTCTATGGCCGCCCGACGACGAAAGTGATGTTGAACGGCAAGGGGCCGTTCTCCTTCATGGTCGATACCGGCTCGACTGTGACTGTGCTGGCTCAGCGGCATCTTGCGACTGTGGGCGCGCCGATCATCGGCAAGGTGACGGTAGCAGGCACGACCGGCATGGCGGAAACGCCGATGGCGCGCGTCGATCTGTTCGAGGCGGGAATTGCGAAACAGAAGTCGGTGCATATGGCCGTTCTGCCGGATAGTGGGGTCGCCAACATCGATGGCATTCTCGGCGCGGATCTGTTCGCGGGTAGGCGCCTCCGGTTCGATATCAAGCGCAAGTCAGTGCGGATCGAAGAATCTCGGCAACCGACCTATGTGCCTCCGAAGTCGATCATGCGGGTGCGCAACAAGATGCTCGCCGAGATCGATGGCCGGATCGGCAAGGTGCCGTGCAAGCTCATGCTGGATACGGGCGCGCAGAACTGTATCGCCAACCTCAAGCTCAGCCAGGCGTTGCTGAAGGCGCATCCCAAGCTGATGCGGCTCGACAATGTGAAGGTGTTCGGCGTGACTGGTCATGTGCTGACAGGCCAGTTCATCGCCATGCCGCAGGTCGAGACGCGCGCCTTCTATGTCGAGGATGCAACCGCCGTGGCGCTGGATGCGCCGATCTTCGAGCAGTGGAAGCTGAATGACGAGCCCGCGATGATCGTTGGCATGAACCTGCTGTCACGCCTGCATTCGTTCACGCTCGACTATGGTGCGAAGTCATTCGACGCCAAGCTGTTCGCCGAAATGATCGCCGGCAATATGATCGGTTTGGGTTGAGGCCGGTCTAGCGGAGGCAGCTCATGCAAGTGAACCGTCGCGCGGCCATCGGCGGATTGCTAGGCGCGGCGCCATTCGCAGGGGTGAGCGCGTGGGGCCAGCAGCCTGAAGACAACAGCACGCCCATGGTGCTGGACTCCTGGACAGACATCTACGGGCGTCCCACCGCCTCGGTGAGGTTGAATGGCAGGGGGCCGTTCGCTTTTCTTGTCGATACGGGATCGACCGCGACGGTGCTGGGTGAACGCATTGCGCGTTCGCTGGGGCTGGAGGCTGCGGGCAGGCTGACGGTTATCGGCGGCACCGGCACGTCGGTGAGCCCGTACGGCGTGATCGATACGCTGGAGACCGGCGCCGTCGCACGCAGCAAGTTGCGGGCGGCGATCATGCCGGACGGACAGCTCAGGCGCGCCGACGGTATTCTCGGCGCCGATGTGTTCGCAGGCAGGCGCCTGGTGTTCAGCATTCGCGACAAGGTGGTGCGTGTTGAACCGAGCCAGCGCACCACTACGGGAGCAAGCCGGAGCAATATGCGGTTGCGGCAGGGCATGCTCGCGGAAATCGATGGTCGAGTCGGACGGATCGCCACGCGGCTTATCCTCGATACGGGCGCGGACTTCTGCATTGGAAACCCGGCGCTGGGGCGCACGCTGCACGCTGCTTACCCTCGGCTCGACCGTGTCCCGCGCGTCCGCATCACCGGGGTTACTGGTCACAAAATCCTTGGCGAGCTGGCCAGCCTGCCGCGTATCGACGCGCGGGCCTTCACGGTCGAAAAATCATCCGCCGTCATCGCCAATGCGCAGATCTTCAAGCTGTGGGAGCTGGAGGACGAGCCGGCCATGATTGTCGGGGTGGATCTTCTGTCACGGCTGGAGTCGTTCTCGATCGACTACGGGGCCAGAATGTTCGATGCGACCCTGCTGTCTGAGCTGATTGCCCGCAATCCGGCCCTGTTGGGGTAGGTTCCAGCCCCGAGCTTGCCAAGGCCGGGCGGATGGGTACATGCATCCCCACCTTCTCCGGAAACTCCGGAATCCGAGCTTTTGAAAGCCTGAACCTATGACCGTCAAAGTCCGCTTTGCGCCTTCGCCCACGGGCAAGCTGCACGTCGGGAATATCCGTACCGCGCTAGTGAACTGGCTGTTCGCCAAAGGCCAGGGCGGCACATTCGTGCTGCGCATCGACGATACGGACCTTGAGCGTTCCACCAAGGAGAACGAGGACTGCATCCGCGAGGATCTGACCTGGCTCGGCATGACGTGGGACGAGACGTTCAAACAGTCGGAAAAATTCGATCGTTATGCGGCGGCGGCTGAGGAGCTGAAGGCCAAGGGCCTGCTCTATGCCTGCTACGAAACCGCTGAAGAGCTGGAGCGCCGCAAGAAGATCGCGCTGAGCCGCGGCAAGCCGCCGGTTTATGATCGTGCATCGCTGGCGCTGACGGACGAGGAAAAGAAAAAGCTGGAAGCCGAAGGCCGCATGCCGCACTGGCGCTTCAAGCTGTCGGGCGGCCGCGCGGAATGGAACGATCTTGTGCGTGGGCAACAGTCGATCGACACGTCTTCGGTGTCGGACCCGGTGCTGATCCGCGAGGACGGCTCGTTCCTCTACACGATGCCGTCGGTGGTGGATGATATCGATGCGGAGATCACGCACGTGATCCGTGGCGAGGATCACGTCACCAATTCGGGCGCGCAGATCGAGATATTCCTCGCCTTCGGCGCCAAGCCGCCGGAGATGGCGCACATGCCGCTGCTGATCGGCGCGGACGGGCAAGGCCTGTCCAAGCGCCTCGGCTCGCTCTCGGCGCAGCAACTGCGCGCGGAGGGCTATGAGCCGATGTCGATCCTGTCGCTGCTGGGCAAGATCGGCACGTCGGACCCGGTTGAAGCGCGCGAGAGCCTGCAGCAACTGGCGATGGAATTTGCGTTCTCGAAGATGGGCCGCGCGCCGGCTCGCTTCGACGAGAACGAACTGAGCGCACTCAATGCGCAGATCGTCCACGCAATGAGCTTCGAGGAGGTGCAGCCGCGCCTCGCCAAGCTCGCCTATGGCGACAAGGCGACGCCGGAATTCTGGGATGCCATCAAGGGTAACCTCAAGGGCGTTCCGGATGCCGCGCTGTGGCTGGCGGTTGTCTATGGCGGCGGTCTGACCGGGCCGGAGCTGGATGCAGACGATCAGGCGTTCATCGGCGAAGCGGCCAAGCTGTTCCCCGCAGGCGATGTGACGGCCACGACCTGGAAGGAATGGGTCGATGCCGTGAAGGCCAAGACCGGGCGCAAGGGCAAAGGCCTGTTCATGCCGCTGCGCCGCGTGCTGACCGATCAGGAGCATGGTCCGGAAATGGACAAGATGCTGCTGCTCATCGGTGGCGAGAAGGCGCGTGCGCGGCTGGTTCAGGCGGCGCCGTAAACCGCGAGCGCCCGATGGCTGCATGGTGCATCAGGATGCACCCTACACAGCGCTGCGCCGATCAGCCTGTCTGTTCCTGATCGACCAGCGTGTCGAGGCGGGCGTAGCTGATCTCCATGCCATCGGTCATGCCCGAGTCGATGGCGGCGTCGCGGGTTTCCCTGGAGCCGTAGTCGATTAGCACGACGATTGTGGTGACGCTGTCCGTCTCGGTGAAGGTCGTGCGATTGATCGACGGCGTGTTGGCCTTCATGTCGCCGGTGGCGTCTGAATCGCCGGGGTCGAAGTATTCTTCCTGCGTCATCGTTTCCGGGGCGCGTACTTCCTTGAACTCGCCGAAGAAGCCGAAGCCGGTCCCGTTTTCGTCGTAGCGCCATTGCCAGCGATACTTGCCGCCCGGACGCACATCCATCTCGCACACCGGCATCGACCAGCCAGGCATACCGCCGATCCAGCGCTGGAACAGCTTTGGATCGGTGTGGCATTGCCACACCAGCTCGCGCGGCGCCTTGAACTCTCGCGTGATGCGGACTTCGGTGTCGCTGGGCAGGGAGACCTGGGCCTTGTTGATGAACGCCCGCATGGCGTTTTCCTTCCTGATTTTGCTCTAGTGGCGTTTGCGTTTTGATTTCGGGGGCTTGGCCTGGAGTTGGCCGAGGAGCTCGTCGAGGGCGCTGTAGCGGCGCTCCCAGAACTGGCGGTATTCCTCGAGCCAGGCATTGGCTTCTGCGAGGGCGGCCGCTTCGATCTTGCGGGGGCGGCGCTGGGCCGATTGGGCGGTCGAGATCAGGCCAGCGTTTTCGAGAACCTTGAGGTGTTTCGAGATGGCCGGTTGGCTCATGGCGAAAGGTTCGGCGAGTTCGGCGACGGAGGCTTCGCCTTGCGCTAGCCGGGCAAGGATGGCGCGGCGTGTGGGGTCAGCCAGAGCGGCGAAGGTGGCGTCGAGGCGATGCGAGGGTGTCATATGAAGGCATATCCATAACTGTTCAGTTATGATAACTTTACGGTTATGTACGTCAAACGATTTTACGGACTTTCTTCACTCGCTGGAGACGCGACTGGTTTTATTTAGAGAAGGGCTGCTGCGCCGCTATTGGTCGGTGAAGCAGTGCGGTAGACTGTCGTGCGCGTTGCTGGCGCATGCGAGGGAACCTTTTCAGTGGCCGCGCATTCTGGTGCGGTCGAATGGAGAGATTTCACATGGCAACGGCGCACAAGAACAACAATGGATCGGTCAACGAGTTGGCCGGAAGGGTGGCGGAAGAAATGTCGGATTTTTCGGATAAGGCGCGTCGCGCATTCGATGAAACTTCGGATCGCGCGCGTGAGTTCGCTGGCGAGGCGGCCGATCAGGCTGTGCGCGGCGGCAAGAAGGCCGTGAAATTTGTCCGTAGCGAAGTGAAGGAGCATCCGCTCCGTACGCTTGCGATCGGCGCGGCTGTTGGCGCAGTGGTGGCCGCGGTCATCATGCTCCGCAAGGAAGACTAGCAGACTGCTTAAGCCGCCAGATTGCTTAAGCTGCAAGGCGGGCCGTGGCTGACAAGGCCACGGCTTCCGCTATTTTGATGCCGTCCACGGACGCGGAGAGGATGCCGCCGGCATAGCCTGCGCCTTCTCCGGCGGGATAGAGCCCCCTGACATTCAGCGACTGGAAGTCTTCGCCGCGGGTCATGCGGATGGGGCTTGAGGTGCGCGTTTCGACGCCGGTCATGACTGCGTCATCCATCGCGTAGCCGGGGATCTGGCGGCCGAAGGCGGCGAGGGCTTCGCGCATGGCGGTGGTGGCGTAGTCGGGCAGGCAGAGGTTGAGGTCGGTCATGGTGACGCCCGGACGATAGGAGGGCGTGACCGAGCGGAGTTCGGTGGACGGGCGGTTGGCGAGGAAGTCGCCGAGGAGCTGGGCGGGGGCCATCCAGGATGAGCCGCCAGCTATGTAGGCCTGTTCTTCCCAGTGGCGCTGGAAGGCGATGCCGGCGAGCGGATTGATGCGGACGTCTTCGGGGAAGTCTTCGGGCGTCACGCCGACGACGATGCCGGCATTGGCGTTGCGTTCCTTGCGTGAGTACTGGCTCATACCGTTGGTGACGAGACGGCCGGGCTCGGAGGCGGCGGCGACGACCGTGCCGCCCGGGCACATGCAGAAGGAATAGACGCTGCGGCCGTTGGCGGCGTGGTGGGCGAGCTTGTAGTCAGCCGCGCCGAGGATGGGGTGGCCGGCATTCTTTGCACCGAAGCGGGCGCAGTCGATGATCGATTGCGGATGCTCGATGCGGACGCCGATCGAGAACGGCTTGGCCTCGAAGAACACGCCGCGGGCGTGGAGCATCTCGAAGGTGTCGCGGGCGGAGTGGCCGAGGGCCATGACGACGTGGGTGGTCTCGATGGTCTCGCCGTTCTGGAGCACGACGCCGGCGACGTGTTTCTCGCTATTGCGTTCGTGGAGCAGGATGTCGGTGACCTGATGCTGGAAGCGGATCTCGCCGCCGAGGCGTTCGATCTTCTCGCGCATGTGCTCGATCATCGAGACGAGGCGGAAGGTGCCGATGTGGGGTTTCGAGACGTAGAGGATTTCTTCGGGCGCGCCGGCTGCGACGAATTCGGTGAGAACTTTCCGGCCGAGATGGCGGGGGTCCTTGATCTGCGAATAGAGTTTTCCGTCGGAGAAGGTGCCGGCGCCGCCTTCGCCGAACTGGGCGTTGGAGGACGGGTTGAGGATTGCCTTGCGCCAGAACTTGAACGTGTCGACGGTGCGTTCGCGGACGATCTTTCCGCGTTCGAGGATGATCGGATTGAAGCCCATCTCGGCCAGGATCAGGCCGGCGAACAATCCGCACGGGCCCATGCCGACGACGACTGGGCGATTGCCGGTGGGTGGCGCCTTGGCGACCTGATGGTAGGCGAGGTCGGGCGTGCGGGTGATCTGCTTGTCTTTTTCGAGACGCTTGAGGACGGAAGGCTCGTCCTTCACGTCGCAATCGATCGTGTAGATGAGCTGGATCGCCGAGGTCTTCCGCGCGTCATAGGCGCGCTTGAAGATGGTGAATGCGGTGAGGTTCTGATCCGAGAGCGAGAGGCGTTTGAGGATCGCCTGGCGGAGCGCGGGCTCGGCGTGATCGAGCGGCAGCTTCAGTTCCTGGATGCGGAGCATCGACGTTTTCTCCATGGGGGTGGCGCAACGCACACCAGACCAATGGGCGGGGCTTATAGGGGCAGTTGTGGGGAGGGGGAAGGGGTGCGCGCAGGGGCGCGTTCCCGCTGGAGGGCGGGGTGGGGAGGCTTGGGTTTGGCGCGCTGGGTTAGTTCAGCGCGTTGAAAGCGGACTTTGTTCCGCTTGTTCGGGGGTGAGCCGGGGCGCAGGGCGGCTGGTGCAGGCCTGTTGCGAGCATCACCCGGGGCGCTCTGGTTCCCGACTTGCGTCGGGATGAGCGGAGTGGGGGTGGTGCGAGGTTGAGGAAGTGGGCGTGTTGCGCGCGCTTGGTTTCATCAACGGTTGTCATCCCGGCTGAGCGTAGCGAGCGCCGGGAGCCATTGATGGTGTGTCGTGCTCTCGCAATGGGTCCCGGATAGCACTTCGTGCTTCCGGGATGACAAGCTGTAGGGCGAGCGCACGGTTGGGCGGGGTCGCTTGCGGCGACGGTTTGGGTTTCCTGTTGTTGGGTGTCGGTCTTCGCTTGGGGCAGATCGGTCGGCATGGGCTGTGTGCCAATCACAGTTTCACGGCGGCGGATCATCTGGAGCGTTGAGGCGACGTTCAGCACGAGCATCGCAAGCATGCGCAGCGCAGCTGTCAGCCAATGCTGAGGAAGCTGCGGGGTTACCAGCCCAGTTTGCGCGTGTTTGTGTCGTGTCATGCGGGGTAGAATACCCCGGCACGGGGCGCCGTAGATTCTGGGGCGCTCTATCCCCCAAACTTTCTTGCTAACGCGCTGAGTTTGTTTGGGGTGTGCGGAAACTGTCCTACAGTTTTGGTACAGCTCCATCCCTCAATTTTCGCGCGGCGCGGGGACGTAGGGTGCATCTTGATGCACCGCGACCGAACCACGGTGCATCAAGATGCACCCTACGCGGTGGGCGTTGCCCTGGGTCCCGACTTACGTCGGGAGGAGCGGGACAAGGAACTAGCGATTGTGGGGTGGCTTGGTGGTCCCCGCTTTCGCGGGGGTGCGGAGCCGAGGGCTTCGCTTTCGGAGTGGTGCATCTTTGATGCGCCCTACGGGTTGGTGTTCGTGGAAATGAACACTTCAAACGTGGGTCATTTTTTCAAATGAAAAGGCCCGCGGTTGTCCGCGGGCCTTTGTTGTTTGTGTTCTAGAGCGCTTACGGTTTGGCGGCTGCCTCCTGGGCGGCTTTCTCGTCGTTGGCGCGTTTGATGACGTATTGCATGATCGCGTCGGTCTGTTCTTCCGTCAGAGCTTCCTTGAAGCCGGGCATGCCGCGTTGGGCGCGGTCGCCGTCGCGGACGGCGCCGTTCCAGCCGCCGCGGGCGTTGAGGAGCGCGCTGTAGCGGAGGTCGGGGGCGATGGAGCCGGAGGCGGGGATCGCCGTTGCGCCGTGGCAGACAGCGCAGTTTTCGGCGAAGAGGCCTTCACCCGATGCGACCGTCTCGTTGTTGGCGGTGAGGAGCGGGGGATCGATCTTCACTTTGACGGCTGCGCCGCCAGCGGTGGTTGTCGGCATTGTGGCGGGCAGGCTGGCCTTGCCGCCGATCTTGAAGACGAGGATGCGCGAGTTGTTGGCGCTCTGCGGGTTGGTGCGGATCTGGCCGACCGGAAGACCGCGGGCGCCGGTGAGGATGGCGACCTGTTGCTCGCCATCGACCGTGAAGGTCGAGGCGGCGGCGACGACGCGGGCCTGAACCGGCACGGTCCAGAGCTTCTTGCCGTCACGAGCGTCGTAGGCGACGAACTCGCCTTTATGGTTGCCCGAGAAGATCAGGTTGCCCTGTGTGGCGAGCACGCCGGACGCGCCATAGACTTCGTTCTTGATGCGGAATTTCTCCGTGCCCGTGACCGGGTCCCAGGCGAGAAGGTAGCTGTCCTGCACCGTCGGCTTGCCGCCGGCGATGACGGGTGTGACGCCCTGGCCAGCCGAGAAGCCGATGCCGGTGTTCCAGCCCTTCAGGTTGACCTTGAAGTCTTCCGGCTTGGTCGGCGAGTAGGTGGCGGCCGAGACGGTGACGGGGAGATAGACGAGGCCGGTGTCCTGGCTGAAGGCCATCGGATGCCAGTTGTGCATGCCGAGCGCTTGCGGAGCGATGACGGTTGGCACGCCGGTTTTGTCGAAGCGGGCTTCCGGGACCTCGACCGGGCGGCCGGTCGTCAGGTCGACATGGCTGGCCCAGGTGAGCGGCGCGAACTTGTTGGCGTTGAGGAGTTTGCCGGTCTTCGCGTCGAGGACGTAGAAGAAGCCGTTCTTCGGCGCCTGCATGACAACGCGGCGCTTGCCTTCCGGATATTTCAGGTCGGCGATCATGATCGGCTGGGTGGCCGTGTAGTCCCAGGTTTCGCCCGGCGTGGTCTGGTAGTGCCACTTGTATTTGCCAGTGTTGGGATCGAGCGCGACGATGGACGACAGGTAGAGGTTATCGCCGCCGCCGGGGCTGCGGAGATTCTGGTTCCACGGCGTGCCGTTGCCGGTGCCGACGAAGATGGTGTCGAGCTCGGGATCGTAGGCCATGCCGTCCCAGACGGTGCCGCCGCCGCCGAGCTTCCACCATTCGCCATTCCACGTCTTGGCGGCTTCGGCGAGTTCGGGTTGTTCGAATTGTTCCTTGGGGTCGCCGGGAACAGTCCACCAGCGCCAGGCCTGCGCGCCGGTTTCGGCGTCATAGGCGGTGACGTAGCCACGGACGCGGTATTCAGCGCCGCCATTGCCGATGATGACCTTGCCCTTCACGATGCGCGGCACGCCGGTGATCGTATAGGGGAGCGAGGTGTCGGTGGTCTGCTTCGACCAGACGACTTTGCCGGTCTTGCCATCGAGGGCGATCAGGCGACCGTCGAGCGCGCCGAGATAGATCTTGCCATTCCATGCAGCGACGCCGCGATTGACCACGTCGCAGCAGGCGTCGTTGCCTTTCTCGCGATCGATCTCGGGATCGTAGGCCCAGAGCTGGGCGCCGGTCTTGATGTCGTAAGCTTTGACCATCGACCAGGCGGTGGTGAGGTACATCACGCCATCGACGATGATGGGCGTGGATTCCTGACCGCGCTCGGTGTCGATGTCGGCGTACCAGGCGAGGCCGAGCTGGTTGACGTTCGTGTCGTTGATCTGCGTGAGCTTGGAGAAGCGGTCCTCGTGATAGTTGAGACCGGTGGCGAGCCAGGAGCCGTTTTCGCGTTGGGCGTTGACGAGGCGGTCGCTGGTGACGGCGGCGGCGCCGACGGGCTTGGTCTTGTCCAGGCCAAGCGCGGGCGTGTTGTTGCAGGCGGCGAGGCCCAGAGCCATAGCGGACGCAGCCGCAGCTAGCGTCATCAGGTAGGCGCGCATTATTCCCTCCGACTGGCCTGTCTCGGCCATGTTGTGTTTGCTTGGGCTGTACGCGTGTCTCCCCGACCTCGCGCTGTTATTCACCCCGGCGGCGGCAACCTATGTGGCTGCGGTCGCTGCGGCAATACGGCTGGGTTTCCAAGATTGCAGCAGAAAACCAGCAAAACCCGCCTGATAACGCGATTTTGCTGGTTCCACCGTGCGACAGGGGTCTCGTGCGAGAGGGGGCTAGAGCGCGATGGCGCGCTCATGCAGGGCGTCGAGTGCGGCTTCGGGGCTGTTGGTGTCGGCCATCAGCTGGAGGAAGCTTTCCGGCAGGAAGCCGCCTTCGATCATGTGATCGATCAGCTTGAAGTAGGGCTGCCAATAGTTGTTCTCGGACAGGAACGCCATCGGCTTGCGGTGGAGCGAGAGCTTTGCCCAGCTGAGCGTTTCGACGGCTTCTTCCAGCGTGCCGATGCCGCCGGGGAGGACGATGAGGCCGTCGGCTTCGTCCAGCAGCGCCTGTTTCCGCTGGTGCATGTTGTCGGTGTAGCGGTTCTCGATGCCGTCGAGCACGCCTTCCAGATCACGCAGGAAGTGGGGCATGACGCCCAGCACTTTGCCGCCGGCTTCGCGCGCGTTGGTGGCGACAGCGCCCATCAGGCCGACATCGCCGCCGCCATAGACGGTGCGCCAGCCGCGCTTTGCGATGGCCACGCCGAGCTTTTGGGCGAGCTTGATGTAGCTGGGGTCGGACCCCGGGGCGGAGCCGCAATAGACGGTGACGGACGTAATTCCGGACATTCTTGTTCTTTCTCTCTTTTCGACCGCCATTGATGCGCCGGTTCGGCAACGCCGGAAAGACGTTGCCTGCTTTGCTTATTCACAGGCTGCTGACATGAGGGTGGCGGCAGGGCCGAGGCGGTAAATCGGGGGAACTCTGGAGTTTCGAGCGGGGCGGGCCTATCTACCCGCTCATGGCGAGACATCCCGGTTCCACCCAATCTGCTGACGTCGACGGCCTGGAGACGGGGGATGCAGGGCTTGGCGCCTCGTTGGTGCGGATCGGCCAGATCATGGCGCGGCCACAGCTGAAGAAGTGGCGGCCGGTGATGGTGGTTGCGCTGCTGCTGACGCTGGCGAGCAAGGTGTTTGCGGTTTACGCGCCGGTGTTCTTCGGGGATGCGATCAACAGGATGACGGGGCCGGATGCGGCGCTGTCGGCAATCGTGCTGTTGCTGGCGTGGTGGACGGGGGCGCGCCTGCTGTCGAGCAACCTGCCGTATCTGCGCGATGCGCTGTTTGCGCCGGTGAGCCAGGATGCGCAGCGGCTGATCGCGGTCGAGGCGTATGGGCATGCGCAGGGGCTGTCGCTGGCGTTTCACCAGACGCGGCGGACGGGGGCGCTGAACCGGATCATCGACCGGGGCGTGGCGGCGCTGGATTATCTGATCCGGTTTCTGGCGTTCAATATCGGGCCGACGCTGATCGAGCTGGCGCTGGCGGCGTTTGTGCTGTCGACGCGCTATAGCTGGTTGTCGGCGGTGGTGGCGGTGATCGTGGTGGCGCTCTATGCGACGTTCACGGCGCTGCTGACGAACTGGCGGACGGAGCAGCGGCGCAAGCTGAACGCGGCGGATACGGAGCTGCGGGCGCTGGCGGTGGATAGCCTCACCAATTTCGAGACGGTGAAGGCGTTTGCTGCGGAGACGCGCGAGACCGATCGCTATGACGCCGCGATGCGCGTGTACAACAAGAACATGGTGGATGTGTCGCGTTCGCTAGCGCTGCTGAATGCGGGGCAGGACATCATCATGGCGCTGGGCCTGACGGCTGTGGCGGGCATTACCGCCGTGGCGACGTTCAACGGGCAGGTGCAGGCGGGCGACATGGCGGCAGTGGTGCTGATCATGAGCAACCTTTATCGGCCGTTGTCTGTGCTGGGTTGGGCGTTCCGCGAGATCAAGCAGGGCGCGATCGATCTGGAGAAGCTGTACGGCCTGCTCAACATGAAGCCGGAAGTTTCCGATGCGCCGGGTGCAAAGCCGCTCACTGTCAAAGGCGGCGAGGTGCGGTTCGAGCATGTGAGCTTTACGCACGATGCGCGCTCGGCCGGGATCGACGATGTTTCGTTCACCGTGCCGGCGGGGACGAAGCTGGCGGTGGTGGGGCCGTCTGGCTCTGGCAAGTCGACGCTGCTGAAGCTGCTGTTCCGCTTCTATGACACCAAGGGTGGGTCTGTATTTGTCGATGGGCAGGATGTGCGCGTGCTCAAGCAGGAGACTCTGCGCGACGCGATCGGGCTGGTGCCGCAGGAAGTGGTGCTGTTCAACGCGTCGATGAAGGAGAACCTGCTGTACGGGCGTCCGGATGCGTCGGACGAAGAGCTGCGTGATGCGGCGAGCCGCGCGCAGTTGCTGGAGTTCATCGACAAGCTGCCGAAGGGCTGGGAGACGCGCGTGGGTGAGCGCGGCGTGAAGCTGTCTGGTGGTGAGCGTCAGCGTGTGGGTATTGCGCGGGCGATCCTGAAGAACCCGGCGATCCTTGTGCTGGATGAGGCGACGAGCGCGCTGGATTCAGCGACGGAGCAGGAAGTGCAGGAGGCGCTGGACGAGGCCGCCAAGGGGCGCACGACGCTGATGGTTGCACACCGTCTGTCGACTGTTGCGGGCGCGGACGAGATCATCGTGCTGAGTGAAGGCAAGATTGTGGAGCGCGGGACGCACCATGAGCTCCTGGCGGCGGGTGGGCTCTATGCGGATCTGTGGAGCCGGCAGTCGCGGGCGCATGATCTGGCGGTCGCGGCGGCTGAGGCGATGCGGGTGGCTTAATGCTGTGCTGCTGTTCCGCCTAGGCGCGAGTTTCACTCAGCAACGAGTCTGGATTTATGGTCAGGGAAATAGCTACAGACTTTGCCCCGTAAGGTCCGATAGCTTGAACCGCGTCGTCTTGAGTATCGGGCTTCCAGCTCGCGGCCCCGCTGAAATCCAAAGATTGTTTAGCTTCGAACACATCCGTCCACGTGAGCGTCAAATCGATCTCTGCGTGATTGATCGATCCAATATCGGTGTCTTCCCAAGCCGGAATAGGAAAGGCGATTATTGACTCTGATGTGGTATTTGCAGCCAAGGCCAGAAACTCAACGCGCCTTGCTAATCGTTCTGTATCCCAACCTTCGTCACTGTCCTTCATGCATGAATACGAAACCGTGGCGACAATCTCTCGTGCTGGCGATTGGCCACTGTTGGCAATTTTCAATGTTGCCAGAATGCCTGCGCTGAATGTTTCCAAATCATCATTGAGCACGATGATTCTCTGAGCTTTTGCGTCGGCTATCGAGAGATATGCTCTTGTTTGTGCGCGCCCGATGTCGCGGCTGACATTGACTGCTTCCTCCGCCGCCTTCGCGGCCCGTTTAGATTCTGCCCATGCGCGCCGTGCGAACACCAAAGTGAGAATTAAGCCAATGAGGCCCAGAACTCCAACGCCAGCTTGAACTATGTCGGTCCACATAGGCTGCATGGAAGGCTTCCCCTTTTTTCTATACATAAGAGTGAACACGTCTAAATTGAGTCAATCTCTATTATCGTACCGGAACTACGCCGCCTCACAGGTCCTATGGTTCATTGAGGAGCCGCCGATGCGCGAACTTCATCTGAAATGTCCACGATGCTGGATGGGTTTGCGGCGGGGCCTAAGGGGCAGATTTATGTGCCGGGGTTAGGATGGTGAGGGCGCACTCGTGGTTCGACGGACGACGGCTTCGCAGCCTGCTCACCATGAGCGCTACGCGCGCTGCGTAGGGTGCATCTTGATGCATCGCGACCGAACCACGGTGCATCAAGATGCACCCTACTTCCCCGTGTTACTCCTTGGGGAGGACGAACGCTGAGGGGCCGAAGCCGCTTTCCTGGTAGACGGCTTCTTCCTTGCCGTAGCCGTAGTGGGGGAGGTTGCCCGGCACTACAAAGTAGCTTCCTTCGGGATACACGGTGCAGCCTTGTTCGCTGAACGTGTTGCCGAAGCCGTAGCAGAGATTGCCGGCGACGACCGTGATGACGCGGTCGTCGGGGTGGGTGTGGGGGAGGATCTTTCCGCCCTTCGTGATGTGGACGCGGATTGTGTAGGGCGCGGCTTTGGCTGTGCTGCCGTTGATGGTGGCGGAGAAGGCGCCGGCGCCGGTGGCGGCGCCCATGGGGCTGAAATCGACGCCGCTAGTCCAGGGTGTGATCATGTCGGGTGTGGATGTGCATCCGGTGGCGAGGGCTGCGGCAACGATCACGGATAGGCGCATGTATGTGTCCCCCTGAGGACGTCAGCCTAGCGCGGGAATCGGGGCCTGTCAGTTGGGCTGGACCGTTTGAGGAGGCGTTCTGATCTGTTCCGGCTTGTAAGTCGGACGTCTGCGCCGCACATCTTGGGCGATCGAACAAGGAATGCGCCCATGAGCGACACTTACACCCCGCCGAAGGTCTGGACCTGGGACAAGGGGAGCGGGGGGCGGTTCGCCAATATCAACCGGCCGATCGCGGGGCCGACGCACGAGAAGGTGCTGCCGGTGGGCAAGCATCCGTTGCAGCTTTACTCGCTCGGCACGCCCAATGGCGTCAAAGTGACGGTGATGCTTGAGGAGTTGCTGGCGCTGGGCAAGACGGGCGCCGAGTATGATGCGTGGCTGATCAAGATCAACGAGGGCGATCAGTTCTCTAGCGGCTATGTGGAGATCAATCCGAACTCGAAAATTCCGGTGATGGTGGATCACAGCGAGCCGAAGCCGCTGCGGATTTTCGAGAGCGCGTCGATCCTGGTTTATCTGGCCGAGAAGTTTGATGCGTTCCTGCCGAAGGAGCGCGCGGCGCGGGCGGAGGCGTTGAGCTGGCTGTTCTGGCAGATGGGATCGGCGCCGTTCCTTGGCGGCGGGTTTGGTCACTTCTATGCGTATGCGCCGGAGAAGTTTGAGTATCCGATCAACCGCTATGCGATGGAAGTGAAGCGGCAGCTGGATGTGCTGGATCGTCGTTTGGGCGAGGCTGAGTATCTGGGCGGCGCGGAGTACACGATCGTGGATATGGCGACGTGGCCGTGGTATGGGTCGCTGGTGAAGGGCGTTCTGTATGAGGCGGGCGAATTCCTGTCGGTGCATGAATATAAAAACGTCATCCGTTGGGCGGATCAGCTTGCGGCGCGGCCTGCGGTGAAGCGTGGGCGGATGGTGAACCGCACGTTTGGCGATCCGGCGAGCCAGCTGCATGAGCGGCACGATGCGGGTGACTTCGATACGAAGACGCAGGACAAAGTCGGGAAGCCCGCTTAGCCGCTTGCGTTGACCGCGGCGCGCGAATGATGCCACCTCCTCGGCAGGCAAGCCGGGGGATCTGCATGATGAAGAAGGGCGAACCCGTTGCGGCGAACCCGGACGCGTATGTGCGCAGGCTGCGCGGCTGGAAGAAGGATGTGGTGACCGAGCTGCGCGCGGCGGTGACGGGGGCGGCGGCCTTTGAAGAGACCATCAAGTGGGGGCACATCGTCTATGCCAGCAATGGGCCGGTGTTGCTGATCCGCGCAGAGGATGAGCGCGTGCTGTTCGGATTCTGGCGGGGCAAGCGGTTGCGGGAGATCGAGCCGCGCCTGAAGGCCAGCGGGAAGTATGAGCTGGCGAACCAGGTTTTCGTGAAGGGTGATGAGGTGGACGCCGCTATTGCTGCGAAGCTGGCGAAGGAAGCGGCGGCGCTGAACCGGAAGCTGGGTAATCCGCAAGACGACGCGAAGAAGAAGTAGGGCGGGACATGCGGTCTTTCTTCTTTGCGGTCGGGTTCTGGTGGATCTCGATCCTCTACGTGCTGATGGCGGCTGTACTGGCGCTTGTGCCGGGCAGCGGCGGGGTGCGGTGGGCGGTGAAGCGCTATGCCAAGCGCATGGTGCAGCTGATGAGGCTGATCGGGATTGTGCCGGAGGTGCGTGGGCGCGAGCGGTTGCCGCCGGCGCCGTTCATTCTCGCGCCGAAGCATTCGAGCTATGGCGACGGCTTCATGATGTATGTGCAGTTCGACGCGGTGGCGTTCGTGACGGGCGATCACCTGGAGAAATTTCCGCTGGTGCCGAAGGTGCTGGAGAAGCTGGGCGCGATCGTGATCGACAATTGCGGCGGACCGGAAGCGCGCAAGGATCTGGCGTCGAGCTTTGCCAAGGCGGCCGAGGACAAGCGGATCGTGCTGATCTATCCCGAGGGGCACCTGACGAAGGTGGGCGAGCACAAGCGGTTCAGGTCCGGCGTGTGGCATATGCAGGAGGCGTCGCAATGGCCGGTGGTGCCGGTGGCGACGAGCCTGGGGCTGCGCTGGCAGCAGGAAGACTATCGCAAATATCCCGGGCCGGCGGTGATCGAGTTTCTCGATCCGATCCCGCCGGGGTTGGGCAAGGATGAGTTTATCGAGCGGTTGGGCGGGGCGATCATGTCGAACACCGACCGGCTGATCGAGGAGGGGCGGCAATGGGACGAGGCGAACGGGATTGTTCGCGCGCCGGAAGCGCCTACCTCTGTTGCGACGCCGGATGCGGTTTCGCAGGACCCGTGATGTTGGAGATGATCTATGGCCCGCAAGCCTTCGCGTGATGTTGAAAAGAGCTACACGCGGGCCCAGTTTGTCGCAAAGCTGCGGCGGTTTGCGGATAGCCTGGAAGCGGGTGAGCCGTTTGTGATCCAGATCGCTGGCGAGCGCGTGCATGTGCCCAAGCGGGCTGTGTTCAACATCGAGCATGAACGTGGTTCGGACGGCGAAGAGATCGAGTTCCAGATGAAGTGGAAGCCTGAGCAATGACGACCGCATTTGACTTCGACTTCATGGGCATCAATGGCCAGAAGCTGCCGCTGAAGCAGTTTGAGGGGCAGGCGCTGCTGGTGGTGAATGTGGCCTCGAAGTGCGGGTTCACGCCGCAATATACCGGGCTGCAGAAGATCCATGCGGAGTATCACGACCGCGGCTTCACGGTGATCGGCGTGCCGTGCAACCAGTTCCTGTGGCAGGAGCCGGCGAAGGAAACGGAGATCGCGGCGTTCTGTGCGATCAACTACGCGGTGACGTTCCCGATGACGGAGAAGACGGCCGTGAAGGGCTCTCACGCGCATCCGTTCTACAAGTGGATGCGTGAGCGGCTGGGGCATGCGGCGTATCCGGCGTGGAATTTCCACAAGCTGCTGGTGAACAAGGCGGGCGAGCCTGTTGGTGCGTTCAAGTCGAAGGTGGAGCCGGAAAGCCGTGAGTTGCGTGCAGCGATCGAGAAGGCAATTGTCGCCTGATGGCGGGTGCGCCTGAGCGATGCGTGCGAGACACACTTCGCGCTGAGCTTCAGGGCTGACAGTGTCATTGCGTAAACTCAACGACTGCGCTGCGCATCGCGTTGCGGGTGAAGATGTGCGCGCAATGAGCGTGAAAGCCTTCGGTTTTTCGAAGCATCCACAGGTTGTATGAGTACGCTGACCCGTTAACGGAATGGGGCGCCAAAAAGGCAGGCGCCAGTGTGACTCTTCAGTGACAGCCGAATCCATCCGCACGCTGATAGAGCGCTCGCCGCGAGGCAAAAACGCCCGCTCCTATCGACAGGAAAAAAAGTGAAAAAATATGTCGTAACCGCCTCTCTCCTGGCGGGTCTCTCCATGGTTTCCGGCGCTGCGTTCGCGCAGACGTCGGGCAGCGTTGGCGCCAACTTCACCAAGGTCGACACCGACTTTGGCGATGCTGACTCCTACGGTGTGAACGGCGAAGTCATCATCCCGACGGGCGGCGCCTGGTCGACGATCCTTGAAGCAACCTTCGCGGACTCGGACGACACGGACAGCACGATCGAGGGCCAAGCTCACTTCATCAACAATGGCGCAAACAATGCCTGGGGTGGATTTGTGGGTCTCGGCAACACCGATGACAGCACGACGTGGGCAATCGGCGGCGAATACGCTCAGTTCTTCGATGCGTCGACGCTGGCCTTCAACGTCACCTACGGCAACAACGATGACGCAGACGTCGATGCCTATGGCATCAACGGCGCGTATCGCATCTTCGCTTCGGACAATCTCCGCTTCGACATCGGCGCTGGCTTCGCCCGCGCTGACGCGAACGGTTTTGATGCCGACGTGTGGACTGTTGGCGCCGGCGTTGAATACCGCTTCGACGCTTCGCCGTTCTCGATCGGCGCTGGCTACACCCGCGCTGACAGCGATATCGCTGACGCCGACATCTTCGGCATCACGTTCCGCTACAACTTCGGCGACGAAACCCTCAAGCAAGCCGACCGTAAGGGTAAGACCTTCACGGGTCTCGGCAGCGCGCTGCAGGGCTTCTAACTGATCCTATGAAGGCGCTCGCCCTCTATGGCGAACGTCGATGAACGACGGGAGGGCGGTCCGCAGGGGCCGCCCTTTTCCTTTGGCGGGACGTGAGACATAGTCTTGGTGTGATTGTGGGGAATGCGATGCGGTTGGTGATCCTCGGTGCGATTATGGCTGCGGTGCTGGGCGCTTGCGCGACGGCGCCGGTAGTGCCGGTGGCGCCCGTGGAGCAAGGGGCCAAGGTTTCGCGCTCCAATGAGTATATGCTGAAGTCGAAAGGCAACGGTCAGGACTACGTTGTCCTAGTGTCTGCGCCGATCGAGCCGTTACCGGCAGGAGAGAAGGCGCCGGTCATCTACGTGATGGATGGCAACTGGTATTTCGGCATGGCGACCGATGTGGTGCGGATGCTCGCGATCGGCCAGGAAATGGGGCCTGCATACATCGTTGCGATTGCCTACAGCGATCCCACTTTCACGAAGGTCGTTGAACGGCGCGAGACGGATCTTGTTCACAAGGCCTTCAATGGCCCTGCAGGCATGATGGGAGGAGGTGGAGAGGCCTTTCTCTCTTTCCTTACGGATGAGGTGCGTCCCTTCGTCGAAGCGCGCTTTCCGGTCGATTCCGGCCGTTCGGTTCTGGCTGGGCAATCGCTGGGCGGATTGTTCGCGACGAACGTTCTTCTGTCGAAGCCGGACAGCTTCTACGGCTACCTGATCGGAAGCCCGTCGCTCTGGGCGGACGCTTCGCTTCTCGAACAGTCGAAACACTTCGCGGCGGGTGGCGGGCACGCGGTCTATGTCGGCGTGGGAGGCGGAGAGTCTCCGATGATGCGCAATATGACCAAGAAACTGGCCGAAGCCCTTCTTGCGAGTTCGACAGGCCTGAGGGCGGATTACGCAGAGCTGGCGCGTCACTCGCATTCGTCGATGCATGGCGCCTGGTTCACGGCGGGATTGGCCTACCTGCTGCCAAAGGCGGAATAGTGCTGGCATTCCTGATCGCGCCAGCGTGTAGAGGCATGGACGCCGCAGCGTGCTAGCGATCGCTACAGGAAATCATACACGGGGAAGGAAACGACCATGAGATCACTTGTACTGTCCATGATGGCGGCATTCATGCTGCTGATCGCGCCGGCTACGGCCAGTGCGAAGGAGCTGACGACTGCCGATGTCATCGAGATCGAGCAGCTGTACGCGAAGTATAATCATGCGCTCGACTCCGGCGACGCTGATGCGTGGGCTGGCTGCTATGTCGCTGACGGTGTGTTCACGACGAACGTGCAGGGCTCGTTTGCGGGCACTGAAAAGCTGAAAGGCTTCGCGAAGGGCTGGACCGCCAGCGATGGCGGCGCGCGCCGCCATCTGGTCAGCAATCTGACTGTCGCTGGCTCGACGGCCGGCGCAGATGGCAAGGTCTATCTGGTCCTTCTGAATCTGCGCGCCAAGCCGACCGGGATTGCCGCAACCGGCATGTACACGGACACGCTGGTCAAGACGAAGGATGGCTGGCGCTTCAAGACGCGCACGCTGCAGGTTGATACGCCTGCAACGCTACCGCCGGCTCCGGTGGCGGCGCCCGCTCCGGCAGCGGCGCCCGCGGCTCAGAACTAGGTCTGGCTTGATCGTTCAATCAGGGCGCGCTGCCGGAAGGCGGCGCGCCTTTTTGTTTGATCGGAGTTTGCGAGCGGCTTGCTTGCGTCGGATGTGCGAAAGGCGCTTAGTTATGCAGGGATCGATGGAGGGGCGGATGTTCGCGAAGGTTTTGGCGACTGCAGCGGTGGCTTGCTGCCTGAGCGGTGCTGCGCTGGCGCAGAAGCTGACAGTGGCCAGCGATGTTCCGGTGACGCTGCCGGGCACGCGCGAGCTGATCGTGCATTCGCCGTCCTTGAACCGGGATTTCCAGATCCGGATATCGCCGCCTGCGGGCGGGCCGGTGCAGCCGGGCGAGACGTATGGCGCGGTCTACGCGTTCGACGGCAACATGTATTTCGGCATGGTGCGCGACACGCTGAGCCTGATGGCGCTCGAGCAAGAGACGTGGCCAGCCTACACGATTGCGGTCGGCTATGACACGTCGAAGCCCGTCAATGTGATGGCGCAGCGGGCGCAGGATTTTCTCTATGCGCCGGCGAAGGATGACGGCAATGGCAAACCCGAGGGCGGTGGCGGCGAGGCGTTCGCGAAATTCGTCCTCGAGGAACTGAAGCCGCATATCGAAGCGATGCTGCCGGTTGATCCGAACCGCTCGTTCGCAGCCGGGCATTCCTATGGCGGGCTGTTCCTGTCGAGCCTGGTCGCGCGCAAGCCGGATGCGTTTGCGGGCTACATCATCGGTAGCCCGTCCGTGTGGGCCAATGCGAAGCTGTTGGGCGAGGTGGAGAAGACCAAGGGGGCGGGGCGGCCAATTTATCTTTCGGTCGGCGAGAAAGAAGTGTTTGGCGCGATCAACATGGTGACCGACGCCGAGAAGCTTCTGGGTGCGCTGACGGCGGCAGGCTTCAAGGTTACGCACAAGGTGCATGGCGAGCAGACGCACGTCATGGAGCCGAACATCATGTTCGCTGAGGGGCTGCGGGTGCTTCTGGCGAAACCGAAATAGGCGTCAGACGGAACTAGACCTCAGACGTCCGGGCTTTCGCGGAAGCCGTCCTTGGCGTGAATCCAGCGGAGCAGGGGCTTCAGGGGCAGGACCCAGGACATGCCGACGATCGGGAAGTAGAGCAGCTTCCAGGCCCAATGCTCATGCGCGATACGGTCGCCCACAACCGCCGCAACGGCGATGTAGGCCACCATCCAGGCGACCAGAATGATCGATCCGATCAGTTTGCGCATGTAGGTCTCCCCGGCGAGGCCAGCAGATGCGGCTTTCGGGCCGCTGGCCATCCGTTGTCACAGGTAGGATAAGCGCGCAATGAGCGAGGCTGTCGCTGCCAGTTTGTCCCTGAATTCAATGGCTCCCGCCAAGGGCGTGGGGCTGGTGCGGGCGTGGCTGCTGGTTATCGCGACCCTGGTTTACGGGATGATCCTGGTCGGCGGGGCGACGCGCCTGACCGATAGCGGGCTGTCGATCACGGAATGGAAGCCGCTGCTGGGTGCTTTCCCGCCGATGAACGCCGCCGACTGGCAGGATGCTTTCGACAAGTACCAGTTGATGACCGCGCAATTCCACCAGCTGAACCCCAACATGGATATCGCGGGCTTCCAGGGCATCTACTGGTGGGAGTGGAGCCATCGTGAACTGGGCCGGATCATCGGCGTGGCATTTGCGTTGCCGCTGATCTTCTTCTGGGTGACGGGGCGGACGACGAAGAAGCTGCTGCCGCATCTGCTGGTGCTGTTTGCGCTGGGCGGGCTGCAGGGGCTGATTGGCTGGTGGATGGTTTCGTCGGGGGTGAATTCCGATCTGACGTCTGTGGCGCCGTATCGCCTGATGACGCACTTCGGTTTGGCGCTGCTGATCATCTGTTACTGCTTCTGGCTCTGGATGGAGTTGGGGGCGAGCAAGCGCGAGACGCCGCGTGAGGCGTATGGCTGGACGACGGCGCTGATCTGGATTTCCGGATTGCAGATGTTGTTGGGCGCGCTGGTGGCGGGCCTGGATGCCGGGCGTGGTTATACGGACTGGCCGCTGATGTCGGGGCATGTTGCGCCGCCGGAGATGTGGTCGATGAGCCCGTTCTGGGTGAACTTCGCCGAGAACCCGGCGACGGCGCAGTTCTTCCATCGTGGGGTGGCGTATCTGCTGTTGGGGCTCGCGCTGTGGACGGCGTGGAAGTTCCGGGCGCAGCACTGGTCGCTGTTCAAGCTGTTTGCCGGGCTGGTGCTGGCGCAGGCGGCGCTGGGCATAGCGACGCTGATGCACGCTGCGCCGCTGGATATGTCGCTGACGCACCAGGCGCTGGGCACGATCGTTCTGCTGGCAGCGACGCGGCTGGTGTGGACGGCGAAGCCTTAGAAGAGGCGGCGCGCGACGCCGGAGCATCGCGCGCGTTTCATGACTCTCAAGGTGTGCGGGGCGCTGCAGCGGGAGCTGCGGCGGGGTTCGGGATGGTTGCGTCTGTGGTTGGGCGTTGGTGGCGCGGCAGCTTGCCGTTGTGGTTCGCAGCCAGCATCGCAAAGCTGGCCATGATCACGGCGTTGCGGCGCATGTCTTCGGGCTGCAGCGTCTCGAAGAAGTCGCGGTTGGTGTGGTGGGTCTTGGGCTCGTATTCCAGCGTGTCCTGAATGAACTGGAAGCCGGGCAGGCCGGCGGCGTGGAAGGCGACGTGGTCGGTCGAGCCGGTGGAGCGCGGCGAGACGTGTGTGACGCCGAGATCGCGCACGGGCGCCATCCACTCACGGAAGATCGGGACGATCGCGTTGTTGCCCTGGGCATAGATGCCGCGGATCGAGCCCGCGCCATTGTCGAGGTTGAAGTAGGCCTGGAAGCGGCTGTGGTCGCGCGTTATGGGCAGGACGTTGCCGCGTGTGTTGCCGGGGGCTGGTACGCCGCGTGTGCCGCCGAAGTGTTTCGCGACATAGAGGCGCGAGCCGATGATGCCTTGCTCTTCGCCATTCCACATGCAGACGCGGACGGTGCGTTTGAGCGGTACGTTGGTGGATTTGAGCAGGCGCATGGCTTCAAGCGCGATGCAGCACGCGCCGCCATTGTCGGTTGCGCCCGTGGCTGCGTGCCAGCTGTCGAAGTGGCCGCCGATGATGACGACTTCGTTGGGCAGTTCAGAGCCGCGGATCTCGCCGACGACGTTGAACATCTCCGGGTTGTCGTACCATTCGTTGACGATGTCGGCTTCGATGGTGACGGGCTCGCCCTGCTGCACGCTGCGCGCGATGCGGCCATAGTGTTCGGCTTCCATGGAGATGCGCGGGACTTGCTGGTCGGGCAGGTCGGTGCGAACGCCGCCTTGCACGTTGTAGGCGCCGTGGCCTTTGTTGGTCTGGAATACGCCGAGCGCGCCTTCCTCGAAGAAGAAGTTGAAGCGGTTGAATCCGCCCGGTTGTGGCGGCGTGAAGGGCGGCGGCGTTGGCGTGGGCGGCGATCCGTTTTCCGGCGGGCGCGCGGGAATCTCCAGCGCGTCGAGCTGTTCGTTGGTGTAGCGTTTGGCGACGGCGTCCCACTGTGCGCGCATGACGATCGGCGCCTGGCCGAGGACCCATTTGCCGCGCAGCTTGCCGGCGTATTTTTCCTTCAGCGTTTTCTCGTCTGTCTCGGTGACGAGGATGCACTCGCCCGCGACGAGGCCCTTTGTGCCGGGCGTCCAGGCGAGCGACATGCCGAAGATCGGGAAGGAGTTCGGCGTCGTGGCAGCCATGTAGAATTTCTTGTTCGACCAGCCACGCGGGAAGGAGTTGTTCGTGCCAGTCGGATCAACCGGCCACGGCTCAAGGTTTGTGCCGGTGAGGCCGTAGCTCTTCATCTTCTCGACGACCCACTCGCCGGACTTGCGGATGCCTGGCGAGCCTGAGAGGCGTTGGCCGAGCACGTCCATCATGTAGCTGGCGTTGGTCATCACCTGCGACGTGCTCTCGTTGAGGCCGGCGCGGAGGGCGGCGAGGGCGTCGTAGTTGATGTTCGCTTCAGCTGCGGCGCGGCCGGTGAACAGGGCAGGCGCGAGCGCTGAAGCGGTCGCAGCCGTGAGGAAAGAGCGGCGGTTCATGTAGTCTCCCCTTGGAATGTGAGGCGATTATAGGGGTGACGCGTGTGTCGTCGATTGGACTCGCGCGAACGGGATCAGCCCGCACGGGTCTGCCGCAAGGCGAGGCGGATGTGCTAGGGCCGGGGCATGAATGACGCCGTTATCCTTCTTTGCGGAGTGATCCTCCTGCTGGCGGTCCTGCCGATGATTCTGATGGGCCGGGCCTTCAAGGGCGCGGGCAGCCGGAAGGACGCCGCGGCAACTGATGTGAGCCCGGTTGGGACCGAGCAGGCGGCGACCAAGGCCAAAACCGGCCACGGAAGCGAGGATTCCGGTGGGTTCAGCGAATCTGGCGGTGGAGATGGCGGCGGGGACGGGGAGTAATCGTCGCTGCTGGTTGGGCTTTTGAAGGCGGGGCTGGGGCTCTCGGGGCAAGTTTTCCCGATAAAAGCCATATAAATCCGTTTTCTAGCGGTTGTCAGATGCGGTTAAAGCGTCTATCCGGGCCAACCTGACGGAGCGTTCGATACAGTCCGCAGGCGCTGTTGACATGGGGCGGGTCGCCCTGTAGCTGCACGCGTTCGAAATTCAGTACTAAAACCTTGTCTGAGAAAGGCTCCGCGAGGGAGCATGCAAACCGTTTCCGTTAAACCGGCTGATGCCGTGAATAAATGGGTCATCATCGATGCCGAAGGCGTCGTTGTGGGCCGTCTGGCTTCGTACATTGCGCTTCGCCTGCGCGGCAAACATCGCGCGGACTACACGCCGCACGTTGACCTCGGCGACCACATCGTCGTGATCAATGCGGACAAGGTCGCGATGACCGGCCGCAAGTTGGTTCGCAAGCAGTATCACCGCCACACGGGTCACCCGGGCGGGATCAAGACGACGACGCCGGAAAAGATCCTGGCTTCGCGTTTCCCTGAGCGCGTGCTTGAGCTGGCTGTGAAGCGCATGATGCCGGGTGAGAGCCCGCTGGCGCGCAAGCAGTTCGCCAAACTCCGCGTGTACGGTGGCGCTGACCATCCGCACGTCGCCCAGAACCCGGAAAAGGTCGACTTCAAGTCGAAGAACTCCAAGAACGCGAAAGTCGCCTGATCATGGCCGAAGCCGTCGAATCCCTGAGCTCGATCAAGGACCTCAACGTCAAAGCTGCCGCCGCTCAGGCGCCGGCGACCGCGAAGGTCGACAAACTCGGCCGCGCCTATGGCACCGGCCGCCGCAAGACCGCCACCGCCCGCGTGTGGGTGAAGCGCGGCACCGGCAAGATCATCATCAACGGTAAAGACCAGACGGAATACTTCGCCCGTCCGGTGCTGCGCCTCATGATCAAACAGCCGCTCGAAGCTGCAAAGCGCGAGTCGGAAATCGACGTGATCGCAACCGTCGCTGGTTCGGGCCTCACCGGTCAGGCTGGCGCTGTTCGTCACGGCATCGCCCGCGCTCTCGTGAACTTCGAGCCGGAACTGCGCGTGGCCATGCGCCCGCAGAAACTTCTCACCCGCGACCCGCGTGCGGTCGAGCGTAAGAAGTACGGCAAGGCCAAAGCCCGCCGTTCGTTCCAGTTCTCGAAGCGCTAGGTCGCCTCGGTTACGTTTTCGAGGAGGGCGCTTCGGGCAACCGAAGCGCCCTTTTTCTTTGTCCTCATTCTCTTTCCTTGTTTGGCGGGTTTGAACGATGGCTCCCAAGGTCTTCATCGACGGCGAGGCTGGTACGACGGGTCTGCAGATCCGTCAGCGGCTGGCTGGGCGTCGCGACCTGCAGGTGATCTCGATCGATCCGGAGCGGCGGAAGGACCTGTCCGCACGCGAAGAGATGCTGAACGCTGCTGACGCTGTGATCCTCTGCCTGCCGGACGATGCGGCGAAGGAAGCGGTGAAGCTCGTCACCAATGATCGCACGGTGATCATCGATGCTTCGACGGCTTATCGCGTCGATCCGCAATGGGCCTATGGCTTCCCGGAGATGGCGGATGGTCATCGCGTGATGATCGAGCGCTCGAAGCGCATTTCGAATCCCGGCTGCTATCCCACCGGCTTCATCGGCCTGACTGCGCCGCTGGTGCGGGCAGGGCTGATTCCCGCGACGACGCCGATCACGGTGAATGCGGTGTCGGGCTATTCGGGCGGTGGCAAAGGGCTGATCGAGGAGTTCTCGACTGCGCCGGCGGAGACGACGCACGACGCCTTCCGCACATATGGCCTGACGCTGGCGCACAAGCATGTGCCGGAGATGACAAAGTATTCGGGCCTCGCGCATCCACCGGTCTTTGCGCCGGCGGTCGGTCGCTATGCGCAGGGGATGATTGTGGACGTGCCGCTTCAACTCTGGTCGCTGCCGGGCGCGCCGACGCCGAAGATGCTGCGCGATGCGCTGGCTGATTCCTATCAAGGCGAAAAGTTCGTCACCGTGGCGAGCGAAGCGGAGATCGCAACGCTTCAGAAGCAACGTGCGGGCGCGGGCGGCTATGTCAGCGCGCTTGATCCCGAAGCGCTGAACAACACGAACAGGATGAAGCTGTTCGTGTTCGGCAATGAGGCAACGCAACAGGCGCGTCTCGTGGCGGTGCTCGACAATCTCGGCAAGGGCGCGTCGGGTGCTGCGGTGCAGAACCTGAACATCGCGCTTGGCCTGGATGAGGGTGCGGGTCTGTAGGGCGCATCTTGATGCACCGTGCCTGCGTCAGGCGCTGGCGGTGCATTTACGCGTTCGCTTCAATGCACCCTACGAAGTGATCTAAGCCGCTGGAGCGACTTCCTTCTCGCGGATCGCATCGAGCGAATCCAGCTTGTCGAGCAGGTATTCAAGGTCGGCGCGCGGGATGGCCTGGAACTGCGTGAGGACGCGTTCGACCATGCGTTGACGGAAGCGTTCCTTGTCGCCCGGGCCGCCATCCATCTCTGTCTTGTGGAAGATATCGACGGCGAGTCGGAAGGCCGTGAACATGCCGGATGGAAGTCCAGCGCGTTCGAACACGGTCTTGAGGCCCAGTGTTCCCGCGTCGTGGATCATCAGCCAGGCCTTGGAGCGCGGCACGCCAGCGAGCTCAGCCAGGGCGTGTTCGACGAAGCCCATATGGCCGAGACACAGGGCGCGCATGATCAGCGACGGCGTCAGGCGACCATTGAGATGGAGTTGCTGGACGAAGCGCGCCGGATCGGACGAGAGGCCAGCTTGTTCGACGAGGTCGAGCGTTGCGCGCTCGCGTGCGCCCGAGGCGATCTCGATGGCGAGTTGCGGCGGCAGCTCGTGCTTGTTGACCAGGCGGTCGAAGAGTTCGCCCGTGACCATCGTGACGAGTTTTTCGGTGACGTGCAGCGGCAGCGTGTTGCGGGAAACCAGCGCACCCTTGATGTCGTCGTCATTGGCAAAGCGCTTCAGCATGCCGGCGTAGGCGTCGTCCGAGAACGCAGCGCCTTCGTTCAGCGTGCAGGCTTCAACAGCCGGCTTCGCGCCGTACAGGGTGATGACTTCGGTGAGGCCTTCGCCGAGCGTCGGGCGCTGGGCGATGGCGACCTGCTTTTCCGATGAGCCGGCGAGCACGATCTCGACCAAGTCTTCGTCGGTAATAACCGGTGAGTTCTTGAGCACCGGGATGGCGATCGCGTCGACGTCCCGGGCCAGCTTCAGGGCGATGTCGCGCGGCAGCTTGGGCGAGTTGCGCAGGGTGACAGCCAGTGAGCGGCGGACCAGCTCAGCCGTGTCGTTGCACATCACATCGAGAATCTGGCGGGCCGACTCCCGGTCTTCCTCGGTCATGTCCATCGCGTCGATGCGTTTGCAGATCTTGTGCGCCGCATTGGCGCGCGCTTCCGGGCTGTCGCCACGGACCAGCCGACGGATGTCGTCCTGCGTGAGAGAGGTGCGCATGGTCGCCACAGTCATTCTTCGAGCCTTCCGGCTTGAACTACCTTGAAAAATGACAATTGCTGGCTCGGGTTAAGAGAGATTTACGGAGCAACCTCAAATGGTGCTACAGGCAAATCAAAATGGGAGAGACGGATGCTGCTTAAAGGCGTGAAAGTCATTGAACACGCTACGTATTATGCGGCTCCGGGCGCTGGCGGCATTCTGTCCGACTGGGGCGCGGAAGTAATAAAGATCGAGCCGCCGGGCGGGGACCCGGTTCGCACCAATTTCCCGACCAAGGGGACCGGCAAGGAACACCTTACGGACAACCCGGCTTTCGATGGGGATAACCGGGGCAAGAAGTCGATCGTGGTCGACACCCGGACCGAGGAAGGCCGTGAGGTCGTTCGCAAGCTGGCGGATGGCGCCGACGTGTTCTTGACCAATGTGCGGCCGGGCGGGATCGAGCGCTCCGGGCTGGGCTACGACATCCTGTCGAAGCGGAACCCGAAGCTCGTCTATTGCGCGCTGACCGGCTACGGGCTCGAGGGGCCGGATGCCAACGCGCCGGGGTTCGACGTGGCGAGCTTCTGGTCGCGGTCGGGTCTGGCGCGGCTTACGGCGCCGAAGGGCTCGGAGCTGTTCCCGATTCGCACGGCCGCCGGCGATCACACCACCAGCATTGCGGCGGTGGCGGCGATCAATGCTGCGCTGATCCAGGCGCTGAAGACCGGCAAGGGGCAGCTGGTCGATGTCAGTCTGCTGCGTACGGGCCTCTACACGCTGCACACGGATCTTGCGATCCAGCTGTTCTATGGACGCAACGCGTCGACGCGGCCGCGGGCCGAGGCCTACAATCCGCTCACGAACTTCTTCCGCACGAAGGATGATGCATGGATCTGCATCGTCGCGCGTGCCGGCAAGGCGGACCTGCCGCGCATGGCGAGGGCGTTCGAGTTGCCGGGCATCGAGACCGATCCGCGCTTCCAGGACGGCAAATCGCGGCGCGACAGCGCGGTCGAGATCACGGCCATGTTCGACGCGGCCTTCGCGCGCTTCACCAAGGACGAGATCGCGGCGCGCCTCACCGCGGAAGAGATCGCATGGGCGCCGGCGCAGACGCTGGCCGATGTGGCGGTCGATCCGCAGGTATTTGCCGCCGGCGGGATCGTCGACATGCCCGGCAAGGATGGCGTTGGAACATTCCAGTCGCCGGGCGGACCGGCGAGGTTCCATGGCGTTGACGACGGCCCAAAGGGGCCGGGACCCAAGCTGGGCGAGCATACGGTCGAGGTGCTTACGTCTTTGGGATACGCGCCGGCGGACATCGAGGCGATGTACGCCAGCAAAGCGGTTGCGTGATCTAGACCGCGCCTAGCCGCGATCTTCCTGCAGGCCGAACAGCGCCATCATCAGGCTGCTGTTGAGCGCAGCCGTTCCAAGCTTTGCCTGAAGCAGCGCCGCCTGGTTCGACTGCTGGTTCGGCATCACGCCGGACGATACCAGCCCCGCGTCAGCCAGCTTCACGTCAACGCCGGTGAGCTTCGTGTAGAGCTGCGCCGGCGAGAGCTTTGCGCCGTCTGCACCGCTGAACACATTCGCATTGGCCAGCGCCGCGCGCGGGAACATGTCGGCGGCCATGCCGGGCTTGTTGTCACGCGCCGCTTCGATCAGGCGGGCCGCATCGCTCGGTCCCATGAAGTGCGCCGTATAGAGCTCCGCTGATGTCGCTTCACGGCCCAGCTTCTTCGCCAGGATCTTGCCGTTCTCGCCAGCCAGCTCGCCAGCCATCGTTGCGGACAGACTCGCGTCCTTGCGAAGTTCGAGCATCTGTTCGCGCGAGAGGCCGTCGGTGTTCACGCCATGCTTCGCGCCATAGCGCTCCAGCATGTTCACCCATGTCTCGTTGGTGAACTGGAAGAGGCCCGTAGCGGATGAGGTGGAAGCCTTCGCGCCCGGATCGAAATTGCTTTCGCGCTGCGCCGTCTTCACGAGGTAGTCGAAATCCGCGCCCGTCTTGTTCGACGCCGTCTTCAGCGCGCTCATGACCTGAGCGCGTTGCAGAGCCTTCGGAGATGCGCCGATGGAATCGGTCACGAGCCAGGGTCCTTGTTCAGGCCCCTAGCTCGCTGGAGTATGGTTAGTGAGGGGTTAATTTCTTCCGCGACTAACTGCCGAGGGCAGGGTGCCTAGCTGTCGGACTTCGGAGACATGCCGAAGTGTACGCCCAGTTCCGCCAAGCGCTCGGCATCGCGCCAGTGCACGTTCTCGGCGATCAGGGCGATCCCGTCGGCGCAGGCAACTTCCAGGCGCGTCATCGGGATTTCCATGGCTTCGCAGCGCGACGGGTCGAGGCGAACAGCTTCGAACGTCATGCGGGCGCGTGCGCCCATCGGCGTGCGCCAGGATTTGCGGGCATCGAGGCCAACGCGGAAGCCACGGCGGCGGAACGCGTCCACGCGGTCCAGAGCGAGGTCTTCGAGGGCCGAAACCGAGGCATCGCAGAAGTCGATGCGGATTTCCTGCGGCAGGATGCCAGCGCGTGCAGCGCCGGCTTCGGCGGCCATCGGGCCATCCTTGTCAGCCAGCGCAGCCATCGGGGCCGAGATCGACAGCGGGCGCAGGTCGAGACCCGTATCGTGCGCAATGCGAGCAGCCAGCTCGATCAGGTCGCCAAGCCAGGCAGCGGCCGACGGATGGGCGGCGTCCGAGAAGTGGCGCAGCTGGGCGGTGTCTTCAAAAGCAATGTCGGCCTCGGCATGCATGCCATAGGCGGCGCCGTCCGCCATGCGCAGCACGGGGCGGAAGCGGAGCTTGGGGCGGCGCGCCACGGCGGCTTGGGGCTCGTTTACGACGAGACGCAGGTGCGAGGCGCGCGCTTGGGTCATTGCAGGGTTCCGGCTGAGGTGGTGTGTTGCAGCCTGTATGACAGAACAGCCTGAAAGCTGGCCGAAGCCGGACGATGCAATTTAGAGCAAATCCCGAGACCGCGTTGGCATCCCGTTTTTCAAGGTTAGGAAGTGGTGAATGAGCCTCGAAGCCGACCAACCCAAGCCTGCCTCCACCGTTGTTCTGGTTCGGGATTCACTGGAAACGCCGCAAACGCTGGAAGTTTTGATGGTCCGACGCAGCGCGGGCATGGCGTTCGGGGCCAGCGCCTGGGTGTTTCCCGGCGGCAAGGTGGCGGCTTCAGACGCCGATCCAGCCTGGGATGACCTCTCTGATGGAACCTACGAACATTACCAGCGGTCCCTGCGTATCGCAGCGGCACGGGAAGTTTTTGAGGAATCCGGCCTGATGCTGGCGACGCGTGACGGGCGGGAACTCGACGCCAATGCCAGCGCCGGGTTCGACGCCATGCGGAGCGCAGTGGAGGCGGACCCGGCACTTCTCATAAAACTGGCGCGCGAAGCGAGTCTGCGGCTGACGTTGGACCGGCTCATTCCCTTCGCGCACTGGATCACGCCGAACTTCGAGCCGCGCCGGTTCGACACCCATTTCTATCTCGTTCATGCGCCCGCCGATCAGGTCGTGCGCCATGACGGCCGCGAAGCGGTGGATCACCAGTGGGTGGCCCCGCAGGAGCTGCTGGAGCGGCGCAAGCAAGGTGGCGCAAAGCTGATGTTCCCGACGCGCCTGAACTTGGAAGTTCTGGCGCGTTCAAGCACTGCGGCTGAAGCCGTGGCTGCTGCACGCGCGCGAGAAGTCGTGACGGTGGAGCCGCGCGTTGAAGAGCGCGCCGACGGCAAGGTGCTCGTGATCCCGGCTGAAGCCGGCTACGGCCTGACCGAAGAGCGCATGCAACAGATTATGGCTTAGCCCGGAGAGGTCCGGAACTCAGGCTCGCGGAACCGGCGCTGCGACATCAGCCGTCTGCTTGGCGATGATTTCCTTGGTCTGCATTTCGAGTTCGGCCACCAGAGCAAGGCCGACCGGATGGTCCGCGCCTTTGATCTTGCCAAGGATTGCAGCCTTCACGGCGTCGACGTGAGCTTTAAGCAGGCGGTCCGGCGCGGTGATATCGCCGTGCTCGTCGCCCGTAAGCTTGCAAAGCGTGGCGCAGATACGACCAACCAGCGGATAGCCATAGGTCGGGGCCAGACCTTTGAGGTCATGCGAGCGGCGTTGAAGTTCGTTCTTGGCAGCGGCGGTGCCAGGGGCTTGTTCATAAGCCGCCCAAGCTTCCAGCAAGCGCGCGAGCTCTTCCTGAATCCATTCAGCGAATTGGTCGGACATCTTCTCAAGCGCGGCTTCCGCTTTTGCGATGGCGTGCTGATCGAGCGCCGGCAGTGCGCCACCAACCTTCGTCTTGAGGGTGTTTGGAGGTGTGATGACCTCGATGGGCTTTTGTCTAGGCATTCCCGTCCCCTGTGTGTCGGCGGGTGTGTCGATGCGCGCGAGGTGCGGATGATACTATGGTGTTGAGAATGTTAATAAACGACTGACTCGTGGCGACCCGGCAATTGGCCTGGATCGCTTTTGATCAGAACTTCGCGCCCAGCGACGCTACCCAACCTTTCTCCTCGAATTTTCCCGATATTTCCTCACGCCAGCCAAGGCCAATCCGGAAGTTACCGATGTCGTGGGAGAGGCTGGCCTCAGCCTTTGTGGACAGGCTGCCGCTGCCACGTTCGTCCCAGGCCTTGAGGATTAGATTCCATTTCGGAGCGAACGTGAGGCCGGCCGAGATTTCCGTGATCTGCCGGTCGCAATCGCCGCGAGAGCGGCTTGCTGCCTCGGCGTTGACGAAGCCCTCGCGACCAAACAGCGAGAACGATGTTCCCAGCGCCGCGCGAAGTTCGAGGCCCGCGTCCTGACATTCGGGCCCTTCAACCGCTTCGCCGCCGAGTATCGAGGCCTGCAGTGCGAACGAGGCGCGATCGGTCAGTGCGAAGGCTTTCAGAACGCCAACCTGAAACGCGGTGCGGTCGTCGTGGAAATCGCTGATCCGGATTTCGCTCTCGATCTTGGCGTTGACCGCCCAGTTCCCACCGAGCCCGGCCTCGATCAGATCGTCAGCTCGCCAGGATTCACCGAAGTCTCCGGTCTCGTGCGAAACGGCAGCGAACCATTGCTGCACGCCCTCCGCTACCGCCCAGGCGCCCGCATGCGCAGGCTGCGTCAGTGTCGTTGTACCGGCCAGCAAAAGCAGGCTGCGCGAAGCCGCGCGACGTCCCCCAACCATCTATCCCCCAACTCTACGTCGTCAGTCCTTATGTGTCGTAGCCCGGCGACTCGCGATCGAGTTTCCGCAGGCAGCCCGGCCAGGCCAGCATCGCGCCGATGCCGCTTGCCATCGCCTGCTGCTGTTTCACCGTTTCAACTGCATCATCCGGCGCCATACGAATGTGCTCGCGACCTTGCGCCGATGCCATCACCTGGATCGCGCACGCGCGCTCCAGATAGAAAATCGTCATCCAGCACTGGGCGGCAGTCTCACCGACCGCCAGCGTGCCGTGGTTCCACAGCATCAGCGCGTTCTTGTCGCCGATGTCGCGTACCAGGCGTTCGCGCTCGCCAAGGTCCAGCGCGATGCCTTCATAATCGTGATAGGCAAGGTTCGGCAGCACGATCAGCGCGTGCTGGCTGATCGGCAGCAGGCCTTCCTTCGTGGCGGCGACAGCGATGCCGGCATCCGTGTGCACGTGCAGGACGAACTTCGCATCCTCGCGCGCCGCG
>DAINAT010000018.1:0-41500 GCA_036733305.1 Hyphomonadaceae bacterium
GGGTGCGGCGGGAAGCCGGACTTGGGCGCGATCAGGTCGTCATTCCAGACGCGGAGGCGGCCCCAGCTCATGCGCTTGGGATCGTAATACTCCGCGAAGGAGAAGTGGTGATGGGCATCGAGCCAACCATGGTTGGCGCCGCCAAGAGTGTCGAACGGCCGGACTTCGATCATAGGGGGATCTCCCGGTTGGAATTGCTGTTGGCAGGTAGATAGTTGCAAATGCAACAACTTGCAAGAGGGGGGTGGGCAGTAGGGATTGGGGAGTAGGGAGTAGGGAGTAGGGAGTAGGAATTGCGTTGAACGACAAAGCAAAAGGCGCTCCCGGATGCCCGGAAGCGCCTTCACTATTCCCTACTGCCTACTCCCCATTCCCTGGGGCGCGCAGCGCCTAGCGCAGCGGCGAGTAGTCCGTCGGCGTGAGCTGGATCGAGACGACGCCGCCGGGGGAGATCAGCATGGGGCCGGTCTTCTGGCTGTCGTCGGAGACCTTCTTCCATTCCGGGTCGGCGCCGAAGGCTTTCCAGCTTTCATTGCGGGCTTCCTGGCTCGGGAAGGCGAGCATGTAGACCATCTTGTCGGTCATGGCGGGCTGGTCAGCGACCGGGCGCCAGTAGAGATAGTTGGTCATGCCGTGCTTCGCGAAAATGCGGAGCGTGTGGTCGCGGAAGCGGGTGTGCAGATCCTCGATGCGGCCTGGCATCACGGTGTAGGTGCGCAGCTCGAAATGGCGCGGCGTGGCGGTGGGCTTGGTGTTCAGCTTCGGCGAATAGTCGGCCGGGCTGAGGAAGACGTTCTCGATCTTCGAGGTGAGCGAGCCATTCTTCTGGCTGTCGGCGTAGACCTGTTTCCATTCCGGGTCGTTGGCGAAGGCCGTCCAGGCGGCGTCGCGCGCGGCGCGGTCTTTGTAGCCCATCACGTAGATCAGGCGGTTATCCAGCGTCTGGCCCGGTTGCGGGGCGACGTGGAAGAAGCCGATCGGCGTCATGCCATGCTTCTGGAAGAGGCCGATGGTGTGATCGCGGAAGCGGGCGTCGAGCTCGGCCATCTTGCCGGGCGCAGCCGTGTAGGTGCGCAGCTCGTAAATGCCGATGTTCGCCGCAGCCGGATTTGGATCTGAAGGAGATGCGCCCATGCTGGAGCATGCCGACAGAAGGGCGGCGGCAGCAATGGCTGCGAAAGCCGCGGCCCTACGTGTGAAGGATGGGCGGGTGAGGGATGGGCGCGTGGTCATGTTTCCTGCCTGTTGGATAGCCTGAGCAGCCCGGTTTTGCCGGGTCGATTTGCCCAAGGAATAGCGCACAGGAAGGTTGAACAACAGATACGGCGAGCGCGCTCAGGTGAATGTGAGGCAGCAAGTACTCGTTAGCTAAACGCGCCGGTCAGCTAAACGCATAGGCGTCCATGCGGAGGATGCCGTAGGTGGTGCTCTGGTGCAGGTGATTAACCGTACCGGCGCCGGCCCCCAGCGCCACATAGAGCGGCAGGAGATGCTCTTCCGTGGGGTGGTTATGGGCTGCTTCGGGGGCGCGTGTGCGGTAATTCAGGAGGTCGTCCGTGCGCTGGTCGCGCAGGGCGGAGACCATCCATTCGGCAAAGGAATGCACCCAGCCAGGCTCTGGCGCATCGATACGGCCGCCGGAGGTTCGGAAGCTGGCGAGATCGTGCGTGAAGCTGCCGGAGCCGATGATGAGGATGCCCTCATCGCGCAGCGGGGCGAGAAGTTTGCCCAGTTCATGGTGGTGGGCCGGGCCGAGGTGGGTCTGCACGGATAGCTGGACGACGGGAATGTCCGCGCCCGGCCAGGCGACCAGCAGCGGCACCCACGCGCCATGATCAAGGCCGCGGCGCGGGTCGATGTCTGTGTGCATGCCGCCCGCGGTGAGCAGCTCGGCGACGCGTTTGGCCAGCGTAGCGGAGGGCGGGGCCGGATAGGAGATCTGGTAGAGGGCGGGCGGGAATCCGCCGAAATCGTGGATCGTCTCGTTGACCGCGGGCGCGTTTACGGTGGGGCGCAGACGCTCCCAATGGGCGGATACCATCAGGATCGCCTTGGGCCGTTCGGGCAGGATGGAGGGCAGCGTCGCGAGGAAGTCGCGCGCACTGGCGTCCTCGATCGCGAGCATGGGGGAACCGTGGGAGACGAAAATGGTTGGCAGCATGGGCGGCAAGGTGGAGGGGCGGTTGCTGCGGATCAAGAGGGCGCCGAGAATGGTCGGTTTCGCGCGGGTAACCCGTGTGAACCGATGAGCAACACATTTCTGGCCCTTCTGGTCTGGCCCTTCTGGTCCGGCCCGTCTGGACTGGGGCGATATCGATGGCGGCGTGCTGGCCGTGATCAGAACGAGGTCTCGGCTATGCGTGTGGTGATTGCTTTCTTCCTGTCCTCGGCGTCGCTGGCGGCCTGTGGCGAGGCCGTGACGCCGGCGCCGGTCGAGGCGGCTGATGCGGCGACCGCGGCGCTGAAAGGCGCGGCGGAGCAGGAATGCGCAGAGCTGACGAACTATTCGCCCAAGAGCCTTGAGACAATGAACGCCGAAATGCAGGCGCTGACGACGCGCGAGTTCAAGTCGTGTGTCGAAGTGGTGACGCGTGGCGAAACGCCGCCGCCTCTGCGCGGGCGTAGCTGAGCTGGCAAACCCACCGCTGAATCGAAAGTCGCGCCGGGGCGCAGCGGAGGCGCGCTCCCGGCATTGACCCGACTTTCAGATCAGCCGTTGACGCCCTTCATGCCGCTTTCGTCGTAGCGCTCGCCCTTCACCTTCGACGCGAGGCTGTCGAGCTTGGCGATGGCTGCTGGCGTCAGCTTCACATCGGCGGCGCCGAGATTCTGCTTGAGGTTCTCCAGCTTCGTCGTGCCGGGAATGGCAACGACATTGTCAGCGCGCTGGAGCACCCAGGCGAGGGCGACCTGTCCGGCCGTTGCGTTGAGGTCGGACGCGACGCGGGCGATCTCTTCGACAAGGGCGAGGTTGTTTTCCAGCGCGTCGCCTGAGAAGCGCGGAGCCATCAAGGCGCGGAAGTCGAAGCCATCGGCCTTCCAGTCCTTCGACCAGCCTGCAAGCATGCCGCGGCCAAGCGGGGAGTAGGCGACGAGCGTTGTGCCGAGATCCTTGCAGGCGTCGAGGATGCCGTCGCTCTCGATGAAGCGCGTGAAGATCGAGAATTCGGATTGTAGCGCGGCGATGGGGTGAACCTTGTGCGCCGCGCGCAGCGTTTCAGCCGTCACCTCGGAAAGGCCAATATTGCGGACCTTGCCTTCCTTCACGGCCTCGGCCATCGCGCCGACCGTTTCCTCGATCGGACGCGAGAAATCGCGGCGGTGCAGATACCAGAGGTCGACATGGTCGGTCTTCAGGAAGCGCAGCGATTGTTCAAGTGCGCGCTTTGCGTTCTCCGGGGAGCCATCGACGCGGCGCTCGCCAGTTTCAAGATTGTATTTCGGGCCGAACTTGGTGGCGATGAAAGCCTTGTCGCGTCTGTCGTGAAAGGCGGCGCCGAGCTGCTGCTCGTTGACGCCCATGCCATACATCTCCGCCGTATCGAAATGATCGACGCCAAGATCCAGCCCCGCGTGAAGCAGCTTCACGGCTTCAGCCTCTTCGAGAGGTTTGCCGTAGAATGCGGCCATGCCCATGCAGCCGAGGCCGATGGCGTTGAGCGGTTTCGATTTTCCGATAGTGCGGCGGATCATAGGCTGACTCCTGCGCGGTGTGAGCGTTCACTCACATAGTGGGGGCGATGCCCCTTCGGGTCAACCCCAGCGGTACGCGTTTCCCTCGAACGCGCTCCGGGTCTAGGATTGGCGAAACACTTCAGGGAAGACGCGCCATGCTGACTGTCCACCATCTCAACGAGTCGCGCTCGCAGCGCATTCTATGGCTGCTGGAGGAGTTGGGTACGCCGTACGAGTTGAAGGTCTATCAGCGCGATGCGCAGACCCGGCTGGCCCCGCCGGAGCTGAAGGCAATCAACCCGCTGGGCAAAAGCCCGATGATCACCGAGGGCGGCCGCACAATCATCGAGACCGGCGCCATCATCGACTATGTGATCCGCCATCATGGTGCAGGCCGCATGCAGCCTGATCCGAAGTCGGCGGACTACGACGTCTATGTGCAATGGCTGCACTACGGCGAAGGCTCGGCCATGCTGCCGCTGATGCTGCACATGTATGTCGGGCGGCTGAAGGAAGCTGGCGCGCCGCTGCATCCGCGTATCCAGAGCGAGATCGCCAACCATCTCGGTTTCATCGACGGCTATCTTGCCGGCAAGCAGTTCTTCGTCGGTAATGACCTGACCGGCGCTGATATCCAGATGAGCTTCGTCGCAGAAGTGGCGCGCGCGCAGCAGTCACTGCCATCCTACCCGAACTTTAGTGCGTGGCTCGATCGCATGCATGAACGGCCCGCGTGGAAGCGCGGCATCGAGAAGGGCGGGGCCTACGCGCTGGGTCGGTAGCCCACCACTATTGCGGCGCGGCGACCTGCTTGCGGATTTCGGCAACGCCGCGAATGACGGATTTGATGCCGTCGTCCGGCGTATCGACCAGCGCGCCGCGATAGCCTTCAACCGTGAGGTCCGGCCCGATCAGCAGGTAGGACGGCGTCACGGTGACATCGAGTTGCTTCGCGTAGTCCGTCTCGTCATAGAGCGTCGGCCAGGCCGGTGGCGTGGCCGGCGGCGGCGTTGTCGCCTTCGGGTTGATGGCGACGAAGTCGAGATCGGGGTCCTGATCGGCGGCGGAGTTGAGCGCCGCCACATAATCCTTCTCCGCCTCCGCGCGGTCTGCGTCTGAGGTGGCGAAGCCGATGATGGTCCAGCGACCGCGGAGATTTTCCTGCGTTAGCTCCGTTCCGTTCGCTTGGCTGAGCGCGAAGGGGGGCAGCGTCGAGCCAAGGATCGACAGGGCGCCTGAGCCAGTCTCCCATCCGTCAACGCTGGCGCGCTGGCGTGTGTCGAGAGTTCCGGGTGCGGCCTGTTCCGCTGCCGGAACTGTCGGGGCCGCTGGTGTTGGGTTGGTGGGCTGCCCGCAGGCGGCCAGTATCACTGATGACAGCGCCAGAGTTGCTGTGGCGGCAAGAACAATGGTGCGCATGACGTGACTCCCGGTTGTCCCAAGGCTCGTACCCGATTTGGGCGGATACGTGACGGGAGATCAACGGCGGTGTGTCCAACTGACGTTGGGCCAAGCTGGGGCCAAGCTGGCGCGTTGATGTGCGCGTGCTAACGATGCGCACTGGGAGGATCGGGGCATGATGAAAAAAATCGCGATCGGCGTTGGCATTCTGGCGGGCGTGGTGGTCGTCGCCCTTGTTGCCGGCGTTCTCTACATGCGCACATATTTCGCGGCCGATGGCGCGAAGCAGGTTGCGTCTGTGGTCGGCGATGCGGGGGCCAAGCGTGTGCTGGGCGTGTTCGCGCATCCTGATGACGAGCAGCTGGTCACCGGCTTCTTCTCGTACGCGAAGGAGAAGGATGCTGCCTTCACCTCGCTGGTCACGGGCACCAAGGGCGAGGCCGGACATCAGGTGCCGACCGTCGCGCGCCAGCAGGATCTCGGGCTCGTGCGGAAGGCGGAGGCGCTCAAGAACGGCTTCGCGCTCGGCATCGACGATCAGGAAGTGTGGGACTATCCCGATGGCGGCGTGCCGGAAGTTCCGATGGAGGAACTGGTCGCGCGCGTGGTTGCGAAGATCAACGCCGTGCAGCCGGAGATGGTGGTGACGTTCTGGCCCGCCAGCGGCGCGACCGGTCACAAGGATCACATGCGCATGGGCCTCGTCGCAGAGACGGCGGTGAAGCAGGTGCGCGCACAGGCGAGCGGCGCCTATCGCGGCCCGAAATTCCTCGCCTACGTGATCACGCCGCCAAATGGCCTGCGCACATTCGGCGGCGCCACCGGCAAGTTCGTCGCTGACAACCAGCCTGACGCGACGCACGCCATGCCGGGCAACACATCCGCCAAACTGCGCGGCTGGAAAATTCACGCCTCGCAGGAGCACTACGTGCAAGCCGTCTACGGCTTCCCCGACTGGCTTCTCTACCTGTTCTGGGACCAGGAGTTCTATCGCGTGGTGGATTTAGACGCCGGTTGAATACGCCCTCGTCCTGAGCAGGCCCGAAGGGCCGTTCGTCCAAGGACGAGGGCGCGCTTCACGCTACTCGAAATTCACCCGCCCGCCGAACGTCATCCCCGCGTCGATCACCAGGTCGTGGCAGGTGATGTGGCGGGCTTCGTCGCTGGCGAGGAAGACAGCGCCCATGGCGATGTCGATGGGCAGGCCGGAGCGGTGCAGGGGCGTGGCTTTCGCCAGATTGGCGGTGAGCTTGCTCAGCTTCGCATCTGCCTTGCCGGCTTCCATGTGTGCCGCAGCTTCCGAGCCGCCGAAGAAGATCGGCGTGGCGATGGCGCCGGGCGAGATGCAGTTCACGCGGATATTGCTTGGCCCAAGCTCCATGCCGGCCATCTTGGTCGCCTGGACGACGCCTGCCTTGCAGATCGAATAGAGGTATTGGCCCATGTGCGAGCGCTGGGCGGCGACGCTGGCATTGTTGATAATCGAGCCGCCGCCATTGGCTTTCATGATCGGCGCGGCATGGCGGATGCCGAAGATGACAGAGCCGAGCAGCAGGTCGGTTGCGTGCTTGAAGTCGTCATAAGTGACGGTGTCGGCCGTTCCCTTGGTCGGGCCGCCTGCATTGCTGAACAGAACGTCCAGTTTGCCGAAGGCTTTCGCTGCGGCGTCGATGGACGCCTTGATCTCGGCTTCCTTCGTCACGTCTGACTGGAAGAAGGTTGCGCCGGTGGCCTTGGCGATCTTCGCGCCGCTCTCGGCATTGCGGCCGGTAAACATCACTTTCGCCCCCTCGGCGACGAAAGCCTCGACGGTGGCCTCGCCGATCCCGCTGGTGCCGCCGGTGATGAGGCAGGCTTTTCCGTTCAGACGATTGGGCATGATAACTCCGGATATGAAACGGCCCGGTGTTTCCACCGGGCCGGGTTATTCAGACGTTGATCGAGGCTAGTTGAAGATCTCGAACAGGCCGGCAGCGCCTTGACCGCCGCCGATGCACATCGTGACGACGCCGTACTTGGCCTTGCGGCGCTTGCCCTCGAGGAGCAGGTGGCCGGTGCAGCGTGCGCCGGTCACGCCGTACGGGTGGCCGATCGAGATCGAGCCGCCGTTGACGTTGTATTTCTCCGGGTCGATGCCCAGCTTGTCGCGCGAGTAGAGGCACTGCGAAGCAAACGCTTCGTTCAGTTCCCAGAGGTCGATGTCCTGAACCTTCAGGCCGTGACGGGCCAGCAGGCGCGGAACGGCGAACACCGGTCCGATACCCATCTCATCCGGCTCGCAGCCAGCAACGGCGAAGCCGCGGAAGGCGCCGAGCGGCTTCAGGCCGCGCTTCTCGGCTTCCTTGGCTTCCATCAGCACGAGCGCTGCGCCGCCGTCCGAGAACTGCGAGGCGTTGCCGGCGGTGACGTATTTGCCTTCGGCGATTTTCTGGCCGCCCTTGAACACCGGCGCCAGCTTCTGCAGGTCGGCGAGGGTGGTTTGCGGACGGTTGCAATCGTCGCGCGTGACTTCGGTATCTTCGATGGTGACCGCGCCCGTTTCCTTGTTGGTGACGGCGTACTTGGTCTTCATCGGCACGATCTCGTCGGCATACTTGCCGGCAGCTTGAGCTGCGGCGGTGCGCTGTTGCGATTGCAGGGCGTACTCGTCCTGATATTCGCGCGACACGCCGTAACGCTCGGCGACGATCTCGGCCGTTTCGATCATCGACATGTAGATCGCCGGGATCTTGGCGAGCAGTTTATCGTCGAGCGCGCGGTTGCGGCCGTCAGCCGAGAGCGGGCGCGGCGGGGCAAACTGGACGAGCGAGATCGACTCGACGCCGCCGCCGACCATGATGTCGGCGCCGTCGCGGATCTGGTGAGCGGCGAGGGCGATGGCGTTGAGGCCCGACGAGCAGAAGCGGTTGATCGTGCCGCCGGCAACGGTTACCGGCATGTCGGCCCAGAGAGCGGCCTGACGGGCAATGTTGCCGCCCGTGGCGCCTTCAGGATTGGCGCAACCGAGGTACACGTCCTCGACTTCTTTCGGGTCGATACCAGCGCGCTCGACAGCGTGCTTGATCGCGTGTCCACCGAGAGCTGCACCATGGGTCAGGTTGAACCCGCCCCGCACCGATTTCGCCAGCCCCGTGCGAGCCGTCGAAACGATCACTGCCTCACGCATTAAAGTCCTCCGTACCGGTTTTTCAGTTATTCGTTGAAGGTAGCTTTAGCGCCAGACTTCGGGCGAATGCAACTGAAGCCGCCCGGCAGGCAGGGCCTACCGGGCGGTATTCAGCGTGCAAATTCAGGCGACAGGCGATCAGCCGCCCGACTTCTCAGTTGTGGTAGTGGTGGTCGTGATGGTGGTCGGCTGGCTGACCGGGGTGGCCAGCATGGCTTCGTGCTGGGCCTTCACGATGTCTGCCGTGGTGTAGTTTTTCTTGGTTTCAACGATGGCCTGTACCTCAGGCGCGCGCGGATTGGCCGGGTCCAGGGCAGGGCGATCCGAGGCAGGGGCAGCGATTTCCGTCCTGGTTTCAACCGTAACGGTCGGGGTTTCGGTAACCTCTGTTTCGACCGTCACATCGGTCGACGGCTGTGGTGTTGCGATATCAACCGTAGCGGTGGTTTCGACGGCGGAGGGTTCTGCGCCTTGAACGATGATCTGGCCCTGCGCGGTTTCCGGAGCGGTCGGCGGCTGTTGCGCAAAGGCGGGTGCAGCCGCGAAAGCAACGGCGAGCGTCGAGACGAGAAGAATTTTCATGAGATGCGCCTTCCAGAGCTACAGATAGTTGCCTGCTATGAAAGGCGTGAGGCGGTGGTTCGTTCCAGCTTGTCTGGTTTGTCATGTTCTCGGCCCGTAACGTCAGGCGGATTGCGGCAGGACCGCACTGACATAGATTGGGCGACATGAGTCTCGATCTGGCGGCCCTGAAGTTGAAAACGGTTCCGCCCTCGGCCGAAGTCCTCGCGCGGAAGGCGGGGTATCGCGAGGGTGTGCCGATCGCGTTCGATGGCGCGCTGGCTGGTGAGGCCTGCGTCGAGGTGCGTGCGCTCGGCATCAAGGGTGACAACCACTACAACACGCCCCGGAACCCGCCCTACTATGTCAGCGTGCCGGGCTCGGTGGCCGAGCTGTATCTGCGCAAGTCGGTGGCTGCGAAGCTGGTGGACGTGAACACGCGGCTGAAGTCGCTCAGCATCGAGCTCTACCTGTTCGACGCGTGGCGGCCACAGGCGATCCAGCGCTATTTCCACGACGTCTGGTTCCCCGAATGGCTGCTGCAGCGTCATCCGCATCTGGCGGGCCAGGCGCTGGTGGATGAAGTCGAGAAGTACTGGGCCGCGCCAACAGCCGGTCCCAATTCGCCTTCACCCCATTCCACCGGCGGCGCGCTCGATCTCACCCTGATGTTCAGCGACACGCGCCAGCCGCTCTACATGGGCGGCATCTTCGATGATCTGACCGAGGAAGCCTGGACAGACGGGTTCGAGCGCAAGGGCTGCGTGTCGATGTCCGACGAGGAAGCGCGTGCCAACAGGCGGCTTCTCTACTGGGCGATGACGGAAGCAGGCTTCGCGAACAACCCCACTGAATGGTGGCATTACTCGTGGGGCGACCAGATGTGGGCCAGGCTGGGCGGGCATGCCGCCGCCCACTATGGCGAGTGCGATCCGGCGCTAGAGCAGCGGGCTTAAGACCCCGGCAACCTTAACAGGTCACTGTGGCCCTGCAGAAGATTGCGGGGCCGGAATGCTGAACGCGTTCGTTAAACACGTTTCCAAAACGACAGGACTTCCGTTCGAGACGGCGGAAGCCGCCATTGGGATCGTGCTGAACGCCGCCGACCGGCAAGGCGCCCCGATGGCTGACGAGATTTTCGAACGCGTGCCGGGCGCGCGTGTTCTGGCCGCGAACATGGGTTCGCAGGTCGGCGCAGCAACGGGCGTCATCGCGCGCCTGATCGAACGCACCCCGGGCGGCCGTACGGCTGTTGCGGAACAGGTCATTCGCGACCTGCAAAAGCAGGGTCTCGGGCACAAGGAAATTGGCCGCCTCTACCCGGCGATCGGGAAGTACGCGGAATCTGCTTTTGGCGTTTCGGGCATCGGCCATCTGGGCGACATGCTTGGAACAATGAGCCCAGGCTCGGCCACACCGGTTAGTAGCGTAGCGTAGAATAACAGTAGAGTTCCACAATCTGGCGGGCGGCCCTCGGGTCGCCCGCTTTCGTTTGTCCGCGCTGCGATACTGCGCAGTATGGCATCCAGCTTCTCTGTCGCTATTCTTCGGAAAAATTCGCGCAACCGGCGGAACCGCCTCTGGGGCGGGACGTATATTAGGCGATCTTCCCGGCGCGGCGGTCTTATCCGTCCCCCCCGACACCCCCAGATCGCGCGTCGGGAAGACGCCTTGCTTCAGAACGCAACAACATAAGCGCCCGCCCGATCAGTGATCGCACGGGCGTTGTCGTGTTTAGGGTTGGACTAGTGCGCCGGCTTGGGAACGGGCGCGGTCGGAAGCGGAAGCTCTATATCCGTTTCCTTGTCATCCGGCGTCGCCGAGATCCGACCAGTGATCGTCGCGCGGATGGCGTCGTTAGGCGCCGCAAGCGAGGCCGAGACGAACCCAGCCTGCGCTGTCTCCGTGTCGCCCGCCTTCTCCGCCAGCATGGCGCGACCCAGCACGACGCGCCAATCCTGTGGCGTGATCGCGGCGAGCTGATCAAGGCGGTTCTTCGCTTCGTCCAGTTTCCCCGCATCAACCAGGCACAGCGCGTGGTCGCCCATGGCGGCTAGCGCCCAGGCGTCCTTCGCCAGTTCATCGGCAGCGGTCGAGCATCGCGCCGCGTCGATGCCAGCCATCGCAGCAGCTGTCGTTGCTACGGCGGAAGGTGCGGGAGCGGGGACAGGGGCATGAGCTGGCGCTGCAGCCGCATGAGCCGCCGGCGCCGGATGCGATTCCAGTTGATCCTTCGCCTCGTGCTTGGGGTGCGGGTCCTCGGCTGGAGCCGGTGCGATAGGCGCAGGCGTGATGGGTGTCGCTGCCGCCGGATGCACGGGCTGCGCGACCGGCGTTACTGGCGCAACAGCTTTAACGGGCGTTGGCGCGGGAGCAGCTTGCGTTGTGGCCACGGGTTGCGGAGCAGCGGGTCTCTGAGGTGCGGGAATGCTCGCACCCATCAGCGACGTTGCTGCCTGAAGCTTCGGCTCGGCCAGTTTCGCCTCGATCATGATCGCATTGCGATAGATGATCGTGGACGGATTGCTCAGGGCGACGCCCGACAGGGTGAGCTTGCCGGAGGCGGCTTCAACCCGCGTTACCAGCGACCCCGTCGGCGGCGACAGGTTCAGCGTGTTGAACAGCAGGCCGTCAACCTCAAGCGTCAGCGTTTCGCCGGTGCTTTTGACGCTGGCCGCGCCGGGCTGTTGCGACAGCTTCACAAGGATCGACACGTTCTCGCCGTCACGGGAGACCTGGATGTCATTGATGCGGGCGTTGAATGCGCCCGTGGCTTGTGCGGGCTTGGCCGGCGCGGGGGCCGATTGCGCATAGGCCGGGATGGCGCTGATGGTCAGCGCCGCGACTGAGCAGGCGAATGAGAATCGCGTCCGCAGCATCCTTCAGCGGGTACGCCTGAGGCGTTAATGAGCGGTTAGCCTTGCTTAACGCAGCGGCCGATCCGGGTTAGGCTGAGGCCATGAGCGATCAGACACTGGCCATCCTGAAGCAAATCCCCGCGGCGGATCTTGGCGGCCCCGATGCTCCGGACCCCGAGCTGTGTGCTGCGGCGGCTATCCGTGCGCTGGGTGAGGCGGCGGGGGAGGGTTTCCGTATGAACTCGCTGGCCCTCGATGTGGCATCGCACGCCATCGGCGTCGGCATGGTCGAGCTGTCGGCGAAAACCGACAAGCGGACGCGGTCGATCATCTTCGTATCGCTGGAAGCTCGCATGGGCGCCGCGATGGTCTTCTCGGCGCAGGGCCTGTTCAGCGCTATCCGCGATTAGAGCGGCCCAAGCTAGAGCGGGGTGTCCTTGATCGGCAGAAGATCCGGGAAGTCCGCATCGCGCTTTTCGGCCTTGGCGGTGAACGCCTCTTTCATGTGTGCGCCGGAAAGCATCGCCGCATTCCACACGCCGATATAGTCGAGCGCATCCGCGATCGTGTGATCGCGGGCATAGTTGATCATCACCTTGGAACCGGTAACCGCCAGCGGGCTCTTGGTTGCGATCTCGCGCGCGATCGCGGTGGCGTGCGCCAGCATCTCTTCCTGCGTGTCGAATACCTCGTTGACGAGCCCAAGCTCTTTGGCCTTCACGGCAGAGAGGCGCTCGCCCGTGTAAGCGATCTGGCGGACCCAGCCTTCCGGCATCAGCTTGGTCAGGCGCGGGAAGGTGCCGACGTCGGCGGTCATGCCGATATTGATCTCGTGGATCGTGAAGAACGCATCCTTCGTCGCAAAGCGGAAATCGCACGCCGTCACCATGTCGACGCCCGCGCCGATGCATCCGCCCTGAACGCAGGCGATCACCGGCATGCGCGCCTGCTCGAAGCAGGTGAACGCGTCCTGCAGCGGCCGCAGGTTCGCGCGGAATTGCTCAGCCCGCAGGTGCGGATCGGCGCGCTCGCCCGTGATGCCATCGGGCCGCGCAAAGACGGCCAGGTCCATTCCGGCGGTGAAATGCTTGCCCGTCGAAGACAGGATGATCACCCGCGCCTTTGCGCCCCGGTCGATCTCGCGGACGATGGCCGGCAATTCCACCCAGGCCGCCGGCGTGAACGTGTTGAACTGGTCCGGCCGGTTCATGCGCAGATGCGCCACGCGATCCGTGATCGACACGTCAAAACATGTGGGCTGGGCGCTCATCTGCGTTTCCTTTGGCCGGCTCTGTAAGGCCCGGTTTGACGGATTAGGTCTTTCCGGTTCCTATCCGCCTCGCGGGGCGAGGGGAACCCTGCCCGTGGAGGGTGTGGTTTCATGCGCGTGTGGCTGAAGAGGGCGTCTCTCGCGCTTGCCGTTGCGTTGGTCACCGCCACCGCGGCGTCCGCGCAGGATTTCGGCAAGATCGCGTCGGATATCCTTCATAAGTCGCTTCCGGGCGACAAGGGCAACCTGTCCAAGGCCGATGTAACTTCGGGCTTGAAAGAGGCGCTGACGGTCGCCAGCAACCTGTCGGCCAAGCGCCTCGGCGCCAAGGACGGCTTCATGGGCGATCTCGCCGTGAAGATCCCGCTGCCGGGCGCGCTGGGGCAGGCGCAGAAGAAACTCCAGCCCTTCGGCATGGCGGGGCCGCTGGATGATCTCCAGCTGAAAGTGAACCGCGCCGCCGAGGCAGCTGTGCCCACAGCAAGCAAGCTGGTGGTGGACGCCGTCACCTCGATGTCATTCGACGACGCCATGGGCATCCTGCGCGGCGGGGATACAGCCGCCACCGATTTCCTCCGCAAACGGACCGAGGCCAGCCTGCGACAATCCTTCCGCCCTTATTTCGACAAGGCGCTCACAACCTCCGGCGCGCTTGCCTCTGTAGACAGCGTGGTGGCGAAATACGGGGCAGGGCTCATCAAAACCGACGCCAAGACATGGCTTGCGGACAACGCTACGACTAGCGCCCTCAACGGATTGTTCTATTACGTCGCCCGTGAGGAGCAGTCGATTCGACGCGACCCGGTCAAGCGGACGAGCGACATCCTGCGTAAAGTGTTCGGAGGCTAGTCGCGCGCAATGCGCAGGTTTCGCGTAAACATCAAGGACGGTGAGACGTCCGGCATAGCCTTTGGCGACCCCGTGCGGCCGATCGACGTGATGTGGCTGCACGCCACCGGCTTCAACGCGATCACCTATGAGTCGATCCTTGAGCCGCTGGGCGGCCAGATGCACGCCGCCGCCCTCGACCTGCGCGGCCATGGCCGCTCCAAGCTGCCGGCCAATCCGCGCAAGATGAAATCGTGGAACAAGTTCCGTGACGACGTGATCCAGGTCCTCGAGAAGACAGCGCCGGATGGCGCGGTTCTCGGCGGCCACTCGATGGGCGCCACCGTAGCCCTGCTCGTCGCCGGCAAGCGCCCGGACCTCGTGCGCGGCCTAGTGCTCACTGACCCGGTGCTGCTCAAGAAGCGGATGACGCGGATCTACAACATCCCGCTTGTGAACATGTTCATCCAGAAGAATGCCCTGTCGAAAGGCGCGCTCAAGCGCCGCCGCCAGTTCGGCTCGCCCAGCGAAGCAGCGGAGTCACTGCGCGGCCGCGGCGCCTTCAAGACATGGCGCGCACCCTTCCTCGACGATTATGTCGTCGACGGCGTGCTGCGTCAGGACAACGGCCAGTACGAACTGTCCTGCACCCCCGAATGGGAATCCGCCATTTACAACGCCCATCGCTACCGCCCGTGGGGCGCCCTGCGCCGCCTGCGCAAGAAGCGTATCCCGATCATCGTTCTGCAGGCCGACCGGGATTCCACCTCGCCCAGCGATCTGGACCAGCGCATCCACAATATTCGCCCCGACGCCGCGATCACCAAAGTGCCCGGCACCACCCACTTCATCCCGATGGAGCGCCCCTATGTGGTGCGCGACGCGCTGAAGATGCTCTACGAAGCCATGATCGAAGGCCACACGCTGGTCGACTATGTCGGCGCCGTGAGACGCACCATCGACGACAGCGTCGGGATCATGGACTAGCGCCTGGGCGCTACATCACCCCGGCCTTCGCCCACGCGTCCTTCGGCCAGCGGTTGTGCATCCAGAACCATTGGTCCGGCGCCTCGCGGATGCGCGCTTCAAGCCACTGGTTGATCCTGAGCACGGTGTTGTAGATCGCCTTGGTCTCGTCCGGATCGCTGTCGGGCATGAACGGCGTATCGATTGTCACGCGATAGCGCGCAACGCCGATGCGCTTGCATGAGAACGGCACCAGCGGCGCATTGAACTTCATGGCCAGCCGCGTCGGTCCGGGCGCCGTCATCGCGTCATGGCCGAAGAACGGCACGGCGATCCCCTGATTGAACTTCTGGTCGTTCATCAGGCCAACCGACTGGTTGCGCCCGAGAGCCCGCATCAGTTCGCGCGTGCCCGCGCCTTTGGGCGTTAGCACGTTGATGCCATAGGCGTGGCGCGCCTCCGCGATGCGGCGGTCGATGTAAGGGTTGTTGGCCGAGCGGTAGGTGATCTGCGCGTCGAACGGGCGATTGCAGATGGATGACGCCAGCGCTTCCCAGTTGGCAAAATGCCCGCCGATCAGCACTGCCGGTTTGCCGCGCGCCGTAAGATCGTCGAGGTATTCCGCGCCAACCACTTCGATGCGGCTGTTGGGAACATAGGGCCGCATCTTGGAAAGATGCGGCATCTCCCCCGCCGTGCGACCGAGCGTTTCCCACGTCCCCTTCGCAACTTCGCGGATCTGCTTCTCGTCCCATTCAGGGAAGCACATGCGCAGGTTGCGCAGCATGGTGCGGTTCTGCGAGGTCAGCGGTCCCAGCGTCTTGAGGATCGCTGCAACCGTGTTGGACGCAGCCTCCACCGGCAGCGCCTTCATCGGGTTCCAGTACACCCAGTCCCACGCAAACGCCTCGATCCCCCAGCCGATCCTGGCGCCCAGCGTCGTGCGCTGCGCGTTGTCGAGATCCTTCGGGCGGATGAAGCGGCCCGCTTCGGGCGTGCCTTTGCTCATGCCAGCACGCGATCGAGCAGGGCGTGCAATGCGGCTCCGTCCTCGAACTTCGCCTCGACAGACGCGCGCATCACGCGGCCCTTCACCTCCGGCGACAGGCGCACATGGTCCTTGTCGGTGGTGACGAGATGCGCGTCGCGTTCTTTCGCAAGCTTCATGAGATAGGAAATATCCGAAGGCAGAAAGGCGTGGTGGTCAGGATACGGCACCGCTTCCGAAAGCTCGACGCCGGTTTGCGCCTGCAGGCTGTCGAAGAAGCGTTCCGGTCGTCCAATGCCGGCGAAGGCCACATAGCGCCCCGGAGACAGAGGCGCCAGCGGCGCCAGCCGCGCACGCAACACAACGCCCTTGAAGGCGTCCAATGCTTCAGGGCGCTCGCCATCATTCATCAGCACGACAGCATCAGCCCGCGACAACCCGTCCGCCACACGCTCACGAAGCGGCCCCTTCGGGAAGATGTGCCCGTTTCCGAACGGGTTCGTCGCATCGATCACGACGATGGAAAGAGATTTCTTCAGCGTCGGATTCTGATGGCCGTCATCCATGATGATGATCTCGACGCCCGCAGCTTTCATCGCCTGCGCGCCAGCAGGCCGATCCTTCGAGATCCACGCCTCGCCCGTCGCCGCCAGCATCAGCGGCTCATCGCCCACTTCCGCAGACGTATTCGTCAGCGCATCAACACGCGCCGGACCAACCAGCGACCCACGATAGCCGCGCGACAGGCTCGCCGTCCGCGCGCCCTTGCTCGCGAAGTAAGCACGCACCGCAGCGGTCACGGGCGTCTTCCCGGCGCCGCCGAGCGTCAGATTGCCTATGCACACAACGGGCAAGCCCGCATCGACGGGCGTTGTCTTGGCGATGCGATTGGCGCCCGCCCGGCGATAGATCATCGACAGCGGCGTCATCAGCAGCTTCAGCACGGGCGCCGCCGCGCGGCTTCGCTTGTCGGTCACGGTCCAGAAATGCGGCTCACGCATGGGCGGCCATCGGCAGCATGGCGTTGATGGCGTCCAGCGTCGTCTCGAATGGAGCGCGCGAGGCGGTGAAGAATGCGCCAAGCGTCGGAGCTGGCTGCATCGTATCCAGCGCCGCGAGCCAGTACTCCGCCAGCTCCCGATACGTCGTGCCGACTACGATCGCGCCGGTCGCCTGCATCGCCTCGAACGTCTCGCGGAAGTTGAAGCCGTGTGGTCCCGTGAACACGCGCTTGCCCAGCTGCACAGGCTCAATCGGATTATGTCCGCCAATACCTTCCGCCGTCGCTCCGCCGAGATAGACGGCGTCCGACACGGCATACCAGAACAGCAATTCGCCAATCGTATCCGCCACCAGCACGTCGATCTCGGATGAAGGCGCCGCCTTGTCCTTCGACCATTGCTGCGTCGTCAGCCCGCGTGCGCGCAGCATCGCGACGATCGCATCGCCACGATCAGGATGGCGCGGCACAAGGATCATCAGCGCGCCGGGGCTGCGTGTACGAACTTCGACGAATGCATCAGCCGCAAATTCATCCTCGCCCGGATGCGTCGATGCAGCGAGAACGATGGGCCGTGCATTCGACGCCGCGCGAAACGCCTCGACCTTCTCTGCAGGAGGCCCCTCAACGGCCATCGCCGTCTTGAGATTGCCAACGGTCTCAATGCGACGCCCGAGCGCCAAACCAAGTCCGTCCGCCGTCTGCTGATCCGCCGCGCCGATAAACCCGAACGTCGCGAACACCTCGCGCGCCGCCGCCGGCCGGCCATTCCAACTGCTCAGCGTCTTGTCCGTCATCCGTGCATTCACCAACGCCGCAGGAACCTGATGACGTTTCAGCTCGACCAGCATGTTCGGCCAGATCTCGCCCTCGGCGAACACGGCCGCATCCGGCTGCCAGTGTTGAAGAAACGCCTCGACAGCCTTTGGGCCATCTACTGGCGCCATCTGGTGAATCACATTCGGCGGCGACCATGACGCGATCATGTCAGCCGACGTCGTCGTCTGCGTCGTGATCACCGCATGGAGATTGCTGCGACGCTTGCGCAAGGCGGCGAACACATCGAGCAGCAGCCGGGATTCCCCCACGCTAGCCGCGTGTAGCCAGAGCAGGACGCCATTTGGGCGGGCCATCCGCGATATGCCGAAGCGCTCGCCGACGCGGTCCGCATTTTCCTTGCCCTTCTTGATCCGCTGCTCGACGAACCATGGAACGAGAGGTTCAAGCAGGCGGGTGCCGAAGCGATAGAGCGCCAGCGAAGCGGTCACGTCCCGCGATGCTCCATCACTGGCTGCGTGTCATCGGCGACCGGAGCGGGCGCCGGCGCAGCTTCAACGGTCTTTTCCTTGGGCGCCGGGATCGGAACCGTATCCGGCGCAAGGCCGACCAGCTCGTCCGCACGCGCGGTTGCGGCGCGCAGGGCGATCTCGACACGCTGGCGAAGCTCTTCGGAATCCATGCTCTTCGATGTGGGGATCGGTTCGGGAATTACGACCGCACCGCGCGCAAACGGGTTCGGCCAGAGCAGGCGGTCCCAGGTGTTCAGCCGCTTCGCATTGGCCGATAGGCCATAGATCATGATCGGCACGCCCATCTGCTGGGCCAGCTTGATCGTCCCGATGCCAACGGTCTCGCGCGGTCCCTTCGGGCCGTCGATCGTCATCACGATCCCGCCGCCCTTCTGCATCACTTCCATCGCCTCGCGCGCCGCCGAAACGCCGCGCTTGCTCTTGTCCTTCCGGCCCGAAGACGATCCGCGGATGATGTAGAGGCCGAGCCAGGTGCCCGCGCGCTTGGTGAACTCGCCATCCTTGGACGGCGACACCATCAGCGCTGCAGGGTGGGGCGGCTTCTTCCATTTTGGCCGCATGCGGATCTGCGCATAGGGCATCAGCAGGATGCGCGAATGCCAGGTGGCGGCGACCCATCCCTGCGGCGATTCCCACAGCGTGCGCAGGTTCTCGATGCCTTCCACTTTCCAGCGGAGGGTGTGCGAAAGGATCGACATGTATATCCAGATCAGTGTGCCCCCGATCCAGGGAATCACAGGTGACTGGCCACTACGCTTGGACATGAGCCGCTATATACTCCCTGCCGCGTCAGCCGCCAGACTTCGCCCAAGGGTATTGGGTGTATGGGCATTCCCTAAGCTTTGACCTTGATACTGCTGCATTGTCTCCCCCTGCGACAGCCGCACCGCCTTGCAATCCCCCTCAAAAGCGGCATCTAGCGGGCAGCATGACGAGCGCCATGGCACTTCCCATCGATCTCAAGACCCCGGCCGGCCGCCGCCGCGCCCGCAACGAGCTTATCTGGGGCGATCACGGCTTCCTGCGCCTGAAATTCCGCAACCTGCATCGTATCTCGGGCGAAATGTACCGGGCCAACCAGCCTTCGCCCGAACACATCGCGGTCTATGCGAAAGAGCTGGGCCTCAAGACCATCATCAACCTGCGGGGGGAGAGCCCCAAGGGCTACTACCTGTTGGAGAAGGAAGCCTGCGAGCGACACGGCATCCAGCTCGTCGATTTTCAGATGTTTTCCCGCGACATTCCGCCCCCCGGGAACGTGCTGGAAGCCAAGAAGCTGTTCGATTCGATCGCTTACCCGGCCCTCATGCACTGCAAGTCCGGCGCGGACCGGGCAGGGATCATGGCGGTGCTCTACATGCACTTCCGCCAGGGCCAGCCGATCGAACAGGCGCTGGAAATGCTGTCGCGCAAATATCTGCATATCAAGCAAGGCAAGACCGGCGTGCTCGACTACTTTTTCGAGACCTACCTTGCGAAAGGCGCTGCCAAAGGCCTTTCGTTCCAGGAATGGGTTGAAAAGGGCTACGACAAGGCGGCTTTGAAGGCGGAATTCCTGAAATCCCGCAAGTCTAAGCTCAACGTCGACGACATGCTGCGCCGGGAATAGTAGCAAATACACGCCATCCAGCAGGTATCCGAAAAAACCGTTCGCCTGTGGTCTTGGCAACGGTTAGATAGTCTGTGGTTCGCGTGGAGGGGTCGTCATGAAGTTCTTCATCATCAACAGTTTCCGCTTTCTGGTCTACATCGCTTACTTCGGAATCATCGCGCTCTACGCCTTCGGTGCGTACATCGAACGGGCGCAGATTCAGGAAATCATCTCCAAGCTGACGGGCTCGGGCACGATCACGGCCGCCGGCACGCTCGATCCGGGCATGGTGCTGGCGCCCTCGGGCCTTGCCGCGCTGGCGATCGTCGCCGGCCTGATCATGGGCTGGATCGCTGCAACCCTCGTCTGCGGCGTTCTCGTCACGCTGCTCGACATCCGGGACGACATCAACGACCGCCTGCCGCGCGCCAAGTAACCTGGCCGCCAAGTAACGGGTGCGTAAGGGATAAAGGAGGCGCTGGCGGATACGCTGGCGCCTCTTGGTTTTTGTTGGCGATGTCTGTGCCGCACTTGGCCTTTTGCTTTCGCAGCTTCACATAGGGGCTATGACAACCTCTCCCGCCGACCTGCTGCAGTCCCTGATCGCCGCCACGTTGAAGGCCGGCGCTGATGCGGCGGATGCGCGCCTGTCGGAAAGCGCCAGCCTGTCAGTGGAAGTCCGCAACCGCGAACTCGAAAGCGTCGAGCGGGAAGAATCCCGCGGCATCTCCCTGCGCGCCCTCGTCGGCCGCCGCCAGGCCGCTGTCTCCGGCACCGATCTCTCCCCCAACGCACTCAAAGCTCTCAGCGAGCGCGTTGTCGCCATGGCCAAGCTCGCGCCCGAAGACAAATACTGCGGCCTCGCCGAAGCGTCCGAGATCACGACCAGCCATCCCGACCTTCAACTCCAGTCAGACGACACGCCCGAAGCTGACGAACTCGAACGCCGTGGTCGCGAGATCGAAGACGCCGCCATGTCTGTTGTCGGCGTGAAGCAGGTCTCCCACGCAGGCGCATCCTGGGGCACGAGCAATTCCTGGCTCGCAGCTTCAAACGGCTTCGCCGCCCACAAGACCTCCGGCTACTCCTCCATGGCCGGCGTAGCGATCTCCGAGCGCGACGGCGCCATGGAGCGCGACCACGAAAGCTCGTCCGCGCGTCTTCTCGCCAATCACAAATCGCCCGAATGGGTCGGCCGTCAGGCCGGCGAGCGCGCCATCGCCCGCCTCGGCGCCCGCAAGCTCGACAGCCAGACCGCAGCCGTCATCTACGAAAATCGCCTGTCATCGCGCCTGCTCGGCGCTTTTATCGGCGCAATCTCCGGTCCAGCCATCGCGCGCGGCGTGTCGTACCTCAAGGACAAGATGGGCAAGCCCGTCTTCGCTCCCGGCGTCGACGTGATCGATGATCCGCTGCGCCTCGGCGGCTTCGGCTCGCGCGGCTTCGACGGCGAGGGCAGGCCGGTGCAGAAGACCGCACTGGTGAAGGACGGCGTGCTGACGCAATGGCTGCTCAACGGCCCCGCCGCCCGCCAGCTTGGCCTTACTCCGAACGGCTTCGCCAGCATGGGCTTTGGCGACCCGCCGGGCGTCACCACCTCGAACCTCGACATCATGCCCGGCACGCGCAGCCAGGCCGAGCTCATGAAGGACGCAGGCAAGGGCCTGCTCATCACCGACATGTTCGGCCCCTCGATCAACCCGAACACCGGCGATTATTCCGTCGGCGTCTCCGGCTTCTGGTTCGAGAATGGCGAGCGCGCCTATCCCGTCTCCGAAGTCACGGTCGCGGGCGATCTCCCCTCCATGCTCCTGCGCGCCGTCATGGGCTCCGATCTCGAAATCCGCGGCTCGACCAACGCGCCAAGCATTCTCATTGATGGGATGACGCTTGCCGGCCGGTGACGCGCTCGAAGCCGATCTGGCGCTGCTGCAGGATCTCGCGCTCCTGAAAGATGTTGCGCGTGAAGCGGGCGAGCTGTCGCTCGACTGGCTCCGTAGCGGCGCTCGCGCCTGGGACAAGTCCGCCAACAACCCGGTCACCGAAGCCGACCTCGCCGTCAACGACCTGATCGCCAGACGCCTGCGCGGCGCCCGCCCGGACTATGGCTGGCTCTCGGAGGAAACACGCGACAACCCGGAAGACCGCACGCAGGAAAAAGTCTGGGTCGTCGACCCCATCGACGGCACCAAGGCCTTCGTCAAAGGCGACACCGGCTTCTGCGTCTCGATCGCCCGCGTCGACAGAGGCAAGCCTGTCCTCGGCGTCATCTACAACCCGAATTTCGATGAGCTGCTGCACGCCCGTGTCCACGGCGGCGCGTTCCTGAACGACCGCCCGATCCGCGCCACCACCACTGACAAGCTCAGCTGCCGCATGGTTGGCCAGCCCGACGTGTTCGCCGCCGCAGACGCCAGCCGGCGCTGGCCCGGTATCCAGTTGATCTCGCCTATGCCCAACGCCGTCGCCTGGCGCATGTGCCTCGTGGCGGCGGGCAGGTGGGATGCCGCCGTGGCCATCAACCCCAAGAATGACTGGGATCTGGCCGCCGCCGTCCTGCTGGTTCACGAAGCGGGCGGTGTCGCCACCGATAGGGATGGCCAACAGCTTGCTTTTAACCAGACTTCCGTGATCCAGCGCGGCGTGGTTGCCGCTGGCGCCGCCCTTCACCCGCTGATAATGGAAAGGCTGCACAATTACCCTGCCAGCCAGGATCTGAAATGACCTCCCATTCAAACGACCAGCAGCTCCTCCACCTCGTCATCGGTGGCGAACTCAAGAACATCGGCAAGCTCGAATTCGCCAACCTGAAGGAAATCCACTTCGTCGGCGCCTTCCCGAGCTACACCGCCGCCTTCGACGCCTGGAAGTCGGCGGCCCAGCGTACGGTCGATAACGCCCAGATGCGCTACTTCATCCTGCATGCCCACCGGCTGCTCGATCCGGAAACCGGCAAGCATCACAATGCCTGATCCTGCGGGCAGTCCTGCCAAGGCCAATAAAGCCCAGGACCGTCTCTCCTCACGCTTCGTCCGCGACTGGCTGCTTCCGCAATGGAAGTGGTTCGCGCTGGGCGCATTGTTCGCGGCCGTGACGGCTGCGTGCGCGTGGGGCTATTCGCAGATCACCTCGCTGGCGACAAACTGGCTCTCGGCGGGTGATCTGCGCATCTTCAACACCGCGCCGATCGTCATCGTGGCGCTCGTCGCGCTGCGGGCGCCGGCCATGTACTGGCAGACGCAGGCGAACAATCACGGCGTCCAGAACGCCGTCGTCAAATTGCAGGAAGCCCTGTTCGGCAAGCTGATCGAAGGCGATTTCGCGCGCCTGCAATCGAAGAACTCCGGCGAGTACGTTTCGCAATTCGCCAACGACATGGTGCTCATCCGCGAAGCCGCGCTCCGCGTTGCCACCAACCTCGCCAAGTCCTCGCTCACCATCCTCGCCGCCATCATCTACATGATGATGACCGACTGGCTCCTCACCCTGTTCCTGCTCGTCGTCTACCCGATCGCCTTCTACCCGGTGATCCGGCTGGGCGATCGCGTCCGCAAATCCTCGCGCAAGGCGCAGGAGCAGGCGGGCACGATGACGTCCATCCTCAACGAAGCCTTCCAGGGCTCGCGAACGGTCAAGGCGTTCGGCCTCGAAGGCTATCAGAAGGGCCGCGCCCACGCCTCCTTCCTCGAACGTGCGCGGCTCTACATGAAGGTCCTGCGCTCCAAGGCGCTGGTTGATCCTTTCCTCGAAATCGTCGGCGGCGTCGCGCTCGCAGGTCTCTTCATGTTCGCCGGTTGGCGCTCGCTCACGGGCGACATCACGGTCGGCGATCTCCTCGGCATCATCGTTGCCATCGGCATCGCCTCGCCGGAAATCCGCGCCCTCGGAACGCTGAACGCCGTGGTCAACGAAGGGCTCGCCGCCGCAGCCCGCGTCTATGCGGTGATCGACCACAAACCCCTGGTTGCGGATCGCCCCGATGCAAAGGTTCTCGGCCGCGCCAAAGGGCAGGTGGAGTTCGACAACGTCTCCTTCGCCTATCCGGGCGCCAGCCCCGCTTTGAATGGCCTCAGCTTCACCGCGCAGCCGGGCGAGACAATCGCCATCGTGGGCCCGTCGGGCGCCGGCAAGTCCACAGTCTTCAACATGCTGCTCCGCCTTTACGATGCCGAAGGTGGCGCGGTGCGTGTCGACGGCCAGAACGTCCGCGATGTGCAGCTGGCATCGCTGCGCCACAACCTCGCTCTGGTCTCGCAGGACGCCTTCCTGTTCGACACGACAGTCCGCGAAAACATCGGCCTCGGCCGCACAGGCGCAACGGAGGAGCAGATCAGCGCGGCCGCGCAATCCGCCGCGTGCGACTTCATCGAAAACCTTCCCGGCGGCTGGAATGCACCCGCAGGCGAGGGCGGCCGTAACCTCTCCGGCGGTCAGCGCCAGCGCATCGCGCTAGCCCGCGCGCTGCTGTCCGAAGCGCCCATCCTCCTGCTCGACGAAGCAACCAGCGCGCTCGATAGCGAGAGTGAAGCGCGTGTTCAGCAGGCGCTCGCCAACGTCGCCGGCAAACGCACGATCATCGTCATCGCACACCGCCTCGCCACCGTGCGCCGCGCAGACCGTATCTACGTTGTCGAAGGCGGCCGCGTCGCTGAAGCAGGAACGCATGATGAGCTGGTAGCAAAAGCTGGCGCCTATGCCCGGCTCGCTGCGCTGCAGCTGTCCTAACGGTGTAAATGGTTACTACCTCGTAGCGTTACTTTAACCGCCCCATCGTAGTGTCCCCTCCGCAGGGGAAGACAATGAAGGATTCGACCGACGCTAGCGTCGTCGTGTGCACGCATTTTTTGGGCATTGCGCGGACCGTGCGCATGGCTCTGCGTGGCATGAAGATGCGCGACGTGCAACTCGCTGCCAATCAGGAGCAGCTGCTGGAAGCGTTCCAGTACGCTGAGCCGGACTGCATCGTGCTCTATGTCGATAGCGATCACCCGGATGACGAGGGCCTGAGCCTTCTCAACTTCATCCGCCGCGACAAGCGGAGTCCGAACCATCAGATCCCGGTCGTGGTCATCTCCCCGCGCCGCGATCTTCCAACCATCAACGCCGTCATGAATGGCGGCGCGCACGAGTACGTGCTGTTCCCGGCGGCTGGCGAAGCACTGCTGCGCAAGGTCGTCTCCGCCTGCGCCAACCCGCGCGCCTGGATCGAGCGCGCCGACTATGTCGGGCCCGAGCGCAAGACCGGCCGCGAACCGGGCGAAGCGATTGAAGCTGGCGAAAAAACGGCGGTCTGATCTGCAGTGCGGCTGAAAATGCCAGCGTGCTAATCCCCGCAAGCCTGCTAGGCTCCTGACGAAAGTTGGGAGACAGCCATGGCCTACAGGTTCACGGTCGCAGTCGCGCTCGCATCAGCCATCGCCGCATGCAGCCCGCAAACGCCATCGGCGCCCGCCCCCGAAAAAACCGCCGAAGCCCCGCCGCCCGTTCAGCAAGGCAACACGCCCCCCGAAGACCTCGACCCCTTCGTCGTCATGATCGGCGCCGAACGCTGGACCGTCATCCTCGACAAAGCCCTCGAAGGCGCCCGCGAAGCACCGGGAGGACCAGGCGCCATTGACGAGACCGACCTTTACCGCGCCGACGCCGCAACCAAGTCGGCAGCCGCCTCGGTGATCGAGCTGCGCAACCGCGTCTGCCGCAAGGGCCTCGTCACCGGCGACAAGTGCAAGCTCCCCGAATGGCCCGCCTGGACGCTCGAACCGCCAACCGGCGACACGCCCATCGAGGAAATCGACCGCCGCTCCGGCTGGGTCGACACCGTGATGGCGCCCTTCACCGAAGCCGGCTGCGCCGCCGGCCGCGCCGCCACGAAAGACGAGATGTTCTGCTCGGTCGAGTAGGGCGTCAGCCTGACGCCAATCACCCAAGCCCCGATCATCCAGGCAAGAGCCCTCGGGCCAGATAAACTGCGCCCGTCGCCGTGACGATCCACTTCGTCCACGTCCGGAAATTCGCATCCGTCATCCGGTCCAGCACTTTCCCGCCCATCCATGTGCCCAGCAGCGACAACGGGATCACCGCAAGGAACATCCACACCGGCGGAAAGTGCGCGCTATCGACCTGCTTGGGATCGGACAGCATCGCAAACAGCGGAAAGCCCCAGAACGCGATCTTCACCGCATGCGCCATCACCTGCGTCGCAGCCTTGGTCGCCACCACGGTCTGCCGCGTCAGCTCCGTCTTCACGAAGAACAGGTCCAGCAACGGCCCCGCCACGCCCGACAGCGTGTTCAGCGTCTGCACCAGAAAGCCGCACAGCTCCGCCTGGAACGGCCGCTCGACATTGATGTCCACCAGCTTCTTCGGAATCCACACCAGCATGGCCGTCAGCCCCAGCATGATGAACACCATCACCTGCGTCGGCCGCCACGTGATCATCAGCAGAACCAGCAGCGCCACGCCTATTCCCAGCGCATACCGCCCGATAAGCGCCCATGCGATGTGCTTCGCCAGAAACGCCGCGCGCGAGAAATTCGAAACCAGCTGGATAAATCCGTGCAGCACCATGGCTGTAGCGACCGGCACATAGGACGCCAGCACGCCCATCAGGATCAGCCCGCCAGCCATCCCGAACACGCCCGAGACCGCTGATGTAACCAGCGTCGCAGCGAGAATGATGCCGACAATGGCGGAGCTCATGACCGGAACTCTTTGGGAGACCAGAGCGTCTTGGGAGAAAAGTGTGGCCGACAGAACCGAATCGAAACGGGAACATAGGTGAACCCGCGCCGCCACATACCTGTCCGCAGGGCAGCTGTCGAACACCAGTGGTCTTGCGCATTCCCGATCACCACATCAGTCTGAGTGAATCGGAAGGAGTCGCGGGATGATCCACATTCGCCTGGCCCGCCGTACGGATGCCCCCGGCATCGCGCGCGTCCATGAGCGCACCTGGAAAGAGGCCTATCGCGGCCTGCTGGACAGCACCTATCTCGATGCCCTGTCGGAGCGTCGCCTGCTCGCACGCTGGCTTTCCAATCTCGACCGCAGGGCGGAGGATTTCGACGAACAGATCTTCGTCGCGAGTTTCGGCAAGGAGGTCGTCGGTTTTGCGATGGTGGGCTCGTCTCGGGAAGCCTTCGCGCCGTGGGAAGCCGAGATCAGCATGATCTACGTCCTCAAGGAAAACCGCGGCGGCGGCATCGGCCGCGCGCTGATGAAGGTCGCAGCCGACCATTGCATCCGGCGCGGCATGTTTTCAGCCGGCCTGTGGGTCCTGCGTGACAATGGCGGCGCGCGCGATTTCTACGAGACCCTGAAAGGCGAACACGCCGGAAGAAAAATGGACAGCGTCGGCGGCCAGATCGTACCGCTCGTAGGATATTGGTGGCGCGACTTGGCGACGCTGGCTGAGCGGGAAGCCCCCGCGATACCGCTCGGAAGATACTGACTCTTCAAATTCTGCCGTTTGTGCGCGAAAACGGGGCGTTCAGCCCATTGCCTTGCCTCAGCCGCAGCGATACGCACGTTACACCACAAGGTGAAAACCGTGCGGTCGCGTACCCGACGGGCAGGGGCCCGCATCTCGGATCGCGACATTGAATCGCGCGGCCGGGAAAGAATGGAGCCCCCATGGATTTCGAGTTCAGCGCCAAAAGCAAAGAGTGGATCGCCCGCGTAACGGCATTCATGGACAAGCACGTCTACCCGAATGTCGAAACGTTCGAGACGCAGCACGCCGCCGGCGACCGTTGGGTCACGCCGCAGATCGTCCACGACCTGAAAGAGATCGCCAAGAAGGAAGGTCTCTGGAACATGTTCATGCCTCCGCACAAGGAGCATGACAAAGGCGAGTGGAAGGGCGCTGGCCTCACCAACCTCGAATACGCACCGCTTGCCGAAATCATGGGCCGCGTCAGCTTCGCCTCGGAAGTCTTCAACTGCTCCGCGCCCGACACCGGCAACATGGAAGTCTTCCACTACTACGGCACCGAAGCGCAGAAGGAAAAATGGCTGCGCCCGCTGATGAACGGGGACATCCGCTCCGCCTTCCTCATGACCGAGCCGGCCGTCGGCTCCTCGGACGCCACCAACATCGAAACCCGCATTGATCGTGATGGCGACGACTACGTCATCAACGGCACGAAGTGGTGGTCCTCGGGCGTCGGCGACAGCCACTGCAAGGTCGCCATCGTGATGGGCAAATCGGATTTCAACGCCGAGAAACACAAGCAGCAGTCGCAGATCCTCGTGCCGCTCGACACGCCCGGCGTGAAGGTCATCCGCATGCTGCCGGTGTTCGGCTATGACGACGCGCCCCACGGCCACGCCGAAGTCCGCCTCGAGAACGTCCGCGTTCCCGCCACCAACATGCTGCTCGGCGAAGGCCGCGGCTTCGAGATCGCGCAAGGCCGCCTCGGGCCGGGCCGTATCCACCACTGCATGCGCACCATCGGCTCGGCGGAAGTCGCGCTCGAGAAAATGTGCAAACGCCTCCTCTCGCGTACCGTCTTCGGCAAGAAGATCGCCGAACACTCCGTCTGGGAAGAGCGTATCGCCCGCGCCCGCATGGACATCGAGATGACGCGTCTGCTCTGCCTCAAGGCCGCAGACATGATGGACAAGGTCGGCAACAAGGGCGCGCAGAACGAGATCGCTATGATCAAGGTCGCCGGTCCCTTGGCTGCGCTCCGCATCATCGACGACGCGATCCAGGCCCACGGCGCCGCCGGCGTGACGACCGATTTCGGTCTCGCCCGCCAGTACGCCTCGATGCGCACCATGCGCCTCGCCGACGGCCCGGATGAAGTCCACAACCGCGCCATCGCTCGTAACGAGTTCAAGAAATACCGCGACAACTCCTACGCAGCCAAAGTCGAAGCCGAAAGCAAAACCCAGGGCGTCCGCTGGTAAGACCAACGAAAGCCCAGAAACCCAACGGCGGCGCCCCAAAGCGCCGCCGTTTTCGTTTCCCCCACGCACAAAACACGAACCCGTAGGGTGCATCTTCAGATGCACCACGCCCCACCCACCACCGCCAATTTTTCGACCCGCTCCTCCCGGCATAAGCCGGGACCCAGACACCGCATACACCGGCGCCTGTCGTCCCCAGGTTCTTGCTTTCGCAGGAATGACGGCCATTGGAACCGCTCACCTTGACCCCCAGCCCCTGGCCCAATAGGCGGGTCCGACAGGAGTTCCCGATGTCCACCGCCGATTTAGCCGCAACCGCAAAAGCCTGGCCGTTCGAACAGGCCCGCGAGCTCAAGGCGCGCATCGAGAAGCTGAAGAAGGCCGGCCGTCCGAAAGACGCGCCCGTCGTCTTCGAAACCGGCTACGGCCCATCCGGCCTGCCGCACATCGGCACGTTCGGCGAAGTCGTCCGCACCACCATGGTCCGCCGCGCCTTCGAAGCGCTGACGGGCGGCGCCTACACCACCCGCCTGATCTGCGTCTCGGACGATATGGACGGTATGCGCAAGATCCCGGACACGGTGCCGAACCCGGAGAAGCTGCAGGCCTATCTCCAGATGCCGCTCACCACCGTGCCCGATCCCTTCGGCACGCACGAGAGCTACGGCGCCCACATGAACGCGCGCCTCCGCGCCTTCCTCGACAGTTTCGGCTTCCAGTACGAATTCGCCTCCGCGACCGAGCTCTACAGGTCGGGCCGTTTCGACGCGATGCTGCTGCGCGCCGCCGAGAAGTACGATGACATCATGAAGGTGATGCTGCCGACGCTGGGCGACGAGCGCCGCGAAACCTATTCGCCCTTCCTGCCGATCTCGCCCACCACAGGCCGCGTCCTCTACGTGCCGATGAAAGCCGTCGACGCCAAAGCCGGCACGGTCACCTTCGTCGACGAGAACGGCCAGGACACGACGCTCCCGGTCACCGGCGGCCATGTGAAGCTGCAATGGAAGCCCGACTTCGGCATGCGCTGGGCCGCCCTCGGCGTCGACTTCGAGATGTTCGGCAAGGACCACCAGGCCAACGCGCCGATCTACTCCAAGATCTGCCGCATCCTCGGCGTCGAAGCTCCGCACCAGTTCGTCTACGAACTCTTCCTCGACGAAAAAGGCGAGAAGATCTCGAAGACCAAAGGCAATGGCATCTCGGTCGAGCAGTGGCTGAAATACGCCCCCGCCGAAAGCCTCTCGCTGTATCAGTGGCAGAAGCCGAAGACCGCGAAGAAGCTCTACTTCGACGTCATCCCGAAAGCCGTCGACGAGTATCTCACCTTCCTCGGCGCCTACGCCGGGCAGACGCCGGAACAGCAGCTCGAAAACCCCGTCTGGCACATCCATGGCGGCAAGCCGCCGGCGAAATCATCGCCGGTGTCGTTCGCCATGCTGCTGAACCTGGTCTCCGCTGCCAACGCATCGAACAAGGATGTGCTCTGGGGCTTCATCAAGCGCGAGGCGCCCAACGCCACGCCGGAAACCGATCCGCTGCTCGATCATCTCGTCGGCTACGCGCTGCGCTACTACGCCGACTTCGTCGCCCCGACGAAGAAGTTCCGCGCGGCCGACGACAAGGAACGCGCCGCCCTAGAAGACCTCGCCACCCGTCTCGAAAATTGGGATGGCGCGCTCGATGGCGAAACGCTTCAAACGATGGTCTTCGCCGTCGGCACCGAGCACGCGTTCGATCCGCTCCGCCTCTGGTTCACCGCCATCTACGAAGTCTGCCTTGGCCAGTCCCAAGGCCCCCGCTTCGGCGGCTTCATCGCGCTCTACGGCGTGAAGGAGTCAGCCAAGCTGATCCGGGACTCACTGGCACGCGGTTAGTGATAAGCCAGCACGGCAAACACGATCGTCAGCACGTAGCAAAGCGTCGCCAGCGGCCCGAGCGTCAGCAGCAGCTGCGCCACCTTCGGGTCCTTCCGCGCGCGCTGATAAACCATCAGCGTGGAAACCGTAGCGAACGTGACGGCGCACGCGAACCCGATCTTCATCCAGAACATCGGACCCGTCGCGCCCGCGAAGTCGGTCACCATCAACAGCCCGATCCCCGTCGGCCACATGATGACGAGCCCAGACATCGACAGATGCGTCAGCGCCGGCCCGATCCCGCGAATGGGTCCGCCCTTGGCCTTCTGCGCAGGCGAGGCGACAGCCAGCACAACGGTCCCGCCCAAGCCGCCGGTCACGCCCATCATCAGGCCGAGAAAGTGAAAGATAAGCAGGATGTCGGAAATCATCCCTCGCGGCATAAGGTGAGCCGCGGGGCCGGGCAATCAGTTGCTCAGGTCCGCATCGGGCAGCGCACGAGTTCTTCCGGGTCCGCATCGCTGATCCGCACCCGCATCTCATGCCGCCCCTGCTTCACGCGGAAGAACAGCACATCATCGCTTTCATGGCCCGCAGCCAGACAGCGCGCATCCGCCCGCCAGACTTCGGTCTCGTTCGAGCCTTCCGTCTGGCGAACTTCGCTGAACACGCAGAAGCGCTGCTTGCGCACCCCCATGCGGTTGTCCTCGATCGTCCAGACCTTGCGCGAGTCGTCGCAGTCATCCGTCTGCGCAGCCCACTCGCCGGAATACGGGCGCTCGTCGCCGGAGAGATTTGCAGGGAGTTCGGCCGAGTCGGGGGAGGGCGCATTCGGGCGCGTGTCACCGCCTTCCGGCCCGCCGCAAGCGGCCGCCAGGGCGAGCACCGCAACACAAGCCAGACTACGCACAGCCAATCGCTCCTCGATTTTCCACTAAGCGCCTGAGTTTGGATCGTTGCGCAAGAGGAAAGCTCGGCGCATCATGACATTTCCAGATGGTAAGGAAGAGCCGGACGGTAAGGCCGGACGGTAAGGAAGGGAATGCGCAGTTCGCTCGGCGCTCTCGTGAGCCTTGCGGTGGTGTTCGCCACGCTGGCGCCTTTTACCCTCCCGGCATCGGCTCACCCCATATCAACTGAGCTGTCCGAGAAGTTCGCGCGTGGCGCGTATCTCGACGCCGCCGTCGATGCAGAGGCTGGCGCAACCGCAGACGATCTCGCTTTCGCCGCCCGCGCCCTGCTGGCCCAATGCATGACCGGCACGGACGAGCCTGATGCAGCGCTGATCGATCAGGCCGCGCGTAATGCCGAAGCAGCGCTAAAGCTCGAACCCGATCTGGATGAGGCCCGCCTGCAACTCGCCATCGCGCTCTCCCTCAAGAGCCGCCCGATGGACGCTATGGCCGCCTGGACGGCTGGCTATGGCGAGAAGGCGCGCAAGCTCGCGGAGGGGGTGTTGAAGTCCGACCCCGCCAACTTCTATGCGCAGGGCTTCCTCGCCGTCTGGAACATCGAAGTCCAGAAACGCGGCGGCGATATGGGCGCATGGATGATGAATGCGAGCATCGACAAGGCGCGCGCCTACTACGCCGCCGCGGCCAGCCTCGCTCCAGACGACATCGGCATTCATTGGCAGTATGCTCGCGCACTCGTTTCGCTCGATGCTGCCGGGTACGCTGACGAAGCCATGCGCGCCCTCGATCGCGCCATCAACGCCAGCGCAGGCGATTATCTCGAGCGCATCATGCAACAACGCGCTTCAGAGCTCGCAACCGCCTTGAAAGCCGACAAGGCGTCAGCCCAGAAGCTCGCGGAAACCATGCTGTGACGGCCGCCGAACGTGAGCGCGCCAAGGTCGGTTTCGATCGCGTGCGCGCCATCCTGCACACGGATTGGGACCCCATCGGCGCTGGCGTGCCGCTCGACGAGTACGACAGCTATGCTTGGCCGGTGCTGGCCATGCTCCAGCGCAAGGCCGAGCGCGGCGAAGTCGAAACCTATCTGCGTTGGGCTGCCGACACCGCCATGTCGTCGCCCGTGCCGCACTCGCGCCTTGCCGCGGTCCTCGACAAGCTGACGGCGCTCGACCTCGCATAAGAAAACTCCCCCGGCTGAAGCCGGAGGAGTGAAGGCGTGCGACAGTCGGAGGGGAGGATCAGGCCGTCGCGGCCGTGCGGCGCAGGCCCATGAACTGGAGCTCTGCGAACACGCCGACGATCGTTGCTTGCGCGACGATGAACACCTGGCCGAGCAGACTCGGCGCAAAAGCCGGGCCGAACGCCACGAACAGGCTTCCCGCCACCCATGCGAAGTTCGTCACGATAATCGCCACGATCAGCCAGGTCGGCGCACGGCCAGCCCACACGATCATCGCCAGCATGGTCACGAACGGGATCAGCGCGACGCCCGCCCAGAACAGCAATTCGGAGGGCAGGCCTAGCAGCTCATGCGTGAAGTCGGCCCCGGCGATCATGGCGAGACCCGCCGCGCCGGAAACCACGGTGTCGGCAAGCAGGACTTTGCGAAGGAAGGGGGAGAGGGCAGGCATGTCGGGCTCCTATGTTGGTCGTCTCGATGGGGCGAACATGGAGGGCCCGTTTCGGCCTGGCGATTACGTGGCAGGTAATGGAAGCGCAGATCGCGTCCGGCTATCGTCAGGCCATGATGAAACAAGCCGCCTCGACACAAACGGCCCACGCCCAGACCGGCAAGGTTGGCGACCTGATCAAGGAATGGCGCACGCGCCGCCGCCTCAGCCAGCTCGATCTTGCCCTTGAAGCCGGCGTCTCCCAGCGTCACCTCAGCTTCGTCGAAAGCGGCCGCTCCGCGCCGTCGCGCGACATGGTCGAAACCCTGTCCGAACATCTCGGCCTGCCGCTGCGCGAGCGCAACGTGCTCCTTCTCTCGGCAGGCTTCGCCCCCGCCTTTGCCGAACGGCAGCTCACGGACCCCTCCATGAACGCTGCCCGCGCCGCCGTCGAACGCGTGCTCAAGGGCTATGAGCCAAACCCGGCCCTCGCGATCGACCGCTACTGGAACCTCGTCATGGCCAACGCGGCAGTTGGCCCGCTGTTAGGCCTCGTCAGCGACAAGGCTTTGCTCGAAGGCCAGATCAACATCCTGAAGCTGTCGCTGCATCCGGGCGGTCTCGCGCCGTTCATCAACAATCTGGCGCGCTGGAAGTCGCACGTGCTCTGGCGGCTCGGCGAACAGATCAACGTCACCTGCGATCCAAAGCTGATCGAGATCGAACGCGAACTCGCAGCTTACCCCGCGCCATCCGCTCCGAAGGGCAAGCCGTGGGAAGACGCAGACGCCATCGCACTGCCGTTCGAGCTGAAGCTGGGCGACCAGCTGCTATCGTTCATCACGACAACCACCGTCTTCGGCACACCTGCAGACGTCACGCTGTCAGAGCTGGCCGTCGAAGCCTTCTTCCCGTCGAATCCGGAAACCGCTGCCGCCATGCAGGCAATGGCGAAAGCGCGCCAGAACTAGCTACTGGCTCGCCCACAGGATGCGCGCCATCCACGCCACGTCGCCTCGCGCCAGCTCGCGTGGCGGATAGGTCGGGTTGAGCGACAGCAGCTCCACCAGTCGCTCCGTCTGCCGGCCCAGCACCTTGGCCAGCACCTCGCCATCGCGCGTCCGCGCCACCACCCGATCGCCCCTTCGCACAGCCACACCGGGGGCCACCACGATCCTGTCGCCACGGCGATAGACCGGCTCCATCGAGTCGCCAGTGATCTCCAGCGCATAGACTGTTTCTGTCTCGAGGCCGGGGAAGCGCACGTCCTCCCAGCCATCGCCGGTCGGGAAACCAGCATCGTCGAAATACCCGTCCGTGCCCGCCTTGGCGAAGCCGAGCAGGGGAGCCGTATGGCCCTGCCGTCCCTCGGCCAGCGCTGCGAAATCCTCCAGCGAGGTCCCCACCGCATCCAGCGCCTTCATCAGGCTCTCGGTCGACAGCCAGCGCGGCGACCCATCCGCGCCCGCCCGCTTCGACTTGTTGAACGCCGTCGCATCCAGCCCCGCCTTCCGCGCCAGACCGGACGTCGAAAGCCCATTCCGCTCCGCCAGCGCATCCACCGCTTTCCAGATATCGTTGTGACGCATGGGCGATGGGCTCCCGACTAGGATGGGATGCATGTTATAGGAATAAACTCCTATATGCAAACCGTTCAGCACCCCAGCGCCCAAAATGCACGTGCATCCACAATCTTCTGCGGATCGATTTCCGTAGTCTATATCATTGATTTTGGATCAATTTATAGGCCGTAGCCCTGATCCTTGCGACCAAAGGCGGCTGTTGAAAGCCGCCGCCAACTATCGCAGAAGATGATCCGCCGGGTCCTCCGGCGCATCCAGGCACACGGGCCTAGCGGGCCCGCGGAGTAAATGGAACTTCTGATCCTCGTACTGCTCATCCTGCTCAACGGCGTGTTCGCGCTGTCTGAGATGGCAATCGTTTCCTCGCGCAAGCCGCGTCTCAAGGCCATGGCCGACCGCGGCAACCGCGGCGCCAAGACAGCGCTGCGGCTGCTCGAAGATCCCTCCAAGATGTTGTCGACCGTGCAGATCGGCATCACCGGCATCGGTGTCATCGCCGGCGCGTACGGCGCAACATCGCTAGCCGACGACCTGACGCCCTGGGTGGCCAGCCTTCACCCGGCTGTCGTGGAGCACGCCTACGCCATCGCCTTCGGCCTGGTCATCGCTTTCACCACCTTCCTGTCGCTGGTGCTGGGCGAATTGATCCCCAAGCGCATTGCGCTATCTGCACCTGAATCGCTGGCGTCGATCATGGCGCCGATGATGGCTTTCATCGAAGTCGTTGCTTCGCCGGTCGTCATCGTCCTGCGCATGTCCACCGAGGGGCTGATCCGCCTCCTCGGCCTGCATCGCACACGGCAGGAGGACGTCACGGAGGAAGAACTCCAGTCCCTCATCGTCGAAGGCGAGAAAGCCGGCGTCATCGAGGAGGAAGAGCGCGACATGATCCAGAGCGTGATGCGCCTCGGCGACCGCTCGGTGAAAGCCATCATGACGCCGCGCACCGAAGTCATCTGGCTCGATCCCGATACGCCGCGCGAAGAGCTGCTGAAGGAAATCACCGACAGCGGTCACTCCCGCTTCCCCGTCGCCAATGGCGATGCGGACGAGATCATCGGCGTCGTACAGGCCAAGGAACTCTTCGCTTACCTGGCGCGCACAGGCGCGATCGACCTGAAAGCCGTGATGCACCCGCCGCAATTTGTGCCGGAGACCATGCCGGTCCTGAAAATGCTCGAAGCCATGCGCGGCAACCAGGTCCGCATGGTTATCGTGTCGGATGAATACGGCGCCGTCCTCGGCCTCGTCACCGCGGCTGACCTGCTCGAATCCATCGCGGGCGATGCGGCCCTTTCGGAAGACGAAGGCCTTGCCCCGCCAGTCAAACGCGACGACGGCTCCTGGCTGGTCGATGGCATGACGCCCGTTGATGAGTTCGAGGAACTGGTTGCCGTTCGCGGCCTCGAAGACGAAGGCTATTCAACCGTCGCCGGCCTGGTGATGCACCTGATGCGCACCGTGCCGAAAGAAGGCGACAAGGCCCAGCGCATGCCGCTTCAGTTCGAAGTCGTGGATATGGACGGCCGCCGCATCGACAAGGTTCTGGTCCGCAAGGTCGAACCCATCGACGACGATCCCAGCGGCTGATCCGGCCTATCGGCTGTGGAGCCCTAGAGCTCCACGCCCGCCCGCTTCAGGCCCAGCATGACGATCTTGTTGAGCAGATCCGCATAGCTCGTGCCCGCGTGCAGGGCGGCCTGCGCATACTCCTGGCTCGCCGCAATCTCCGGGTTCGGGTTCGCTTCGATGAAGTAGGGGATGTTGTCCTTCGACAGGCGGAAGTCGATCCGGCCATAGCCGTCAAGCTCCAGCGTGTGCGCGATGCGCTTGGCCAGCGTGCGGATCTTCGTCACTGTCTTGGGCGGCAGGTCCTGCGCTGGTCCCTGAAGGATGCCGCGCTTCTCCTGATAGATCGGATCGTGCTTCACCTTCTCGGTCGCGATGGCGTGCGAGCCCTCGGCAAGATTGGAGAAGCTCAGCTCCCACACCGGCAGAACCTGGATGCGGTCATTGCCCAGGACGCCGACATAGATCTCGCGACCTTCGATGAACTCTTCCGCAATCGCTGGCGTGTTCAGCCGCTTGTGAATGAACGCCACGCGTTCAGCCAGCTTCTCGTCCGTGTCCACGATCGACGCCTGCGCGATGCCAAGCGAGGCATCTTCCCAAAGCGACTTCACGATCAGCGGGAATTTCAACCGACCCGGCCGGCGCACTTTCTTGCCGATCGGGAACACCGCAAACGCGGGCACCGGCACGCGGTGATACTTCAGCAGCTTCTTCGACAGGTCCTTGCCGCGCGCCAGCATCAGTCCGCGCGGATTGCAGCCCGTGTACGGAACGCGCAGCAGCTCCAGCAGCGCCACCACGTTCTGCGCATACAGCGTCTCGCCGTGGAATTCCTCGAGCATGTTGAAGACGATATCCGGCTTCCACTCCTCGACCGCATCGCGGATCGGCGCCAGCTCGGTCTGAACGCCAAGCATGCGCACTTCATGGCCGCTCGCCTTCAGCGTCGTGGAGACATCGTACTCCGTCTTCCAGACATAGGCTTCTTCTTCCGAAAGTTCCGCCATGTTGTCGGGCGGAATCAGGTCGGGGTGAGCGAGGGCTAGAATACGTAGGGATTTCATACAGCGAACCACTGCCGGCGCGAGGTGTGCAGCTGGTGCGCCACCTTGTTATGGATCAGGCGAACCATCGCCTTGCGCAGCTCGCTCTCCGTTCCCGGAGCGCGAAGCTTCAGGGCGCGGGCGCGGCTGATCAGTTGGTCAATCGTGTGCTCAAGCGCGAAGTGATACGCGCCGGATACGCGCCAGGCGCCTTCGCGGATCTTCACGCGGTTCTTGCGCAGGAAGGACGATGCAGGCTTCGAGCGCGCATGGCGCGGCTCGTTTGAGAAGATGCGTAGCAGGTCCTTGTCGTACCGCGTGTCGGTATCGATCGCGTAGTGCGCCAGCTTGCGTTCGTAATGGTCAGCCAGCGTCTTGTTGAGACGGCCGACCGGATCGACTTCCATGCGGCGCGTCAGGCCAGCCTTGGTGCCGGAAATCTCTTCCATGAGGGCGTCGACGAATTCGAGCTTCCGCAAGGCGCCCGGCCACTCGGCGTACTTCTTCCGCCATGTCGCGCGCGGCGTAAGCCACACAGCGAACGTCTCGGCGAAGTCCTCATCCGGATGGCTCTGCGCATACCAGCGCGGCAGGTGCTGGACGAAATCCTTGCTGTTCGGGTTCGGGCGATAGCTGTCCGGGTAGGGCGAGGACGAGCGGCCGAACATCTCCTGCCATTTGCGGCGGCGATGGAGGGCGTAGGCGTGCTGGATGATGTGGCCGGCTTCGTGCCGCAGGATCTGCAAGCACTGGCGTTTGGTGCCGCCTTCCACTTCCTTGAACATCTTGCGCTCAAGCCGCGCGAGACGCGGATGGGCGAGGTAGAACGGAACGGCGATGCCCGGCGTCGTGTCGGGGCTGAACCATTCGTCGGAAATCCAGGCATGGGCCTGAACCAGGCCGCGGCGCTTGAGCTCGCTGTTCAGCTCTTTCATCGAGGCCTGCAGCCAGGTCCCCTCGATGGAAACGTGCAGGTCCTTCAGGCGCATCTGAAGCAGTTCGGCGTCCGGGAGGTAGGACCACCAGGGTTGGCGCGATTTTGTCTTCATCGACCAAAGTGTTCCGCCGGAGTCACCCATTACGCCCGCTCCCCCGAGGCCATCATCCTACCAAGTCCCAACGCGCCCCAGCCAAAAGCCGTTGCACCAAAAATGCCGGACCAGGACCCGGGCGAGGGGGATGACAAAGACAAACGATCGACCTCTCCGCGACGAGATGCGGACGGAACGCTTTCTAAACCATAAATCTCCGGCCATGCCTCAGGAAAATCGAGGTTTATCGGGGGAAAACTGCACAAAGATTTCGCCTCCACGCATGCTCATGAGCCGGTTTGTCCAAGCACCGGCGGGCTCGCCCCGGCGTCCGGCCGACTCGCTCGCCCAAACCGGGCCGCTGGCCAGCCCCTGCCAAGCGTCAGATTGGGTCGTACGGGAAGATATCCGCCGTGGCCTCCAGCCCGAAGAAGTCCCCGGCCATGGAGGGCAGGCAGTTGTCGAGGATCTTTTCCGGATTCCAGCCCGTCGTGTCCGCCACCGACCGGATCGGGCGGGGTTGATCGAACAGGATGATCTCATTGCCCCGTACACAGAATATCTGGCTGGTGACGGTCTTGGCCCGGTCGGAGCACAGGGCGACCGCCAGCTGCGCCACCTGATCGGCGCGCATGGCGTCCCGCATCCGGGCCACCCGCTTGGCGCTGGCCTCGTCCTTCACAGGGATCGACTCGATCATCCGTGTCCAGGCAAACGGCGCAATCACGTTGGAGCGGACATTGTTCCGAAGCCCCTCCATCGCCACCACGCGCGACAGGCCGACAACGCCCAGCTTGGCGGCGGCATAGTTCGACTGGCCGATATTCCCGATCAGCCCGGAGGTGGAGGTAAACAGCACATAGGCCCCGTCCTTCTGCTCCCGAAACAGTTCGATCGACGCCCGTGTGACGTTGAAAGCGCCGCGCAGGTGGACGTTGACCACCCGGTCCCAGTCCTCCTCGGTCATCTTGTGGAACATGCCATCCCGCAGGATGCCCGCCGGGTTCACGATGGCGTTCAGCCCGCCAAACGTATCCTTCGCCTGCTCAACCATCCGCCCCACGGCGGCGAAATCCGTCACGCTGTCCGAGTTGGAAGCCGCCTCACCACCCGCCGCCCGGATCTCCTGCGCGACTTTCTCAGCCGGCCCCGCAGACCCCTCATCGCCCCCGGTCAGCGACCCGCCGAGGTCATTCACCACAACCTTCGCGCCCTCACGCGCCAGCAACAGAGCCGTCTCCCGCCCGATTCCGTTTCCACCGCCCGTGATCAGGACAACCTTGCCCTCCAGAACACCCATCGCGCTTCCTCCGATTTTTGCTGAGGCCAGTCTGCACGCGGCCCGTCAGTTTGCCAGCGCCCGAAGCCACCCAACGCCGACGCGCACCGCCGCTTGTCATCCCGGCCGAAGCGAAGCGGAGAGCCGGGACCCAGTGTGAGAGCACGGTGGCCTCTCGATGGTTCCCGGATAGCGCTCGCGCTTCCGGGGTGACAGCCACGCCCCTTCCAGGGTCCGGCGCGATGAGCCCCGGTTCGCTTCCGCCAAGCCCGCCTCTCTCAGCCAACTTCCCGCCACGCCCCATCACCCCCGCCACGGCTCCATCACTCAACCATCCCAGCCACTCACACGATGCCTCTCGCGCGAATTGTGGCGGCCCAGCCGGCTCGCCCACCAACTTGCCCCAGCGGCTGTCACACAAAAATTCTTGCACCCCAGGTCAAACGACCCTATGTGCACCCCCCAATAACCGGCTGCGCGAAGGGCCCTCGATTCCTTAAATGGGTTTGGGGGGAAGACGGCGACCAGCGGTGATGTGCTGACCTGGGCAGAGGCCAAACTCCAAGAAGGAGGGCGGGCCGAAGCTGCGGTCGTTGGTTCGTCACTCTCGTCTTCGGAGCCTGCGCCCCGTGAACACCACCTCGACTATCCCCCCGTACGTTATTTCGCTCGACGCGCCGGAGCATTCCGAAGCCGTTGAAGCCCTGTACGATGACGTCTTCGGCCCCGGCCGCTTCGCCAAGACGGCCGAGCGCCTGCGCGAGGGCAACCACGCCATCGCCGACGCCAGCCTCGTCGCCATCGACAGCGAAGGCCTCACCGGCGTCGTCCGCGTCTGGCCGGTGAAAGTCGGAGAAGCCGGTCGCGCCGCCTTCCTCGGCCCCATCGCCGTCGCCGAGCGCCGCCGTGGCAATGGCGTCGCCTTCAAGCTGATGGAGCGCGCCATCGGCGTCTGCCGAGAGCAGGGCTATGCCGCCGTGATCCTCGTCGGCGACCACGAATACTATGAGCGCTTCGGCTTCCACCGCGCCGGCGAAGGCCGCTTCACGCTGCCTGGCCCGGTCGACCAGCACCGCGTCCTGATCCGCGACCTTTCGGATCGCGCCGCCAAGCTGACCGGCGAGCTCAGCATTCCGCGCTAACTAACGCGGCTTAGACTAAGAGGGGCGGGCTACCGCCCCTCACGCCGCCACGCCAGCATCAGGAATGCGCACGCCAGCAGCATGCCGACCACGCCCGGAATGAGCGTCGTCGAGTCCGTCGCGCGCACCGCATAGGCCTTGCGCTCGCGCAGACCCAGCCAGTCGCTGCCCGCAGCATTCCCGCGATCGCCCACGCGATCGACACGCGGCATCGTCGGCGTGCCATCGGCGCCCAGTCTGAACACGCCGCCCAGCGTCGCCGTAGCGATCGGCTGCAGCTTGTCCGGCGTCGCGCGCAGATCGAGATACTCGCGCGGATGCGTCGGCCCGCGCAGCGTCACCGCTTTCAGCTTGCCGCTCGTTGCGCGATACAGCCCCAGCTCCTTCGCCGGAACAGCTGCGCGATAGTTACCCGGCGAGACCAGCGACCACGGGCTCTCCACCTTCGTCCCGTCGGGCGCCTCCACCGACAGCGGGGCAGGCGTGTCCGACATGGTATGCAGCGTCGCCGTCAGCTCCGGCGATGCGCCGGCTTCCAGCTCCAGCAGCTCTTCCTCGAGCTCCGGCTCCTTCATCAGCCAGTGCGCCGTGCGCCGGATCAGCTCGGCATACGGCCCGCCGCCCTCATAGCCACGCGCCCACAACCACAGCTGGTCAGACATCACCGACGCCACGCGTCCCTGACCCACGCGGTTCAGCAGCAGCAGCGGATGACCATCCGGCGTCTGCATCAGCGCCTCGGCCTTGCCTTGGTCCATCTTCATGTACCGCATCCACGGACCCCAGCCCTCGGTCGGCAACGTCGCCGTCACCGAGTGCCGCTTGCCCAGCTCGGTCAGCTGCGGGGTAAACTTCCCATCCACCACTTCGCCCGTCGCACGTCCCGGCAGAACCCCGCCCAGCGGCGTGTTGTAGAGAAGGTACGACCCCGGATAGG
>DAINAT010000019.1:0-40541 GCA_036733305.1 Hyphomonadaceae bacterium
ATGCCGCGGCGGCGGCGGTCGGTGTCTTCGATGGCCTTGAACTTGATGCCGAGGACGTTGGTGAGTTCTTTCGCGACGTCGCGCTCGGTCGGTTTCTTGGCGGCGGCGCTGGCGCCGGTGAGTTTCACCGTGGCCGAGCCCTGATTGCCATTGCGGATATAGCGGACCGAGACCTGTGCGCCGACCTGCGTGACGCCCATGATGCGGAAGAGGTCGCGGCTTTCCTTGATGGCCTGGTTGTTCAGCGTGGTGATGAGGTCGCCGACTTTCAGGCCAGCGGCTTCGGCGGCGCTGCCCTTGGTGACGGAGGTGACGATGGCGCCTGACGGGCTCTTGAGGCCGTAGGCTTCAGCCATGGGCTGATCGACGGAGCGGGCGGTGATGCCCAGCGTGCCGCGATTGGTGACACCGCTTTTGCGCAGCTGTTCGATCACGACCTTGGCGAAGTTGGCGGGGACGGAGAAGCCGACGCCGACCGAGCCGCCGGCTTCGCCCGGCGAGATGATGGCGGTGTTGATGCCGATGACTTCGCCGCGCAGGTTGAACAGCGGGCCACCCGAGTTGCCCTTGTTGATGGCGGCGTCGGTCTGGATGAAGTCGTCGTAGGAGCCCGCGCTGATGTCGCGGTTGCGGGCGGAGATGATGCCGGCAGTGACCGTGCCGCCGAGGCCGAACGGGTTGCCGATGGCGATGACCCACTGGCCAACATCGGCCGTATCCGAGTTGGCCCACGGAACTGGCGTGAGCGCGGTGCGGCTTTCGACTTTCAGGAGAGCGAGGTCGACGTCTTCGTCCTTGCCGATGAGCTTGGCCGGGAGAACCGTGCCGTCCGACAGGTTCACGTCGATCTCGTCGGCGCCGTCGATGACGTGGTTGTTGGTGACGACATAGCCGGACGCGTCGATGATGAAGCCGGAGCCGAGCGAGGACTGGCGGCGGAGGCCACCCTGCCCGCGGCCGAGCAGGTCGTTGAACTCATTGAGCGGCGAGTTGGGGCCGAAGGCCGGCAGGCCGTCGCCGCGCGCGACCGTCTGGCGCGTGGAGATGTTCACGACCGAGGGCATGAGGCGCTTGGAGAGGGCGGCGAAATCCTCGCCAGCGAAGCCGGGGCGGTTGATGGGCTGTTGCTGGGTGGCGGGCTGGGCGACGGCGGGGGGCGCAGCTTCGAGGTTCAGCAGCGGGGCGGCGAAGAAGGCGCCGGCGATGGCGGCGATGCCGATGGCGGGCAGCGCGAGGCGCGCGAGAAGAGACCGCTTGGTATTCTGGCGTTGGATATTTTGGGCCGCCATAAGTGTCGAACTCCAAGACCTTGAAGGCAATTTCGCTGCAAACGCGTTTTTCGCCTGGAAGACTGGCCGGAAAGCCGCGCGTCCGCAAGGCGAGCCGCCAGCTTGTGCTGACGGCTTTTGCCGAAATTGGGCCTGTAATTGAGGAGCTTTCGTGACGCGGCCGGAATCCGGGGCGCATCACGAGCGTGTGTGGGGAGGTTCGGACGTCGTTCCTAGGCGGACTTCGGCTGAGCCGGGGCCCGAGCCGGGGCCTGCGACACGGGCGCGTCGAGGCCCATGACCTGATGGAGCTTGGCGATGAGTTCCCGCTGGTCGACCGGCTTGGAGACGTAGTCGGTCATGCCGAGGGCGAGATATTTCTCGCGGTCGCCGGACATGGCGTCGGCGGTGAGCGCGATGACGGGGAGCGTCTGCCATTTGTCGGTGGCGCGGATGCGCTTGACGGCTTCCTTGCCGTCCATGACGGGCATGTGGATGTCCATGAGGACGACGTCGAAATCGCCGGTGGCGATCTTGTCGAGCGCTTCCTTGCCGTTGGTGGCTTCGGCGATGTCGCAGCCTTGCGGCTGGAGGAAGAGCTTGATGACCTGGCGGTTGATCGCGTTGTCGTCGGTGAGGAGCACGCGGAGGCCGCGGAGGGAGCGTTTGACGGGCTCGACCTTTGTTGCGTTCTGGGCGGCGGGTGCGGGAGCTGCGGCAGCGGCGGCTTCCTGCGCCTTGAAGGTGAGGCGGAAGGTGGAGCCTGCGCCCTCCTCGCTCTTCACGACGAGGTCGCCGCCCATCATGCGGGCGAGCTGGCGCGAGATGGCGAGGCCGAGGCCCGAGCCGCCGAACTTGCGGGTGGTGGCGCCGTCGGCCTGAGTGAAGACGGTGAACAGCTTGGCGCAGGTGTCCTCGCTCATGCCGATGCCGGTGTCGGAGACATCGACGACGATCATGTAGGCGCCATGTTCGAGCGGCTTGGCCTTGATCGCGACTTCGACGCTGCCTTGCGCGGTGAACTTGATGGCGTTGGACAGGAGGTTCGAGACGCACTGGCGCACGCGGGTCGGGTCGTAGGTCAGGCGCTGCGGGAAGTTGGCGTCGTAGCGGACCAGGAGGTCGAGGCCTTTTTCTTCGGCGGTCGACTGGAAGAGCTGGCGGGTGCGCTTCATCGTGTGGAGGAAGTCGCCCGGGACGGCGGAGATTTCGAGCTTGCCGGCTTCGATCTTGGTGAGGTCGAGCACGTCGTTGAGCAGCGCCATCAGCGACTTGCCGCTGTCGAGGATGACGCCGACTTTTTCCTTCTGGGCCGGTGTCAGGTCGTCGCCTTCGAGGGCTTGCGCCATGCCGAGGACGCCGTTGAGCGGCGTGCGGATCTCGTGGCTCATGTTGGCGAGGAATTGCGACTTGGCGTTGGAAGACGCTTCGGCGTTCTCTTTCGCGGCGCGGAGTTCTTCCTCGATCAGCTTGGAGGCTGTGACGTCGACGACGGTGCCGATGAGTTTCGGGCCGTGAAGGGCGTTGGCGGCGAGACGCTGGGCGCGCAGCTGCATCCAGCACCAGCCGCCATCGGGCAGACGCACGCGTAGCTGCTGCTTCCAGCCATCGCTCCGGTGTTCCTTCACCGCCATCAGCGAGCCGAACAGCATGCCGACGTCGTCGTGGTGGATGAAGTCCTTCGCGATCGAGACGTCTTGCGGGACAAAGCCGAGCATGAATTTTTTCGAGAGGCCCGGATTCAGCGTGCAGATCATGGTGTCGAGATCGACTTCGAAATAGCCGTCGCCCGCGGACTGGATCGCGAATTCGAGGCGCTCTTTCGTGGAGGAAGATTCAGCGAGGGCTTTCTGCAGTTCGGAATAGGTGCGGCCGGACAGCTTGGCGGCCTCGCCAATGCCGGCGAGCATGGCGAGCGCTGCAATTGTGCCGGCGATGGCGGCCCACGCGGGAAGATCAGTCCACGCGACGTAGAGCATGAAGGCGACCAGCGGCAGGGCGCAAACGGCAAGCGCACGTCCGACCAGTTTCATGTTGGCCTTGCCGGCGAAGATGACGTGTATCGCCCATGAAGCGGGAATGGTAACGCCGAGAATCAAGCCTGCCGACGTGCCGGTGAGGAAGAGTGCGATGGCGCTGGCCATCCACAGCGTGATCAGTGCGAACTGAGTCACGTACGAGCGGGCTTCAGCCTTGGCGTCGCCCCCCCTGGCGGCGACGGTGTCTTTCACCAGCCAGATGAGAACGGCGATCGAAACGACGCACCAGGCAGCGCACCAGGCCCAACCGAAGAAATAGCCGAGCATGACGCCATGTGCGAAGGCGACGATCGAACCGGTAATGGTGGTGCCGTTACGCAGCACGGGGGGACGCGCGGGCGAAGCCGGCCTGACCTCCACGCTCTTGCTGACGACGGTATCCATTTCAAGTCCCCGTAGACCTAACTCTACTGATCCATGGCAGGGATTGCTTAAATTCCCGTGGAACACGCGTAACCCGTCCGAAAAAATTCAAGCTTTCGCGTTTACACTCAGAGGTAAAACCCCAGCAAAATCTGGCTCTCGGCAATCAGGACTGTTAGGGATTGTGACAGGAGATCCTGCATGCCCGTTCGTCGCCCCGTTGATGCGTCCAGCCACGTCTATCTGATCGACGCATCGGGTTTCATCTTCCGCGCCTACCACGCCCTGCCCCAGCTGACGCGCAAGTCCGACGGACTGCCGGTGGGGGCGCTGGCGGGATTCTGCAACATGTTGTGGAAGGTGCTGGAGGATCTGAAGGCCGGCGACCAGCCGACACACTTCGCGTGCATCTTCGATGCGGGGGCTCATACGTTCCGCAATGATCTGTATGATCAGTACAAGGCGCACCGCCCTGATCCGCCGGAAGACCTGATCCCGCAGTTTCCGCTTGTACGGAAAGCCGCCATCGCCTTCGGCCAGCCGGCGCTGGAGATGAAGGGCTTCGAGGCGGATGATCTGATCGCGACATATTCACGACAGGCCGCTGCACGCGGAGCGCGCGTTTCGATCGTGTCGGCGGACAAGGACCTGATGCAGCTGATCGATGATCGCATCTGCATGCTGGACACGGTGAAGGACCGGAAGATCTGCGCGCCGGAAGTGTTCGAGAAGTTCGGCGTCGCACCCGACAAGGTGGTGGACGTGCAGGCGCTGTGCGGCGACAGCGTCGACAACGTGCCGGGCGTGCCGGGGATCGGCGTGAAGACGGCGGCGCTGCTGATCAACGAGTATGGCGATCTGGAATCGCTGCTGGCGCGTGCGGGCGAGATCAAGCAGCCGAAGCGGCGCGAGTCGCTGATCGAGCACGCGGACAAGGCGCGTATGTCGAAAGTGCTGGTGACGTTGAAGGATGATGTTCCGGTTGAGGTCGAGCTGGACGAGCTGGGTGTTGCCGATCCCGATCCAGCGACATTGCTGGCGTTCCTGACCGAGATGGAATTCCGCACGCTGACGACGCGCGTGGCGCAGACGCTGGGGTCGGAAGGCGCGCCTGCCCCCTCCTCTTCTGCCGGGGGAGCGGCACTGGCGAATGCGCTGAAGGCTGAGCGGGCTGGTGGCGGAAAACCCACGGCGACTGCGGCGGCGAATGGCGTTCCGGGCGAGAGCTTTGAGCCGCTGGCGCCTGTGGCGAAGCCGTTCGATCTCAACGCGTATGAGACGATCACCGAGCCTTATCGTCTCGCTGAATGGGTATCCAAGGCGAAGGCGCAGGGTTACGTCGCCGTCGATACCGAAACGGATGGGCTGAATCCTGTTTCAGCCAAGCTGGTGGGGATTTCACTGGCGCTGGCGCCGGGCGAGGCCTGCTATATTCCGATCGGACATGGCGCGGGGATACAGGACCTGCTTTCGGAGAAGCCAAAGCAGATCGAACTTGAGAAAGTCATCACGCTGCTGAAGCCGTTGCTGGAAGATCCGGCGGTGCTGAAGATCGGGCAGAACATCAAGTACGATATCTCGATGTTCTGTGCGCTCGACATCCGCATGGCGCCGATCGACGACACGATGCTGTTGTCGTTCGTGCTGGAGGCGGGCCAGCACAACCATGGCATGGACGAGCTTTCCGAGCTGCACCTCGGGCACAAGCCGATCGCGTTCAAGGATGTGGCGGGCACGGGCAAGGCGCAGCTGACCTTCGATCAGGTGCCGCTTGATAAAGCCACGCAGTATGCGGCGGAGGACGCCGATGTGACGCTGCGCCTGTGGGAGCGGCTGAAGCCGCGCCTGTCCAAGGATAAAGTGGCGACGATCTATGAGACACAGGATCGGCCGTTGATTCCGGTTGTTTCCGACATGGAGCGCGCGGGCGTTCTGGTGGATCGCGAGAAGCTGTCGAAGCTGTCGGGCGATTTTGCGCAGCGCATGGGGGCGCTGGAGGCAGAGGCGCAGGAGCTGGCGGGGCAACCGTTCAACCTGGGTTCGCCGAAGCAGATTGGCGAGATCCTGTTCGACAAGATGGGGCTCGCCGATGTGGCGGGCGCCAAGAAGACCAAGACGGGCGCGTGGGCGACGGGGGCCGATACGCTGGAGGATCTGGCGGCTTACGGACACGCGTTGCCGAAAGTTCTGCTCGACTGGCGGATGCTGTCGAAACTGCGTTCGACCTATACCGAGACCTTGCGCGATGCGATCGATCCGGTGACGGGGCGTGTGCATACGTCGTACTCGCTGGCGGGCGCGCAGACGGGGCGGTTGGCCTCGACTGATCCGAACCTGCAGAACATTCCGATCCGCACCGAAGAAGGCCGCAAGATCCGCGAGGCGTTCATTGCCGAGCCGGGGAATGTTTTGGTGTCGGCCGACTATTCGCAGATCGAGCTGCGCTTGCTGGCGCATGTGGCGGATATTCCGAGCCTGCGCACGGCCTTCCAGGAAGGCATCGACATTCACGCGATGACGGCGAGCGAGATGTTCTCCGTTCCGGTGAAGGGCATGGACCCGATGATCCGGCGTCGCGCCAAGGCGATCAATTTCGGCATCATCTATGGGATTTCAGGCTTTGGTCTGGCGCGGCAGTTGTCGATCCCGCGCGAGGAAGCGGCGGCGTACATCAAGAAGTACTTCCAGAAGTTTCCGGGCATCCAGGATTACATGGAGAAGTATCGCGCGTTCGGGCGTGAGCATGGCTATGTGTCGACGGTCTTCGGACGGAAGATCTGGCTGCCGCAGATCAAGTCATCGAACGGGGCGGAGCGTTCGTTCGGCGAGCGGCAGGCGATCAACGCGCCGCTGCAGGGATCGGCGGCGGACATCATCAAGCGCGCGATGATCCGGATGCCGGGCGCGCTGAAGGCGGCGGGGCTGAAGGGGAAGATGCTGCTGCAGGTGCACGACGAGCTGGTGTTCGAGGCGCCGGAGGGCGAGGCGAAGAAGCTGATGGAAGTTGCGGCCAACGTAATGTCGCGCGCCACCCTGCCTGTGCTGGAGCTGAACGTGCCGCTGGTGGTGGAAGCGAAGGCAGCGAAGAGCTGGGCGGAGGCGCACTGATGCTTGTCACCGCCGATCTTGAATTCATCGAGCTGTCCTTCGTCGAGGCGAAGCGGTCGATGGAGGAAGGTGGGTTGCCGATTGGGTCGGCGTTGGCGCGGGGTGTGCTGCTGGTGGCGTCGGGGCATAACCAGCGGGTGCAGATGGGCGATCCGATTGCGCATGGGGAGATGGATTGCCTGCGCAAGGCGGGGCGGCAGGCGACGTATCGGGATACGACGCTGTATACGTCGCTGAGCCCCTGCATGATGTGTTCGGGGACGATCGTGCAGTTCAAGATTCCGCGCGTGGTGATCAATGACACGGTCAATTTCGGGGGAAACGAAGCGTTCCTGCGGAGCCATGGGATCGAGGTGATCGACGCGGCCCATGCCCCCTCGATTGAGCAGATGCGGGCGTTTATCGCTGCGAATCCGGGGCTCTGGAACGAAGACATCATGGAATAGCGCGGGAATTCGCGGTTTTTTCCGGTCGCTTCCTTAACCGGTCGGGGTTAGACATCCGTCCCCCGAATAGGCGCCCCCCCGAATAGGCAGCCCCCTGAAAGAGGCGACCATGTCCAATAACACCGACAAACCGCAGAACGGCGACGCAGCTCCCAAGCCCGCCAACATCGCAGGCACGCTGACGCAGGCGGATATTCCCGAACTCGCCGGCGGCAAGGGCGCGAATGCCCAGCAGATGGCCTCGCCGACCTATCGGCTCGCGGCGCTGGATCAGGATTTCCTGCTGTCGAGCGAGATGCGCGGCTTGCGCTTCATGCTGGAGTACAACAAGGCCGAGGCGGCGCTGGAGCGCTGGGGCGTGCGCTCGACGATCGTGGTGTTTGGTTCGGCCCGCTTTAGTGAGAAGGGATCGCCGGATCACCAGCGCTGGTACAATGACGCGCGGGCGTTTGCGCGGATCGTTTCGGAAGAAGGCGGCGCGAAGCTGGATACGCCGGGCAAGCCGCGGGACAATGTGATCGCGACGGGCGGCGGGCCGGGCATCATGGAAGCGGCCAACCGGGGCGCGCACGATGTCGGCGCACCGAGCATCGGCTACAACATCACGCTGCCGATGGAGCAGGAGCCGAACGCTTTCTCGACGCCGGACCTGACGCTGCGCTTCCATTACTTCGCGATGCGCAAGATGCACTTTGCGATGCGGGCGAATGCGCTGGTGGTGTTCCCGGGCGGGCTGGGGACGTTTGACGAGCTGTTCGAGATTCTCGCGCTGCGCCAGACGGGCAAGTCGCCGCCGATTCCGATCGTGCTGTATGACCGCAAGTTCTGGGAAGAGGTCGTGAACTTCCAGGCGCTGGTGAAGCATGGCGTCATCGGCAAGGTGGACGAGACGCTGTTCACCTATGCGGAGACGCCGCAGCAGGCCTGGGATCAATGCGTGAAGGGCGGCGTGATGACGCGCTGGCTGCAGGAACAGCACACGGCTTGAACGGTCTTCCCCGCCCTGCGGGCGCCAGCTGCTAGCGGACGCGGGCTTCGGGTGCGCGGAGGAATTCGTCGGACTGGGCCAGCAGGTAGAGCTGGTTCAGAAGCGACAGCACGTTGCCGGTGACGTCCCTTGGGCCGCTGGTTTCGCCGGCGGGCGTTTGCGGCGCGATGAAGTAGGTGCGGCCTGCGTGTTCGACACGCACGGCGAAGGCCTGGCTGCCGCGTTCCGGGTAGGTCTGGAACAGGATGACGTTGCCGGCGACAGTGGGGCGGCCCTCAGCGGCGGCCGAACGCAGCGTCTCGCCGAGGAAATAGATCATGTCGTCGAACGAGCGCGTGCGGATCTTTGCCAGCGGCGCGCCTGTGGCGGCGTCATAGAAGCCCCACGCCTTGTCGAAGGTGTCGCAAAGCAGCAGGCGGCGATTGAAGCGATCGGGCGCGATGGCGGCTTCGTTGGCGGCGGCGGTGCGCGGGGCTTCGGAGAGGACGAGCTGGCGGCCGGTGAGAGTTTCGACCGTGCGGATGGTTTCGGTCATGCCGGGGCCGCGATTGTTGCCGCCGTCGACTGTAGCGCCGCCCAACGTCTCGCGGAGGTAGACGGGGTCGTAGGGCGAGCAGTGGCGGGCATCGAGAGAAGGATCGGGCAACTCACCAAAGGTGACGCGGCCGGATTTTGCGGCTTCGATGATCTCGACATAGCGCGCGGTGTTGACGGCGTCCTGGGGCGATGGCGAGGCGGAGAATTCGTCGCCATCGATATACCAGGGCTGGCTCTCGCCTGCGAACGTCACCGCATCGACGAACAGCCACATCAGCGTTTCGCGCGGCCAGCCGGCGAGCCAGTAATTCTCTAGCTGTTCGGGCTGAATGGGTTTCAGCAGGCCTTGCGTCTTGTCGTTGTTGGAGAAGGGGTTCACCGAGTATTCGGCGTTGGCGCTTTCATTGCGCGAGACATTGGCGGAAGAGCCGACGAAGGGCGCGTTGGCGTTGCCGAGGCCGAGCGGCGAGAAGCTGGCCGAACCGTTGAGCGAGAGTGTGGGGTTCGACTTGATGCCGGAGAGCGTCGTGTAGTTGGTGGGCCAGCGGTCGCGCGCACGCAGGACGTTCATGGCGATGATGGCTGTCATGGCGCGGGTGTGCGCGTCGTTCAGCGTGGCGGCGTTGCCTTCGATGTTCTCCGCGACGCCGCTGGCGCCGAGGTTCGAGATCGACGCGCAACCCTGCAGGCTCAGCGCGCCCAGCGCGGCGCCGAACATGAGCTTCAGTGACATTGCCGATCCCCTCTGCGGTCCCCTCAAGTCGCAGCAAGGAATGCGCACCCTGGACCGTCAAGCACGTACAAGCCTGAGGAGAGCGGGCGCAGACATTCCTTGCCTGACCTGTAAGCGGGAAAGGCGCGGGAAACGGGTCAGTTAGCGGAAGCTATTTCTTCGCTTCGGGCTCGTAGAAGCCGGCGAGCTCGAGCTTGACCACGACGTCCTTGGGGCTGTCGTTCTTGAGCCACCAGCCGTGGATGCCATCCCACGGGGCGATGAAGGTTCCGCTTTCGGGCGAGCCGCCGGTCTTGGAGTAGAACATCAGGTCGCCTTCGCCGTTGGCGTCCTTGGGTGTGTGGCCATGGAATTCGACTTCCATCATGCCGGGGTGTTCGAGGTTTTCGTAGGCCACGTTGTAGACGACGCCCTGCCCCTTTTGCATCGTCAGCTTGTATTCCAGATCCGTACCGGCCTTGACCGGAACGCTGATGACGTCGGTGCGCCATTTGGCGGGCTGGATCGACATGACGCCGCTGGGGAGGGGGTGTTCGCGCCAGCCGTTGACGGCCTGCGGAACGGCTGGCTCGGCAGCAGCAGCGGGGGCCGCCGCTTCGGACACGGCGGCGACAGGCGCACCCGCCGGTGAGCAGGCAGCGGCCAGAAGGCACGCCGCCCCGACGGCAACGTTAAGCAAACGGATCATGGTAAACCTTATCAATTCAGGGTCGTTCGTGGGCCTCGCGGCGAGACTACACCGGGGCCATCCCAAGTCCCGTGAGATATCCGTGATCAGTTCCAATAACGGGACTGTTAAGTCGCAGCGACTTCCCGTCACTTGACGGTGGCAGCCTGACACCGTCTAGTCCGCCGTGGTGACGTCACAAGACGCACCCAACGGAGATCAAAAAATGACCCGCCTTTCCTCCCTCATTCTTCTGTCTGCCGCCGCCATCGCACTCGCCTCCCCGGCGCTCGCCAAAATCTCGGTCCAGGGCGCTGAGTCGCTCTGCAAGACCGAGATCGGCAAACAGAATCCGGACGCCAAATCCGTGAAAGTCGACAAGGATTCGACCAAGGCCACGGGCGGCACCTTCACCTACTCGTTCAAGGTGAAAGGCGCCGACGACGCCATGGCCAAGCTGCTGTGCACCGTCGACCGTTCGACCGACACGGTTTCGTCGATCGTTCCGGCCGCCAAGTAAGCCAGTCTGACGAACCTTGCGGGCTGCGCGATCGCGCGCGGCCCGCTTCCTCGTTCTTCGCTTTGGGGCGCCCGGCTTGATGTTCGGGTGCGCGGCGAGATTTTCTCTTCTCTTGCACCGTTTCAGTGCGTCGTAGGGTGCATCTTCAGATGCACCGTGGAGCCGTCATGCGCTGGCGGTGCATTTACGCTTTGCTCCAATGCACCCTACGCGCCAACGCGCGGCCCGCTTTTGGCGTTCCTATTTGACGTCGAAGACCATCAGCAGGGTGCGCTGCCGGCCGGAGAAGTTGTCGTCTGAGATGACGTAGAGGCGGACGCGGCCGTCGGACAGGCGACGCGCGGCGATGCCTTCGAAATTGTCGATCGTCAGCAGGAGGTTCATCTCCGCCAGAACGAGCGACGACCTGATGCTGAAGGTCTGGCTTGCGCGGGGGGCCGACGGGTTCGTGCGGGTGAGCACGGTTTCGATCAGCGTGATCGCGTTGCTGGACAGCGGCGCTGACGATGAGCGATGCAGGCTGAACAGGCGCACGTCGTCGCCTTGCGCCACCTGATCCAGCCCGACGAGCTCTGGCGATTTCGGGCCGATACGGAACTTGAAATCCGGGCTGGATTCGAGCGGGCGGATGGACAGCGGGCTTTCGCCCTTCATCTGCTTTTCCACGCCCGCGATGAGGAAGCCATCGTCGGTAATGGCAAGGCCTTCGACGCCGAGATTCGGGTCCGCATTGACGCCGCCATTCGCGAGCGCGGTTTTCAGGCTCCAGCCAACGGGAGCTGCGCGGGCGGCAGCGCCGCAGGTGGTGACATCGTAGGCCACGACGCGCGCGTCGCCCTCGAAGGACACAAGCGCGATGCCGTTGTAGATGGCGAGGCCTTCCGCATCGCCCGCCACCTTGGTGGGGAATGGCTTGCCGGCGCTGTCGCGCATTTCGGACATGCTTGCGCCTGTTGGCGTGACGCCATCGGTGGCGAGGTCGATCCAGAGGAAGCGGCCATCGTCGCTGACGGCGAGAAGGCGGCCATCGTCGAGCATGTCGAGGCCCGACCAGCCGCCGAAGCCGGTGTCTGAACTGGTGAGGTGGAAGCCGCCGGCAAAGGTGAGCGCGCCAACAGTCTTGCGGCCGGGATTGATGCCCTGCAGCGACACAGGCTTGGCGGCGAGCGAGATGCGACGCGGTTCTTCGGGGGTCACACCAGCGGGGCATGACGTCTTGCGCAGCATATCGACATAGGCGGCGAAGGCGCCGGCGGGTTTCGGTGCGGCGGGCGGTTGTTCGCGCGTTTCGATCAGGTTGGCGATGGGATCTTCCGGCGGCTGCGGGCCGGCGCTGGCGGTCGCGATAAGGGCTGCGGCGGCGATGGCGCCTGAGCGAAGGAAAGCGAGTTGCAAGACCGCCCTCCTCTGGCTGTTTGCTGCAGGCTGGTGATGCCTTGAGCTGCTGTGGGGCTCAAGAGCGCTGTGCAGAGATTACTTTGTCAGGTCTGCCGGAAGGACCGGCGTGGACAGAATATGTTCGTAGGCCGCCCAGCGGGCGTTCGCATCCTGTCCGCCATGGCGGTCGACATAGGCGGCGACGAGATCGCGGCCGACGGAATAGTTCATGACATACGAGCGATAGTCGCGGTCGAAGGCGAGTGACTGTTCTGCGACATCGCGGGGGACCATCTTGTATTTCTGGATCAGGGTGATCGCCTGTTCGCGGCTGATCTCTCCGTCGAGATGTTTCTGCGAGATGGTGAGCAGCGCGCCTTCGAGTTCGACTACGGCCCTGCGCAGGGCGTCGTAGGCGACGGCCGTTGCTGGATCGAGGCCGGCGAGCGGATAGAGGGTTTCGGCTTCGAAGCGCACTTGTTCATCGCCCGGGAAGGCGAGTTTGACTCCGAAGTCCGCCCCGCCCTCGTTCAGCGGAGACTCGGGCGCATAGAGCGGCTGGACGGAATATTCGGGCCAGCCGCGCGTGCGGAAATTGCGTTCCTTGTAGATGCCCTGGACGTGGTGGCCGGGATAGCCTTCGTGGCAGCCAAGGATGAGGACGTTGCCGATCGACATCGGCATGTCGGTGTTGATCTCGATCTTCGAGTGATTGTCGCCCTGATAGTAGTTGTACGCGCCCCAGCTCTTGTCCTTCACCAGCGCCATGTCGAAGCTCTCGTTGGCGGGGAGATCGAGGTGGGCGCGGGTGCGGCTGCGGCATTCGGCGATGGCGGCGTCCATGACGGCGCGGACACGATTGGGCGCGATGGAGAAGTTGGCGCGGAAGCTTTCGACGCGGGCGTTGAGCGGGCCTTCGCCGGGGATCAGCTTGTCGATGCTGGCGAGGGCTGCGTCGTAGGATGAGAGCGGCTTGAGTTTCGGGCGAAGGGCGAAGAGGCGTTCGGCTTCGTCGGCGAATTTCACGCGCTTGCCGTCGATCATGTCGAGGCGGAAGCGGGCGCTGGTGATCTGGGCGAGGAGGACGCGGGCGCGGTTGGCCATTTCCGGATCGGATGCGCGGATCTGGCGGAGGCTGGTGGCGAGCGCATCGGCGTCGGTCTTCAGCTGCTGGCGTTCGCGGGGATTGGCGCGGGCGGCGTCGCGCCATTCGGTCGGGCCGTAGAAGGCGTCAACATAGCCGCTTTCATGGGCGTCGATCTCGAGGACGAGCGAGACATAGGCGCGGGCGATTTCGTCGATGGTCATGGTGGGCGCTCGTGGCGTGGTGGCGCAGGCGGCGAGGATCAGTGCGAGGGCTGAAGCGAGCCCAGCCTTCGTGAGCCCGGCCCTCACAAGCCATGGCTTCACGCGCGCGAGCTCCGCCCTTTTGCGACTTCGCCGAAGGTGGTGGATTTCATGGCGCGGCCGACGGCGGCGGGGATGCGCTGGTCGGCGGGCGACGAGGATGGCGCGGAGGCTTTCGCCTTCTTCGCTTCTTCCTCGCCGAAGAGTTCGGCCAGCTTGTCGGTCATGGCGCCGCCGAGTTGTTCGGCGTCCACGATGGTGACGGCGCGGCGATACCAGCGCGTGACGTCGTGGCCGATGCCGATGGCGATGAGTTCGACTGGCGAGGCCGGCCCCTCGATGTGGGCGATGACTTCGCGCAGGTGTTTTTCCAGCGGGTTGCCGACGTTGACGGAGAGGGTCGAGTCATCGACCGGGGCGCCGTCGGAGATGACCATCATGATCTTGCGCTGTTCGGCGCGGGCCATCAGGCGGTCATAGGCCCAGAGCAGTGCTTCGCCGTCGATGTTCTCTTTCAGCAGGCCCTCGCGCATCATCAGGCCGAGATTGCGGCGGACGCGGCGCCAGGGGGCGTCGGCGGCCTTGTAGATGATGTGGCGGAGATCGTTGAGGCGGCCCGGCGTTGGCGGTTTGCCGGCCTTGATCCAGTCTTCGCGCGAGAGACCGCCCTTCCATGCCTGCGTGGTGAAGCCGAGGATTTCGACTTTCACGCCGCAGCGTTCGAGCGTGCGGGCGAGGATGTCGGCGCACAGGGCGGCGACCATGATGGGGCGGCCGCGCATCGAGCCGGAGTTGTCGAGCAGCAGGGTGACGACGGTGTCGCGGAACTTGCTCTCGTCTTCCATCTTGAAGGAGAGCGGCGCGGTGGGGTCGACGATGACGCGGGTGAGGCGCGCGGTGTCGAGCACGCCTTCTTCGAGGTCGAACATCCAGGAGCGGTTCTGCTGCGCCATGAGGCGGCGTTGGAGTCTGTTTGCAAGACGTGAGACTGCGCCCTGCAGGCCCTGGAGCTGTGCGTCGAGATAGGCGCGCAGGCGGGTGAGTTCTTCCGGATCGCAGAGCGCTTCGGCCGTGGCGATTTCGTCGTGGACGGTGGTGAAGGCCTTGTATTCGGATTTGAAGGCGTCGCTGTCGCGGTAGTTGGGGCGGATGGGGGATGCGGGCTCGTCTTCATCGGCCTCGCTGGCTTCCATCTCGGTTTCGGAATCCATCGAGGACGTCGCCTCGATCTCGTCGCCGGGTTCGCCCTCGCCGCCTTCGCCGGAATCCTGGTCCTCGCCTTCGCTTTCGCCTTCGCCCTCACCGTCGCCCTCTTCGGGAGATTCGGTCTTGGCTTCGGCCTCTTCGTCCTTCTCGCCTTCGGTTTCGTCTTCGTCCGTCTTGTTGGCGGCGTCATCGGCGAGGCCGAGATCGCGCAGCACGTTGCGCATCAGGGCGGCGAACCTGGTCTGGTCGTGCATGTTGGCTTGCGCGTTGGCGAGCGAGGCGCCGGCTTTCTCGGCCAGCTCTGCGCGCCAGATGGCGGCGACCTGCTCTGCGGCGGGCGGCAGCGGGCGACCGGTGAGGGTTTCGCGGAGCACGAATTCGAGCGCGTCGTCCATCGGCGCGCGGGACTTGTCCGTCACGCGCGAATAACCGGCACGCTCGCAGCGTTGTTGCAGGGCGGCATCGAGGTTGAAGGCGACGCCATCCATGGCCGATGCGCCGATCGATTCAATGCGGGCGCGCTCGGCGGCTTCGAACAGGCGGCGGGCGTCCTCGCGCTGGGGCATCGCCTTGTTGTGCTTGCGGGCGTCGTGGTGGGCGACACGCAGGGCCAGCGCATCTGCCTGGCCGCGGGCGCGAGCGGCGGAGACGGGCGTGAGATCCTTCGGCGGCGAGGTGAGCGTGATCTGGCCGTCCTGCACGCGGCCACCATCGACGGAGTATTCCACGGCAAGTTCGTCCTGCCCCGCGATGGCGCGCGTGGCGGCAGACAAGGCGGACTTGAAGATGTCCGTGCGATCGATGGTTTTGCTCATGGAACCCTTCCTCTCCTCGTTTAGAACCTTGGTGACGCGCTGGGAAGAGCCTGCACGCGCCGATTTCGCCATAGATTACAGAGTGTTTTGATCGCGCCGACTGACTCTTGCGGAACAGGGCTACTGGAGGCGCGTTTGCATCGTGAACGTCCTGGCATGAAGACCCTGGAGGCACGCGATGAACGGACTGAAGATCACACTCGCTGCGCTGGTCGCGGCAGCCGCTCTTTCAGCTTGCGGCACCCTGACGGGCGCGGCTGTAGGCGGCGCGGCTGGCGCGGCCATTGGCAACAATACCGGCGACGGTAACGCAAAACGCGGCGCGGCCATTGGTGCAGCAGCGGGCGCTATCGGCGGCACGATCGCCGACCACTAGAGCTTACGGCCAATCACGACAGGTCGAAGGAGCGTCCGCCCTTCCGAGGCATATGGCCGAGGCTTGGCGGACGTTCTCCGTTTCAGGTCGCGGTGGACAGGGTCGCCGGATTGAAAGCAGCGGCAGGCCATCACCGGAATATCTGTTTCACGAAGACTTTCCGAACAGCTCGATCGTGCGCTCGAAGGCGAGCTTGTCGGAGGCGGCATCATAGTCGGTGGATTGCTTGCGGGCGAAGCCGTGGCCCGCATCGTAGATGTAGACGGGGATGTCGGGGTGGGCGTCCTGAATCTTGTCGACGGCGCCGACGAGCGGGATGTGCGCGTCCGTCGCACCGAAATGGCAGATGGTGGGGCATTTCGGCTGGAGGTTCACCAGCGCCGGAATGTTGCCGCCATAATAGCAGGACGCGGCCGAGAGGCCGTCGATGCGAGCGGCGGCCATCCAGCTCATCGTGCCGCCATAGCAGTAGCCGGTGATGGCGACTTTTCCGGCGGTGGCCAGAAGATCGAACACACCGCCAATGTCGTTCATCGCATTGTCCGGGCCATTGCCGATGGCGAGCTCGCGGCCCCTGACCAGGCTTTCAGCGACATCCTTCGCCTGAACGATGAAGCCCGGCGCTGCGCGATCATACATGGAGGGCGCGATGGCTTCGTAGCCTTCGGCGGCGAAACGTTCCGCCATTTCCTTGATATGATCGGAGAGACCGAAAATCTCCTGGACCACGATCACGCCACCCTTGCGCGTCCCTTGCGCTTTGGCGTGCCAGGCATCGAACTCGAACCCATCGCGGCTCTTCACGCGGATCATGCTGCCGGTCATTGTGCTCTCCGGGTTGGCGTCCTTGAGGAGAACATAGATGGGAAATTTCAAGCAGGAAATCGCCTCCTCCCTGCCCGGTATTCTGAAGCTTCCGGATGAGTTCGTGGCGGCGCTCGACTGGATCGAGAGCGTGGGCGCGGTGGGGACATTCAAAAGCAGCGGCAAGCCTTATGGGATGCTTGATCCAGCCTTCCTGACGGAGCCGGGCGGATCGCTGGTGTCATTCCAGCCGATGGACGCGGATCACGCAATGTACTGGACCGGCAACAAGGACAAGGCCGTGACGAACAGGCTGGGACCGATTGTCCGCACGGGCGGGGATGGCTCCTACGCTGCGCTGTGGCTGGACGATGCAGGACAACAGCAGATCGTGCACATGGGATCAGGATCGGGGTCGACCATGGTGGGCGTGATGGTGCGTACGCCGGTCGATTTCCTGCGACTTCTTGCGATTGGCTATGAGGAGCTGTGCTGGCCAGATGCGCTTGGCGTCTCTGCGTACGAGGCGACATTCAAACCGGGTGAATGGAAGGCACCGGAGCGGTTCGCGGACTGGGTGTCATCGACGTTTGACGTCAGCATACCACACACGGCCCTAGAGCTTCTGGCTACCCTGTCGGACATGGACAAGCCGTCCGACGATCCATTTTGCGTGTGGATGGATCGCATACGCGGCTAGGCGACACGCATCATAAAGCTGAGGCCGGCGGCGATGACGCCGGTCATCAGCATGATTGCAGCGGTGGACATCAGGCATCCCGCGCCGAGTTCGCGATTGAAGTTTGATTTGCGGAAGCGGAAGAGGATCACGCTACCAATCAGGGCGAGCACGACGCCGCCAACAAGCAGTTTCCAGTCCATAGGCACTCCCACGTCACGGCTTCAGGCTTGCCGCCTGAGGCGGCTCTAGGTGCATGACCGCTTTCATGTGGCGGGGCAACCCTTGGGGCTTTCTCGGACTCAGCGAATGGCAGCTGCGAGCACGGAGAGGGCTGATTTCGGCTGCGCGGCGAAGACGTTGCGTGGCCAGTTCGGGGCCAGGCGGTCGAGCGCCATGAACAGGGCGAGGCCTTCGTCCTGTGACCACACCTTGCCGCGGATAAGACCTTTTTGGGCGGCGGCGCGGTCGAGACCGCCGCCAGCTGGATTGGACAGCCAGGAGAAGGCAGCGAACTGGCCGGAGCCTTCCATGGTGAGGAAGATGTCTTCGAGTTCGCCCAGAGCTGCGTTGTCGCCCGAGAGCGATTGCTTGCGACGCGCATCGATGGAAGCCAGCGCTTCGGCGGCGAGGGCTTTCGACTTTGCTGTGTCTGTTTCAGCGGCGACGGCGAACAGCAACTCTATCTCGCGCGCGATGGCGGCGGAGAAGGCAGCATCCGACTTGAAGCGATCCTGGATGATGTCGTCGTCGAGGTCTTCGCCTGCGCCGCTGGCCACGGCCAATGCATCGAGGCGGTCGCCATAGTCAGGAAACTGGCGCGTGTGGGTCATCTCGTGCGCGAGGACGGCGAACATCAGGCGTTCAACACCGAGATCGCTTTTGACGCCGCCGGCGTTCCAGATCGTCGGCAGCGCCATCACCATCATCGCAGCTCCATCCGGCGCGGGCGCGGCGAAGGATGTGACCTGCGGCGGCAATGCTCCGCCATCGGGAAGCGCAACCTTTCCGGCATGAGGCGCACCGGTCCATGCGAGTGCGTCCTTGCTGGTGTAGGTGCACTGGCTGTCGAACAGCACGTAGGTGACGCGTGGATCAGGCGATTGAAGCTTGAAGCTGGATTTTGAGACCAGCGGCCAGACGGTGGGCGCCCTGTTGAGCCACGCCTTGTCGCCAGCTTCGAGCACGCAGGCCGCGTCCGCCGTGATCGTGGCTTGAGGGGTTGAGGCGCAGGCACTCGTCGCGAGGAAGGCAACGAGCAGCGCGGACCTCATTTCAGCTCCTTGACCAGCACGCGCATGCCGCGGCTGCGGCCCGGACGGAGGCCGCCCGAGAAGGTCTTGCCGCCGATGTCGGTGAAGCCCCAGCGTTCATAGGCGGCGCGGGCCCATTCGGCGTGCTCCATCACGTCGAGCCAGACATAATCGCAGCCTTCCGCCTTGGCTTGCGCCTCGGCGGCTTCGAGAAGCTTCTTGCCGATGCCGCCGCGGCGTGCGCCGGGCAGCAAATAGACGCGCGGGATTTCTGCGCCGTGGGAGCGATGGTTGATCGGTTCGAGCGAGCCGATGAACATGGTGAGGAAGCCGACGCCGACATCCTGCTCGCGCGCGATCCACACGCGGGCATCGGGGCGCGCTATCGTCTCGCTGAAGGCGTCCTCACCGAACGTCTTGAGCTGATGGAAGAAGGCGACCGCATCGTCCCAATCGTCGTAATAGGCGGCTGCATAGGCGGCAGGGCCGATCACGCCGAGGTCTCCGGCGTCGCGCTCGCTGGCGCGCGTGATGAGGATGTCGCTCAAGCGACCTTCACCATGGCAGCGCTTTCCGGGAGCTCTTTCGCGAAGGCGCGCTGGTAGAATTCAGCGATCGCGGGACGTTCGAGTTCGTCGCACTTGTTCACGAAGGTCATGCGGAAGGCGAGACCGATGTCGCCGAAGATCAGCGTGTTCTCGCCCCAGGTGATGACGGTACGCGGGCTCATCACGGTCGAGATGTCGCCGGCGATGAAGGCGTTGCGGGTCATGTCGGCGACGCGGACCATTTTCGAGACGGTCGCCTTGTCGAGATCGGGCACCTTGGCGGAGACGATTTCGACTTCGGCATCGTGCTCGAGATAGTTGAGCGTCGTGACGATCGACCAGCGGTCGAGCTGGCCCTGGTTGAGCTGTTGCGTGCCGTGATAGAGGCCGGTCGTGTCGCCGAGGCCCACGGTATTCGTCGTCGCAAAGAGCCGGAAGTTCGGGTGGGGCTTCATCACGCGGTTCTGGTCGAGCAGCGTGAGCTGGCCCGAGGCTTCCAGGATACGCTGGATGACAAACATCACGTCCGGGCGGCCGGCGTCGTATTCGTCGAACACGAGCGCGATCGGGCGTTGCAGCGCCCACGGCAGGATGCCTTCACGGAATTCGGTGATCTGCTTGCCGTCTTTCAGGACGATGGCGTCCTTGCCGACGAGATCGATACGCGAAACGTGGCTGTCGAGGTTGATGCGGATCAGCGGCCAGTTGAGGCGGGCGGCGACCTGCTCGATGTGCGTCGACTTACCCGTGCCGTGATAGCCCTGCACCATGACGCGGCGATTGTGCTTGAAGCCGGCGAGGATGGCGCGCGTGGTGGTGGGGTCGAACCGGTAGGCCGGGTCGAGATCAGGCACATAGGACGAGCGCTCTGCGAAAGCGGGTACTTTCCAGTCGAGATCGATCCCGAAGGTTTTCTTCGCGTCGAGCTCTTTCGTCGGCGCGAGCGAGATCAGGGCGTCAGAAGCGTCAGTCACGGCCATGGGCGGAAAATCTCTCGTATCCTTGGGGTCCAGATATAGGCGGACCCAAGGACACATTGCAACGCAGCATGCACCTGCTGGTTGTCACACGGCGCAGCAAGGCCGTGAAATCGGGGATTTAGACCGTTGCCTGGGTCTGTGCCGGCTGTTTCGGGCGGCGTTTCGGCATGAGGTGCGCCAGGGCGCGGCCTGGCTTCGCGCCTATTGCCCGAACTACACAAAGGTCTAGCGTGAGATGGCATCCAGCTGGTGGAGCACGGTATGGCCAAGGTCATCGGTGTTGGCGGCGTATTCTTCAAGTCGAAGAACCCGGAGGAACTGATCGCCTGGTATCGCGATGTGGTGGGCCTGCCGGTGGAGAGTTGGGGCGGCGTGATCCTGCGGCCGGAAGCGATGGCGGCGCATCCCGGGGCAGCCACCGTCTTTGCGCCGTTCAAGGCGGATACGGACTATTTCCAGCCGTCGACCAACGCTTTCATGATCAATCTGGCGGTGGACGATCTGGAAGGCGTGCTGGCCCGCTGTGCGCAGCATGGTGTGATGCCGGTGAAAACCTTCCCGGAGGAAGCCAACGGCAAGTTCGCCCACATCATGGACCCGGAAGGCAACAAGATTGAATTGTGGGAGCCCAAGCCGATGGCGTGAGGCGCTGCGAGCCTGGGGAATAGGGAATGGGCAATAGGGAGTAGTTTTATCGGGACGTAGCGATGGGCTGACGCCCTATTCCCTACTGCCCATTCCCCACTCCCTGCCTCGCTTAGGCGAGACCTGAGGATTTCAAAGCCTTGAAGGCGCGGATCACCACGGTCAGGCGGTGTTCCATGGAGCGGTCGCCGCCGTTGGAGTCCGGGTGGTACTGCTTGATCAGGATGCCATAGCGCTCGCGGATCTGGGCGGACTCGGCGTGGTGCGGCAGGCCCATTTCGTCGAGGGCGCGGGTCTGGAGGCGGGTGCGGCTCGAGGCGCGCTGTTCATCAGTGACGGTCTTGCCGGTGTGGCCATTGTAGAGCCAGTCCTTGGCGCCCTTCCAGTCCCGCGGATTGGCTTTCATCCGCGCGGCGCGGCCAGCGGCCCCGACAGGACCACCGCCCATGCGCCAGGTCGGCTTGTGGCCGTGGCTGGCGGACGCGCGGAAGGCTTCGATCTCGGATTCGGTCATTCCGTCGAAAAAATCGAAGGTTTCGTTGTATTCGGCTGCATGGCGCTGGCAGAACCAGAAGTTATCCTGCTCGGCGACCTTTTCACCGGGAACCTGGACGACGCGGGCCGAAAACGGCTTGGGCGCCTTGCAGTTTCCCAGCTCGTCACAACCTTTGTGCTCGCAACGTTGGACAAAAGGCTTCGCTTTCCGCCGTCCACCCGGAGGGTTGACGCGGATGTCGACGAACTTGACGCGATAGTCGCGCTTATTGTCTTCAGCTGCAGACATGTTTCTGACTTTGGGGTGCGTTCGTTAATGCCGCAAGAATTGACAACACGTACGGAGCGCATTCGTGCCGCGCTAACCGCTGCTTTTTCTCCGGTAGCGCTCAATATAGAGGACGAGTCGCATCTACACCACGGTCATGCTGGCGCAGCTCCGGGTGGCGAGACGCATTTTGCTGTGAAAATCCGCGCGGAAGCCTTTGCCGGACTCTCCCGGCTGGCGAAGCACCGGGCCGTGAACGACGCGCTGAAGGCCGAATTTGCGTCCGGATTGCATGCTTTGCATATCGACGCGGCCTGAGGGGCTACGGTCGCGGCGCTTCAAGATGCGCCCTACCCGGTGGCCTACAGGATCAATTTGAGCTTCGTGGCGATGCGGATGGCGTCGATCATGTTGCGCGCATTGAGACGGCGGAGGATCTCCGTCACATGGCATTCGACGGTCTTTTCGTGCCGGCCCATCGCCATGCCGACCTGTTTGTTGGACAGGCCTTCCGATCGCATCATCAGCACTTTCAGCTGTGTCTTTGACAGATCGACTGCCGACGCTTCGGGTTCAGCAGCCGCCTTTCCCTCCCCCGACATTTTCAGCATGCGTGCGCCTTCGTTCGCGAACACATCAAATGCCATGCGCAGGACGGCGCGGTTCTGCGGCGAGCGGGCGAGCTGGCGGCCGGCGACCATCATGACCGCCATGCCGCCTGAATCGAGCATGATGCGCTTGGTGAAGCCGTCGCTCATATCTGCGTCTTCGGCGAAGCCCATGACTTCGCGGGCGTTCCGGTTCATGCCGCTGGCAATCTCGTTCCAGTAACCATAGCTGCCATGGCGCACGACACCCTGCAGCACGGGATCTGACGCGTCATAGCCGCGAGCCAGATAGTGTTCCTGCCATTGCCGGGGAAGGTTCGAGATCGAACGGTCGATGACCATGTCGCCGCGTTCGCGACGGAGGTAGAGGCAAGCAAAGTACGTTGCCCCCATTTCTTCGATCAATGTCGAGAAGCTGGCGCCTAGCGCCCTTCGCGTCTGCAGTTCTGGCGCTTGGGTCGCAAATGCGACTACCCGCTCAGCTAACGTCATTTACCCCACCCAAAACGTCCCCTGGGCTAACCCTAGCTCCAAGCAAACATTTCGGAAAGCGGTCTAAATCGCCTAAGCCTCGGAAATCAGGAACTGACGTAGCGGCTCCAGGTCGGCATCGCGCTGAATGTAGGCCTGGCCGATCCCCTTGGCGAGAATGAGGGTAAGCCGCCCGTTACGGGCTTTCTTGTCGTGCGCCATGTGCGCCAGCAGCTCTTCCGCCTTGTAGGGACCACCGCCGAGGTCGGCGATGCGGGTGGCGAGGCCGAGGGCGTTGAGCAGACGCTCGGCGCGGACGGCGTCCTGGCCGGGGCAAACGCCCAGTTTCACCGAATAGCGCAACGCCATCGCCATACCGGCGCCGACGCCCTCCCCGTGCAGCAGGGTCGAGCGGTATTCGTTGGAGCGTTCCAGCGCGTGGCCAAAGGTGTGGCCCAGATTGAGAAGCGCGCGCTCGGCCTGCTCGGTCTCGTCGATGGCGACGATGCGGGCCTTGGAGGCGCAGGAGACGCGGACGGCTTCGGCAAGCGTCGCCTTGTGGCCTTCGGCCAGAGCGGCGGCGTTGGTTTCGAGGAAGTCGAAGAAGGCGGTGTCGTCGATCAGCGCGTATTTCGCGATCTCGGCGAGGCCGGCGAAACGCTCACGCACGGGGAGCGTTTCGAGGATATCGAGATCGGCGAGGACCAGAACCGGCTGGTGGAACAGGCCCACCATGTTCTTGCCGGCGCGCGAATTGATCGCCGTCTTCCCGCCTACGGATGAATCGACCTGAGCGAGCAGCGTCGTGGGGATCTGCACGAAACGCGCGCCCCGCTTGAGCAGGCCTGCGGCCAGACCCGTGAGGTCGCCGACTACGCCGCCGCCGAAAGCGATGATGAGGTCATCGCGCTCAGCGCCAAATTCGATGAGGTCGCCTAGCACCTTGTCGAGCTGGGTGAAGGATTTCGAGGACTCGCCCGGCGGGACGGTGGTGATCTGATAGGTGATGCCGGCGGCTTTCAGACCGGCAGCCAAGGTTCCGAGATGGAGCTTCGCAACGTTTTCATCGGCCACGATGAAGACACGGTCGCGGCCGGCTTTCATCAGCGGACGCATGAGTTCGCCAGCGCGTGCGATCAGGCCTTCGCCGATGAGGATGTCGTAGGCGCGTTCAGCCAGCTCGACGCGGACGGTCTTCACATCACTCATACGGACAGTCCTAACGCTTCACGGATCTTTCTGACGGCCTCGCTGGCCGGTGCGTCGCCCGAGTCCACGACGATATCGGCCTCGGCATAGATGGGCGCGCGGGCGGCGGCGAGATCAGCCAGCACCTGTCTCGGGTTGGGCTTCTTGAGGAGCGGCCTTGTGTCGCGCCGGCTGACGCGCTTCCAGATCGTCTCAAGATCGGCGCGCAGCCAGACAGTTGTCGCCTTCTCTTTCAGGAGAGCGCGGGTGGTGGGGTCGAGGTAGGCGCCGCCGCCGGTGGCCAGCACGATGGGCGGGCCATTGACCAGCCGCTCGATCACCCGGCGCTCGCCACGGCGGAATTCCGGCTCGCCCAGGCGCTCGAAAATCTCCTGAACCGTCAGGCTGGCGGCTTTTTCGATCTCTTCGTCGCTATCGACGAAGCCAGCGCCCAGGCTGTCGGCCAGTTTGCGTCCCACCGTGGACTTTCCGGCGCCCATCATGCCGACTAGCGCGATTGTGCGCTCCAGACGGCCTGCGGCAGCGGGCCCGCCCGGCGCAGCAGAAGGGGCCGCGACGGCCTCTGCGCCGCCGGGAATATCGTCTGGCGGAACACTGTCTGGCGCAGACATGACTTGCCCTGTTTCACGAACCGCACGCTTATACAGGCCAAGGCTACAGGGGCAATCTTCAGGCTGGCTTTACGGGTTTCCAGCAGCTTCGCGCGCTGGACCCTGAGCGCCGTGTCTGGTTTCATTGCGCTGGGCAGCCGAGTTATTTTCGGAGGACGGGCATGGCGCGTGGATATGGAAGACGGCGGGGTTCGGCCCTTTCGCCCAAGCTGATCATGATCCTGGCGGCCATTGGTCTGGTTGTGATCGTGGGTGCGGTGTTCTTCTTTGCTGGGCAGGCGGATGGACGCCGCCCGGAACAAACAACTGTAACCGTGCCCGCCACCAATGTCGGCCCGCAGGCCGAGACGCCAGCCGCCTCAGGCTCGACCACCCCGGGCACGACCAATGCGCCGACGCAGTAAGGCGCTCGTCAGCATTCTGGCTTTGGGGCTGGCGGCGGCTGTTGCCGCGCCGGCCATGTCACAGCAGGTTGCTTCTGCGCCGCTGGCAGCAGTGGACCCGTGGGGCGTTGGCTGGCTGGGCGCGAATGATGGCGCGGTAGCGGCTGCGTTCTGGGCAAATACGACAGGCGAGGCGCTTGCGCCGATCTTCACCAGCCTCCAGCCGCGTGAGCTATCTCCGGTGGCGCGCACGTTGTTGCGCATGGTGGTGCTGTCGCGGGCGAAGGCGCCGGCGGGTGCTGACCTGACGACTGAGCGACTGCGGATCATCGAACAGCTTGGCGAGACGGCGCGGTCGGCTGACCTGCGCTCGCGCTATGCGGAGACGGATTGGGGCAAGGCGGGCGAGCGGCTGTCGATCGAGCTCGACCTGGTGAGCGGGAAGAAAGACGCGTGTGCGCGTACGGCGGGCAAGCCGGCGGCGGACAAGGCGTGGATGCCGGTGCGGACGTTGTGTGCGGCACTGAGCGGGAATGTGGATCAGGTGAACCTGATCGCGGAGCAAGTCGCGGCGACGGACGAGGCGTTCGGCGTCTGGCTTCTGGCGGCGACCGGCGCGATGACTGCGCCGGGGGCGAAGAAGCCTGATGGGCGGTATGCGTCCGCGTTCGAAGCGGCGGTGTCTGTGGCGGCGAAACTGTCTGTGCCGTCGAACACGCTGGCGAATGCGCCTGCCGATGTGGCGGCGGCGATCGTGCTGAACCCGGGCGCTACGCTGGAGCAGAGACGCGCGGCGCTGCGCCCTGCCCTTGATGGCGGCCGGATCAAGTCGGCGGATGTGCTGGCGGTGCTGACGGCGAAGGATGAAGCGGCGGCGAAGCCTGCGGCGACGCGCGGGGCTGTGCCGCGACCGGACCTGCTGGCGACGGCTTTGACGACGTTTGCGACGGCGGACACTTCGGCTGATGTTCGCGCGAAGGCTTATGCCGATGCGCTGAAGGCGGCGGAGACGATGGCGGATGGGCGGCTGGCGTCTGTGGCGCTGGCAGATCCGGTGAAGGCGCTGCCGAAGAACGATCTGACGGCGCCTTATGCCGGCGTGTTTGCGCGGGCGGCGCTGTTCACCGGCGACACGAAGCAGGCGGCGGACTGGCGCAAGCTGATGAACACGCTGCCGAAGGAAGCCGCTGATGACTGGGCGGCGGCGCGGATTGATCTGATGCTGTCCTACGCGGGCGCGACGAGCGAGAAACCTGCGGCGATCCTTGATCGGCTGCTGGCGGCTGCGCCCTTCCCCGAGACGGGCAAGGCGACATCCGGCGCGAAGACGGGACCGGCGGACAAGTCGCTGGATCTGCGGCGCATCGAGAATACGCGGGCGCTGTTCCTCTATGCGGGGACGGGGCGCGATCTGTCGCCGGGCTATCGCGCGCTGCTGGCGAGCCAGCGGACGGCGGGGCGCGGCGTTTCGGATTCCGCGATCGCGCGGATCGGATCGGCGGTCGACCAGAAAGCGAATGGCGAAGCAGCGCTGGCCGTGATCTCGCTGATTGGGCCAGACTCTTCAGCCCTCTCCTTCGCGGGCCTGTCAGATCTGCTGATCCAGCTACGCCGGATCGGGATGGACAAGGAAGCCGACAGCCTGGCGCTGGAGTCGTTGCAGGTCTGGAAGGCGCTGTAAGGCGCTCTACCCTGCAGGGGCTTGGGGCTATCAACTTCCCATAAACACCTGCGCGGCAGTGTCGGGCCATGCTCGATACACGCCGCATTGAAGCCTTCCTCGATACGCTACGCGCTGAACGCGGGGCTGCTGACAACACGATTGAGGCGTACCGCCGCGATCTGGAGGACGCGTCAGAGTTCCTGCACGCCAATCGCACGTCGCTGGTGGATGCGGGCGAGCGCGATCTTTCCGCCTTCGTGCGCGACCTGCATGAGCGCGGCATGTCTGCCGCCACGGTTTCTCGCAGGCTGTCCGCGCTGCGCCGCTTCTTCCGCTTCCAGCTGGGCGACAATGAGCGGCAGGACAATCCGACGTCGCGCCTCGATGGGCCGACCATGCGACGCGATCCGCCGGATGTGCTGTCGCGAGAGGAAGTCAGCCGACTGATCGATGCGGCGCAGGGAACGGAGCCATCTGACCTGCGCACCATGTGCCTGATCGAGCTGCTCTATGGCGCAGGCTTGCGCGCGAGCGAATGCTGCGACCTGCCGCTGTCGGCTCTGCCGGCGCCGGGCATGACCGTGCTGATCGTGCGCGGTAAGGGCGACAAGGAGCGGATCACGCCGCTGGGCAAGCCTGCGCTGCTGGCGCTGAAGAACTACATGGCGGTGCGCGAGAGCTTCCTGCCGAAGTCGGCCATTCGCTCGACGGCAATGCGCTATGTGTTCCCGTCGCGCGGCGCGGGTGGACGCCTGACGCGTCGGCGTCTTGGGCAAATTCTCGAAGATCTTGCCGTGAAGGCCGGCATTGCGGGCGAGCGCGTGACGCCGCACGCGTTGCGCCATGCGTTCGCGACACACCTGCTTTCGGGCGGCGCGGACCTGCGCGCTGTTCAGCTTCTGCTGGGTCACGCCGATATCTCGACGACGCAGATCTATACGCATGTCGTCACGGACGAGCTGCGCGATCTGCTGGAAGCGGCTCACCCGCTGGCGCGGGCTTAAAGCTTAGCGCGTGAAGTAGTCGATGACGGCGTCGGCGGCTGTTGCGCCGAGCGCGCGGGCGTCGGCTGCCGGGATCTGGTCCCACAACTCAACCGTGAGACCCGGCGTCTTGAGCTGTTCGAGCGCCCAGCCTTTTGACGTGCCGCCATTGGGATTGTGGTTGTAGCTCCACTCCGGCGGCTTCGGCAGCTTCGTATCGAATGCGTTCTTCAGCGCAGGCAGGAAGCCGATCGATGTCGAGGCTGAATCCAGCGGCGGGGCGTAGATCACCGTCTTGTCGGTGGAGTGGAAATCCATCATCGACATGACACGACGATCGCCGGCCTGCTCCTTGATCCAGGTGGCCAGCGTGCGGGTCTCGGGCTGCGTCTGGTTGGTCCAGTCGCGATTGAGATCCATGCCGCCGCCATTGAGGCGCCAGTAACCGCCATCGACGCCATCCGGGTTCGGCATGGGCGCGATGATGATACGCGTGCGGGCACGGAACCGCGTGGCTGTATCGTCCTTCCGAGTCATCACGCGCTCGAGGAAGCCACGATAGGCCTCCTGCCCGCTGGTTTCCGGCGGATGCTGGCGTGTCATGATGACGAGGACTTCGAGGCCGCCGCCGCCAACGAAGCCGACCAGCGGCTTGCCCTGCAACGATGTGCCGTACTTCTTCTCTTCGAAGCCAGCGCCGGAAAGCGCGCGGCGCGTCCAGTCGATATTGTCCGACGATGGCGACAGCGGCTGGCCTGCGACCCAGGTTGCGCCCTTGGGCAGATCGAGCGTGAGCGTCGCGCGCGTCTTCTTCTCGTTCAGCGTGATGCGACCTGCCGGAAGTGGCGTCCAGTCCTTGCCATTCGTGCTGATCCACGGCGCGTAGCGATGGTTGTAGTCGGTGTAGTCCAGGGTGAACGTTGCCGGGCGCGCATTTTCGGCGTTCACCTTGAAGGCAAACCACGGACTTGGGTTGATGCCTTCGACCAGCGCGGGCTCATGGTCGACCGAGACGATGACATTGCCCTCGGGCGTCATGACGCAATGATGACGACCGGCGGATGGGAAGCCGATTTCGACATTGATGCCTGCGCCGGCGCAGATCTTCTCGCCGCCCGACGACGACAGAAGCGGAATTGCCGGCATGGCTGGAAGCGCAGGCATCGAAACGCCACCGCATCCGGCAGTGCAGAGCGCTACAGCTCCCAGCAACAAGCCCTGAAAAGACTTCACCCGCGCCTCCCAGACTCAGGAGGTGTTACTCTGACAGCAACTGGCGACAGGCGCTACCGCTAGAACGTCTTGCGGACATTCACATACATAAAGCGGCCCTGCGCGCTGTGCAGATCGCCGAGATAGCCGAAATTGGTGGCGGCGAGCGGGGGAGCCTCATTGGTGATGTTGCGCGCGCCGACCCGCAGACGCAGCGGTTTGTCGGTGTCGTGGCCGAGTTCGTACTGCACATAGAGATTGTGCGTCTGATACTCTTCGATGATCCACGGCTGGTTGCTCAGCAGGTTGAAGTCATCGAACACGTCGCCGACGTAGGACGTGAACCAGCCGGCGCCCCAGGCCTCGTTGCGCCATGTCAGCGAGGACGTGAAGCGCCATTCCGGGCGGCCATAGTCGCGGACGAGATCGCCCTGCCCGCTTACCGAGAGTTGCGAGGGGATAACGCCGCTGGCGGCCGCCTGGTTAATGACAATGCCGTTGGCCGAGACGCCCTGATAGAATTTATCCAGCAGCGCCGCGTTGAAGCGGAACGAGAAGTCACCGAAGGCTGTGCCGTCGAGATCGTAGTAGAGGCCGAAGTCCCAGCCCTGCACGGTGCGCGAGTCGAGGTTCAGATAATTGTCGTCGACGAACAGGATGTCGCCCGCCGGGGCGAGTTGCGTTCCGGCGAAGGCGGCGGTGTCATCGGCGTCCGGCGCGGCGCGGACGACCGCGGGATTCGAGCTGCCGTTGAGGCGCATGACGTAGTCGAGCAGGATCTGGTTGCCGTCGCCGAAGATGCCGACGACGTTGTCCTGCTCGATGCGCCACCAATCAGCCGTGAACGACACCTTGCCGAGATCGGGCGGCAGGAATGTGCCGTCGAACACGAAGCCATAGGTCATGTTGGTCGACTCTTCCGGCTTCAGCGAGGCGCTGCCTGCGCGGCTGGAGATCACCGATTGTGATGTGCCCGGCACGGTGGCACAGGCGGTGGTGAAGACGGGTGGCGTCTGACCGGCGGCGCGCGCCTGGCGCACGGCGGCTTCGCAGCGGATGTAGTCGGTGCGGACGTTGGAGCGTTGCAGGCCCGCTTCGTATTGCTGCTGCAGGTTCGGCGCGCGGAAGCCTTCCGACCAGGCGGAACGGACCAGCATCCAATCGAACGGACGCCATGACAGAGCCACCTTCGGCTTTGTGACCGAGCCGAACGTATCGAAGTTTTCGTAGCGAACAGCGAGTTGCATATCGACAGCCTGCACGAACGGGACTTCCATTTCCGGCGAGACCAGCGGCACGGCGAATTCGGCATAGGCCGACTGCACGTCGCGCTGCCCCTTGGTGTCGAGCGAACCCGACTGGCCGAGAAGATCGTTGGTGGTGAGGCCGCTGATGCTGTCGGTGAAGTTGATCGTGCCGTCCTGGCGGGGGTCGCGATCGTCCTTGAACGTCTCGCGGCGGAGTTCGACGCCTACGGCTGCGCCGATGTCGCCCGACCAGATCTGGAAGAGATCGGGCTTGGAGAGCTTGAGATCCCATGAGGCGATGGATGTCTGGTTCTTGCGGAAGACGTCGACGGTGATGTCGTTTATGGTCGCGGCGGAAGTGGGCGTACAGTCGCCGTTCTGCAGGTTGCCGATGCAGCCGCCGTTGAATGGGTTGTACGCATCCGGCGTCGAGCGAGCGAGCGCGGCCTGGAAGAGCGTGTTGGAGATGCGGTTCTCTTTGTCTTCCGTGTTGGCCTGCGAATAGAGCAGCGCGGATTCCCAATCCCAGTCCGCAAACGTGCCGCGCAGGCCGAGCAACGCGCGGCCAGAGGCGTTCTCGACTTCCGTCTTGCGGGCGCCGGCGTCGACGGGACGGTAGCCGACGAGCGAGATGGCGAGGCCGCCTGCGGGGGCGTTGGTTACGGCGAGCCTGTTGGGCGAGCCCACGGGACCGAACGGGTTGTAGTAGTTGGTGGCCGGGATGACGATCGGCACAGCGCCCAGCATCGGGGCCTGTTCGCGATAGCCGACCGATTTTGCGAGGTAGCCGCCAAGCTCGCCGAACAGCTCCAGTCCGCCGTCGAACTCGTGGTTGAGGAAGAGGAAGGCGTTGTAGCGGTCAACGCCGTTCTGCGTGGTGGTCGGGTCGTTGACGTTGTAGCGAAGGTCGGCGTCGCGGGCAGAAGCGTCGTCAATGCAGATGCCGTTGCCGAGACCGGCGAGGCAGCCCGGCAAAGTCGTGGGCTGAATGTGGAACTGGCCGGCTGCGTTGGATACGGCGGCGCCGTTCACGGTGAGGTTGCCGGTCGTGTACCGATCGAACCCGCCCCAAGCTGATGTTGTCGAAGTGTTATTGAACCCTGCTGAAGCGTTGACGTCGGCGCGCCAGGCGGCTGGCAGGCGGGAGCGCAGATCGGCGTTGGCGCTGAACGGACGCTCCGAGGCGTAGATCGGATCGCGGCCGAGATAAGATGCGAACAGAGAGAGGTTCGTGCGGTCTTCGTTGAAGTTGACGCCATACTCGATCGCGGCGGAGCGTTCGGTTGAGTGGACGCCCTCCTCGCTGCCGAAGTTGAGTTCAGCGGTCAGGCCCTCGAAATCGGTCTTGAGCACGGTGTTGACCACGCCGGCCACCGCGTCTGCGCCATAGATGGCCGAGGCGCCGTCGAGCAGGACTTCGATCCGCCTGACGCCTGTGGTCGGGATAGAGTTGGTGTTGACGGTTACGACCGGAACGAGGTTTTCGGCCTGTGTCCCGGGATGGTTCACCATCCGGCGGCCGTTCAGCAGGACCAGCGTATTACCCGTACCGAGAGCGCGGAGATTGATCGAGGCCGTGTCGCCGCGGGCGTCGTTGACGCCGCCGACCGTGCGGGTCGTGTTGTAAGCGACATCACCCAGCTGCGGGATCGAGCGGAACAGGTCGTCGCCCGAAGTTGCGGCGATGGCGTCGAGCTCTTTCTGGCCAATCACCGTGACCGGCAAAGCCTCGGTCGGCTGGGCGCCGATGATCTGGGAGCCGACGACCACAACAACGTCACGGCCCTCTTCCGGAGGCTCAGGCGCGGCCGGAACCTGCTGCGCCAGGGCCGTACCCGCCATGGCGAGCGCCGTTGATGCGAGCAGAAGGACACGAATGCTTGATGACCGGATGTGCGATCCAATAGCCAGTTTCGACATGACGCTCCCCTCGAGTGTGGGCGTCCTGCGGGCTCAATGTCCGTCAAGCGGCCACGGCGGGACATCCTCCCGTAGGCGACTTTCTGTCAACCCGATTCCCCTCGTTTCGGGCGGCCGTCAGACCTCGCAAATCGCCCGTTTGCTTACCGCAGCGTCTTTGGGCGCCAGAAAAAGCCGCAGTCTGCCTAGCCTCACAGCGATTTGAACCTTTGTTTTCCGACGTTTACGCCCCGTACGTTGACCGAATTTCAAGGCCCGTTGTCTATGGTGCCGCTCTGAAGGTTCAGGGCAAATACTGTCAATCGAGTGACATGAGCCGTGCGCGGACGCGGAACGGTCATGATCTGGGGATACGCCGCGTCGGCGCGCCACAGACGGATTCACGGTCCAGACGCGTATCAGAACCTGCCGGAGCGCCGGCAAACTATGGCCGCACAAGCGGCGGACGTGTATTGTGGTGGTGGAGCCTACCTCTATGAAGTTGACCAAGCGCGATAAGATTGTCGGGGCAGCCGCGGTGGCGGTTCTGGCCGTCGGCGGCATCGCCTTCGCGACCATGGGCGGTGGCGGCGCGACCAAATCCGAGACGGCGGGCGGTCATGGCCCCGCTCAGGGCGGACCTGGCGCAGGCGGCCCCGGTGGCGGACGCGGCCCGGGCGGCGGCGGTATGGTGACCCAGGTTGCCGCGGTCGAAGCAACTCCCAAGACATTCAACGTGAAAATCGAAGCCCTCGGCACGCTTGAGCCGCGTGAGCGCGTCGTGCTGACGGCCAACGCCGCCGACCGCGTGACGGGCGTGTTCTTCGAGGACGGCCAACGCGTCACCAAGGGCAAGGTCCTGATGACGCTGGTTAACGATCAGGAAAATTCCGAGCTTGATGCGGCCCGCGCAACGTTGTCGAACGCCAAGCTGGTCTTCGAGCGCAACCAGCGCCTCGCCAAGAACGACGCTATCGCGCAACTCGAACTCGAGCGTACCCGGTCCGCCTACGACGCCGCGGTCGCCAACGTTGGCGCCGTGCAGGCTCGCCTGCGTGACCGCATCACGACGGCCCCCTTCTCCGGCGTGCTCGGCTTCCGCCAGGTTTCGACCGGCGCCTATGTTTCGCCCGGCCAGGTCGTCGCGACGCTGATCGACGACAGCCAGATGCGCCTCGAATTCGGCGTGCCCTCGATCTATGTCAGCGACCTGAAAGGCGGCCTGCCGATCAGCGCCACCACCAAGGACGTGGTCGGCCGCACCTTCACCGGCACGCTCACCTCGATCGACAACGCGATCGACCCGACCACCCTCGCTGTCAAGGTTCGTGCGACCCTGCCGAACAAGGATGGCGTGCTGCGCGCCGGTACGTCGATGACGGTTACGCTGAGCTCGCAGCCGCGTACCTCGCTCTCGATCCCGGAAATCTCGGTCATCGCCGAAGGCTCCAAGACCTTCGTCTATGTCGTCGACAGCACCCGCCAGCCGGCGGTTGTGGCCAAGACGGAACTTACGCTCGGCACGCGCGAACGCGGATCGGTCGAAGTGATCAACGGCCTCAAATCGGGCGACCTCGTCGTCACCGATGGCGTGCTGAAGGTTCGTCCGGGCGGAGCAGTTCGCGTCACCGGAGCGACCCCGGTTGGTGAAGGCGGCGCCGCCAAGATCGCCTCTGGCAACGGCATGTCCAGCAAAGCTGACCTCAAACAATAAAGCAGGAGCGTCAGAGCTATGCTTCTGTCGGATACCTCGATCAAGCGCCCGGTCTTTGCGACCGTCATCGGCTTTTTGCTCATCGCCATCGGTGCGGTGTCGTTCACGCGCCTGGCGCTGCGTGAATACCCGGATATCGACCCGCCGATCGTCTCGATCCGCACCACCTATCAGGGCGCCTCGGCCAACGTCGTCGAGAACCGCATCACGGAGGTGATCGAAGACCGGATCGCCGGTGTTGAAGGCATCCGCTTCATCAACTCGTCCAGCCAGGACGGCGTGTCCTCGATCTCCATCGAGTTCGACATCTCCCGCGACATGGACTCGGCCGCCAACGATGTGCGCGACCGGATTGGCGGCGTTCTCCGCATGCTGCCGCAAGAGGCTGATCCGCCAGACGTCCAGAAGGCCGACGCATCGGAAGAGATCGTCCTGTGGCTGCAGCTGCAGAGCGACAAGCGCACTGCGATGGAGCTTACGGACTACGCCGAGCGCTATCTCGTCGACCGCTTCTCCTCGATCGACGGCGTCGCCCGTGTCCAGATCGGCGGCCAGCGTACGCCCGCCATGCGTGTGTGGCTCGACCGCCGCGCGATCGCGGCGCGTGGTCTCACCGTCTCCGACATCGAACGCGCCGTCCGCACCGAGAACGTCGAGACGCCCGCCGGCTCGCTGACCTCGCAGGACCTGATCTTCACGGCCCGTATCGATCGCCCGTTCCGCACGCCTGAGGAATTCTCCCAGCTCGTTGTCGCCAAGGGCGATGATGGCGTCGTCGTTCGTCTGGGCGATGTGGCCCGCGTCGAATTCGGCGCGGAAGAAGACCGCTCGATCTTCCGCGGCAATGGCCGCGACACGGTTGGTATCGGCATCGTCAAGCAATCGACCGCCAACGTGGTGGAAGTGGCCCGGATCGCGCGTGAGCGCGGCGCCGAGGTTGGCGCCACCCTGCCCGAAGACATGACCCTTCAGGTCAACTTCGATGGTTCCGTGTTCGTGAACGCCGCCATCAACGAGGTCTTCCTCACGCTCGGAATCGCCGTCGCGCTGGTCGTCGGCGTTATCTTCGTGTTCCTCGGCTCATTCCGCGCAACCCTCATCCCGGCCGTTACGGTTCCGATCTCGCTGATCGCGTCGTTCACCGTGCTGATGGCGCTGGGCCTGTCGATCAACATGCTGACGCTTCTGGCGCTCGTCATGGCCATCGGCCTCGTCGTCGACGACGCCATCGTGGTGCTCGAGAACATCCACCGACGCATCGAGGAAGAAGGCGAAACCCCACTGGTTGCCGCCTATCGCGGCACACGCCAGGTCGGCTTCGCCGTCGTCGCGACCACGCTCGTCCTGATCGCGGTGTTCGTCCCGATCACCTTCATGCAGGGCCAGATGGGCCGCCTGTTCTCGGAATTCGCGATCGCCATCGCAGCCGCCATCGCCTTCTCGATGCTGGTTGCGCTCACGATCTCGCCGATGATGGCGTCCAAGATGCTCAAACCGCACAGCAAGGACGGCAAGACCAACGGCTTCGCCAACTTCGTGGACCGTCAGTTCTCGCGACTGCGCAAGGGCTATGGCGTTGTGTACGACGCGACCGTGCGCCGGCCGATCGCCATCGCGCTTTCGTTCGTCGTGCTGCTTGCGGGCAGCGTCGGCCTCTTCATGGTGATCCCCGGCGAATACACGCCGCAGGAAGACCGCGGCTCGTTCCAGATCATGATCTCCGGCCCCGAAGGCGCATCCTTCGAATACATGCAGCCCTTCATCGAACAGATCGAAGGCCGCCTGCTGCCGATGATCAACAATGGCGAGATCCAGCGCATCTCGGTGCGCGCGCCCGGCGGCTTCGGCCCCGGCAGCGGCGGCTTCAACTCCGGGTCGATCCAGGTTGTGCTGGCCGAGTTCGGTCATCGCCGTAGCGGCTTCCAGATCCTCAACGACATCAACCGTCAGCTGTCCGACATTCCTGGCGTCCGCGCTTTCGCGAACATGTCTTCCGCGTTCGGCCGCGGCAGCAACAAGCCGATCCAGTTCGTCATCAAGGGCCCGTCCTACGAAACACTCGTGGAATGGCGGAATACCTTCATCGATGCGCTGAACAAGGAAAACCCCGGCATCGGCCAGATCGACTGGGACTACAAGGAAACCCAGCAGCAGGTCCGCATCAACGTCGACTATGCCCGCGCGTCCGACCTCGGCGTGACGGTGCAGGAAATCGGCTCGACCCTGCAGACCATGCTCGGCTCCAAGCGCGTCGGCACATTCGTGCAGAACGGCGAGGAGCGTTACGTGATCTTCGAGGGCGAACGCACCGAACAGGCTACGCCATCGGACATGGAGAACATCTATGTCCGCTCCAGCCGCACGCGCCAGCTGATCCCGCTGTCCAACCTGGTCAAAATCGAACCGTCGGCCGACTCGCGCCGCCTGAACCGCTACAACCGCGTCCGCTCGATCACCATCGACGCCACGCTCGATCCGGGCGTTTCGCTCGGCGTCGCGCTGGACAAGATGGAGGCGATCGCCCGCAAGGTTCTGCCGGAAGAAGCGACGATCGATTACAAGGGCCAGTCGCTCGACTACAAGCGCGCCGGTTCGTCGATCCTGTTCGTGTTCGCCTTCGGCATCCTGGTTGTGTTCCTGGTGCTCGCCGCGCAGTTCGAAAGCTGGGTCCACCCGTTCGTCATCATGCTCTGCGTGCCGGCGACCGTGGGCGGGGGCTTGCTAGGCATCTGGCTCACCGGCAACACGCTGAACATCTATACGCAGATCGGCCTGATCATGCTTGTGGGTCTGGCGGCGAAGAACGGCATTCTCATCGTCGAGTTCGCGAACCAGCTGCGCGACAAGGGCATGCAGTTCAACGCCGCCCTCAAGGAAGCCGCCCTAACCCGCTTCCGCCCGATCGTGATGACCTCGCTCACCGCCATCGCCGGCGCGATCCCGCTGATCTTCAGCCACGGCGCCGGCGCCGAAACGCGCTCCGCCATCGGCGTGGTGATCCTGTTCGGCGTCACGGCGGCCATGGTGGTCACGCTGATTCTCGTGCCTGCCGCTTACTCCCTGCTCGCCCGCCGCACCGGTTCGCCGCGTGATGTGGAACGCAAGCTGGCCAAGGAAGAAGCGGCGCAGCCGGATCACGACGCGTCGATGCATCCAGCGGAATAAAGACTCCAGCGGAATGCCGGCCTAGCCGCGCATTTCGCTGGGGCTCTTGCCCGTCCAGCGCTTGAACGCACGTGAGAACGCTGCGGGGTCCGAGAAGCCGACCAGATATGCTGTCTCGTTGACGGAAGCCTTGCGGCCGCTGAGATAGTTGAGCGCCAGCCGGTGGCGCAGATCATCAAGCACCTTCTCGAATGTCACCTCCTCCGCCTTCAGGCGCCGGAACAGGGTCTGACGGCTAACCGCCATTCTGGCGGCGATCACGTCCATGCCGATGTCGCCCGTATGCAGGATTGGCAGCAGCAGGCTCTCGACCCGACCGCGCGTGCTCTTCGAATTCTCCAGATCCTTCACCAGCGTCTCGGCTTTCTCACTCAGCACACCGAATACATAGTGCGGCTGCAGCGCCACCTTGTGGGATTGCAGCGACGCATCCGTACGCATCGCATTCCAGCGGCTTTCGAACACGACGGGGCACTGGAACACGCGCTCATATTCTGACGCGTAGGCAGGCGGGGCGTGCGTGACGTGGACCTCCAGCGCGAAGGGGCGCGGCAGAAAGCGGCGCAGACCGCAGATCTGGCGCGCGAACGTCACCTCGGTCAGTTCGAAAAACGCATTCGGATTGGCGCGCGTATCGACCAGCCAGAGCTCGCCATTCTCAAGGACGTGCTTGAACCGGTTCTCGCCTGCTTCTGTCTCGACTTCCACAACTAGGCGACCGAAGCGGTTCATCTGCGTGAAGGCTTCGCGCATGTCGGCCGAGGCGTTCATGATTAGGCCTGCGATCGAGACTTCGGAAAGGTCGACTTCCTCGCCATAGCGCAGCGCGATGGCGGCATCGCCCGTCAGCTCCTGCGCGGCGCGCACGAGCGCGATGTAATTCGTCATCGGCACGCGATGATCCTGGTCGGCGACCTGTGCAGCGGTGATGCCGCACTGCTCAGACAACGCTGTTTCAGCCGCACCCTTGGCGATCGCGAACTTCATCAGCCCGCGCGCGACACCTGCGCCAACTGTCAGCTCGGTCATGCCCTACACGCCCCCAAACGCTACCCGAACGACACCGTGAAACCTGCGATCATGAGATTGATGTCTGCGGTCACGTCGCGCGCCCCGCAAACCAACAATCGTTCATAGCGCATTCAATGCGCAATGCGGATGAATGGAGCATAACAAAAAGGGGATACCCCATGACACGCCTCCTCCCATTGCTCCTCATCGCAACGCCTGCCGCCTTCGCGCAGACTGCCCCATCCGCCTACATACCGACATCGCTGCAAGCTGAACCCGACCTGCCCCGCACGCCCGGCGGACACCCCGACTTCCAGGCCGTCACCTGGGCCACAAACTTCTTCCCCGTCTTCGAAGCCACGCCCATGGCCGCAACGCTGATCGTTTCGGAGGCTGAGGCGAAGACCTTCGTCGACACGATGGTCAAAGGCATCCTGTCCAACCCCGCACTCGCGATCGACCCGGAGGGCGAGATCATCATTGGTGATACGGACGGGCTACCGCTGGTGCGCGGCGAGCGCCGCTCGCGCCTCGTCGTTCTGCCCGCGAATGGCAAGGTCCCGCTGACACCGGAAGCCAAGACCATCGCCAACACGTCGAGCGACGAGATGGATGATTACGAGCAGCGACCCAGCGGCGAGCGCTGTCTCGTGCTCAGCGGCGCGCCGCCGCATTTCGTCACCGTGTCCTACAACCGGCTGCAATTCATCCAGACACCGGACCACGTTGTGATCCATGGCGAGAATGGCGATGAAGCCCGCATCATCCCGTTCGCCGCCAGCCATGGCCCGATCAACACGGCCAGCTGGTACGGCGACTCGATCGCACGCTGGGAAGGCGACACGCTGGTGGTCGAAACCATCCGTCAGCGCCAGAGTGAAGCTGTGCGCGGCCTGTTCCAGAAATTCCTGGTCAACGCCGACGCAAAGGTGATCGAGCGCTTCACGCGCCTGTCAAAAAGCGAACTGCTCTACCAGTTCACCGTTGAAGACCCGAAGGTCTACACCGCGCCGTGGCTGGCCGAATATTCGTTCTTCGCCTCCGACACCGGCATGTTCCCCTCGCCCTGCCACGAGCACAACTATTCGCTGCCGAACATCCTGCTCGGCCAGCGCATGGCGGACCTGCGTGGCGTGAAGAAGGACTAGCCGAACAGCACGCCGATGCTGGACGTCGTCAGCGTGATGCCGGAAACGAACAGCAGGCCCAGCACGATGCGGCGGAATTGCTTCTGGTTCAGTCGCCGGAACAGGATCGCGCCGATAAGCACGGGCACGACAAGCGCCGGCGTGATGATGGCGAACATCTTCAGCGTCTCGCCGGTGATCTTGTCGCCGGCAAGAAAATAGCCGGTCAGCGTCGCGACGTGCATGCAGATATTGAACACCTGCATCACGCCGCGCTGCGTGTCCTTGTCCCAGCCGCGCAACGTACACCAGAGTTGCGGGATCGCCCCGGCAAAGCCGCCGATGCCGCCGAATATGCCGCCCAGCCAGCCCGACACCGCGTTCGCCCACGACCCACCCCACTTCAGCGTCCACGTCGAGGGCGCAAAGAACATGGCCGGGCAATAGACCAGCAGGAACAAGCCAAGTCCCAGCTTGAAGCCAGACGGATCGAGCGTACCCAGCAAAAAGATGCCGAGCGGCACGCCGAGCAGTCCGCCGACAACGAATGGCCACAACCGCCTGAAGTCAGTTCCGCGCCATGTCAGCGGCATGGCTGCAACCTGACCCACCAGTGATCCAAACACCGCCATGGGCGCGGCGAGCTGCGGATCGACTGCCCATGTCCAGACGGACAACGCGGCCAGCGAGAATGCAAAGCCCGACAGCCCCTGCACGAAGCCGGCGAAGACTGCCCCGGCAATGACGATCAGCAGGTAGGAATCCATGGCCGTCGCTTAGCAGCAACGGGCATCAGAGGCACCCGCTAACCCGCCGTCCGCATCCGGCCGATATTTTCCTCGATCCAGTCCGCCAGCGCAGCCACATGCCCCGCAGCCTCAACGCCCAGTGGTGTCAGTTCGTATTCCACATGCGGCGGCACGACCTTGAAGGCGCGACGTTCGACCAACCCGTCCGCCTCCAGCCACTGAAGCGTTTGCGCCAGCATGCGTTCGCTGACCCCCGCCACTTTGCGGCGCAGCTCGCTGAACCGCAGCGTGCCATCCTGCAGCGCGATCAGCACGAGCACGCCCCAGCTCGACGTCACATGCTTCATGATCTCGCGCGAGGGGCACTCGGACGCGAACAAGTTGCCCCGCTCCATCTGCGTGGCGAGACGGCCTTTCGGCTTGCCGGTCTTCTTGTCAGGCATCTGGCCTGCTTTCTGACCCGCTTTGGCGCCCAAAACTTTTTCCATACTTACTCCGACGTATGTACTTACGAATAGTAAGATAGGAGCCTAATTCCTCTCCATCAACCCGCGAAACCGCGGCAAATGGAGATTTTCCAATGATTGCCATCACCGGCGCCAATGGCCAGCTCGGCCGCCTCGTCATCCAGTCGCTCCAGGGCCTCGCGCCCGCGACCCGAATTATTGCGGCCGTCCGCAGCCCGGAGAAGGCGCAGGACCTGAAGTCCGCCACCGTCGAGATCCGTGAGGCTGACTATGATCGCCCTGAAACGCTCACGAAGGCGTTCGCCGGCGTCGACAAGCTGCTGCTGATTTCCGGCAGCGATCTGAGCGGCGTCCGCCTCGCCCAGCACAAGGCAGCAATCGACGCCGCCAAGTCTGCGGGCGTGAAGCTGATCGCCTACACCAGCATCCTGCACACCGACAAATCGGCGCTGATCCTCACCGAGGAGCACCGCGCCACTGAAGCCTATCTGAAAGCCAGCGGCGTGCCTTACGTCCTTCTGCGCAATGGCTGGTACACCGAGAACGAGACCGCCGCCCTC
>DAINAT010000020.1:0-39425 GCA_036733305.1 Hyphomonadaceae bacterium
CGGGGCGGAGGCGCCAGAGGATCTGCAAGATGATCTGCCAGAGCGCTTTCATGGGCAGCACTATACGCTGGCCCGGGGCGCAGTAGATTCTGGGAGGCACTATCCCCCAAACTTTCGCGCTAACGCGCTGAGTTTGTTTGGGGACTTATTTCTGTGTCCTACAGTTTCGGTGCAGCTCCATCCCTCAATTCGACCCACGGCTTGTCATCCCGGAAGCGCGTAGCGCTATCCGGGACCCATTCATCCATCGTCGTGCTCTCGCAATGGGTCCCGGCTCTCCGCTTCGCTTCGGCCGGGATGACAAGTTGTGGGTGGGGCCCCTGGGTTCCTGCTTTTGCGGGAATGACGATGGAGGGGCGGTGCTTGGGGCGTGGTGCATCGTTGATGCACCCTACGGGTTAGGTGGTCGGTTGCGTGCGGAGCTCCAGCGCCTTCTCCACGGCGGCGTGGAAGAGGAGGGCGTCGCCTTTTTTTGAGGTGCGGTAGAGGGTGGTGAGTTTGCCGTCTGCGCCGGTCGTGGCGACCTGATAGAGCCAGGTCTGGCGGTAGAGGTAGAGGCCTGCGAGCATGAGGATCAGGCCGCTGATCATCGCATACAGGAAAGAGAGCGTGAGGAGATAGACGGCGGCGCCGAGGATGGGGCCGAGGATCAGGAGGATCTTCGGCGTGAGGGTCATCTCGTGGTCGGCGTCGATGAAGGCGGCGGACGTGATGTCTGCAACTTGCGTTGTCTTCGCGCCGACGGCGATGGTCTGCGTCGTTACGCGGATCTTCGCGCCCCTGAGGATTTCTGTTTCCATCATGGGGCGCGAAGTAGACCGTGTGGCGCTGTTTTACCAGCGCGCTAGTTCGACACGCTATTTCACCAGCGCTTTATAGACCAGCTGTGCGGACTCGCCGCGCAGGTCGACGCTGCCCGGGCCGGCCTGGCCGCGGCGCTGGATCATGGCGACGAAGGCGAGGTTGTTCGACGGGTCGACCCAGAACCAGGTGCCGTCGATACCGAACCAGGAGAAGGTGCCCTTTGGTTGCGGCGCGCGCTCGGTCGGTTCAGCCATTGCGACCATGCCGCCATAACCAAAGCCGCCGCCGCCGAAGACGCCTTTGAGTTCGCCGATGTGGTTCTGCATCATGTAGTCGACGGTTTCCGGCTTGAGGATGCGTTTGCCGTCGAGCTCGCCCTTGTTGAGGATCATCTGCGAGAAGCGCACATAGTCGTGCAGGGTGGAGGCAAGACCGCCGCCGCCGCTTTCGGCCTGCGGACGCAGGAAGAAGTCGCGCGCGGCCGGATCGGGGAAGACATCCCACGCGCCGGTGGTGGCGTTGCGCTGGTAGACGGTGGCGAAGCGGGCGCGCTCGGCCTCGGTGAGCCAGAAGCCGGTGTCTTTCATCGCGAGCGGCGAGAAGATGTTCTGCTCAAGATAGTCGCCGAACTTCTTGCCGGAGATTTTCTCGACGATCGCGCCCTGCAGGTCGACGGCGATGGAGTAGGACCATTTCTCACCCGGCTGGGCGAGGAGCGGGATTTCCGACACGCGCTTCACCAGCGCGGGCAGGTCTTTCTTTTCCATCGGCTGGTCGGCGATGTAGGCGCGGTCGACGGCGTTGTTGGCCGAGAGGCCGTAGCCGAAGCCGGCGGTGTGGGTCATCACCTCGTTCATCGTCGGCGCGCGTTTGGCGGGGGCGAGATTGTCGAGGTTGTCGGTGGAGGTTGCGACTTTCAGGTTCGCAAGCTCGGGCAGGAATTTGGTGACCGGATCTTCCGGCTTCCACTTGCCTTGCTCCCACAGCTGCATCATCGCGACGCCGGTGACGGGCTTGGTCATCGAGCGGATGCGGAAGATGGTGTCTTCGGCCATTGGTGGGCCGCCATAGGACTGGTTGCCGAAGATGTTGAAGGCGACGACCTTGCCATCCTTCACCAGCGCGTACTCGAGGCCGGCAACTTCCTGCTTGTCGACGGCTTGGCGGAGGCGCGCGTCCAGGGCGGCGAGGCCTTCGGTGGTGAAGCCGGATTGCGTGGCGGTCACGCTGGATTTGGTGGGCCAGGCGGCGCTGCTGGAGGCGCCGCGATCCATGGAGGCGCAAGCGGCCAGTACAGTGGCGAGGCCGGCGGCAAGCCACATCTTTCCTGTCGTCATCATCGTGTGACGCATTGGGTCGTTTCCTCTGTCGAAGTCTTTTTCTGAAGTCTGGAAAGACAAACGGCGCTGGTTGGAAAAACCAGCGCCGTCTATTTTCAGCCCATATTAGTGGGCGGGTTCCGGTTCGGCCGGAGCAGCCGGGGCTGCAGCGGGCGCTGCTGCGGAAGCGGAGATCGCTTCGTAGACCAGCTTGGCCGAGTCATTGCGGAAGTTCATCGCATCCGGGCGGAAGCCGCCCATCTGCTGGATCATGCCGACGAAGACGAGGTCTGTGGCCGGGTCGATCCAGAACCAGGTGCCGGCGGCGCCGCCCCAGTAGTGCGTGCCTTTTGCATAGGGCTGCATGGTTTTCGACGGTTCGTCATAGATGGCGAAGTCGAGACCGAACGAGACGCCATCGAGGCCGTTCGGGCGCGTGCCGTCCGTCGAGACGCCGAGCGTGCCGATGGCGTTGGTGCGCATCAGCTCGACCGTTTCCGGCTTGAGCAGCGTGGCGCCGGCGAGCTGGCCCTTCTGGAGGAACATCTGGGTGAAGCGCGCATAGTCGTGCGTGGTCGAGACGAGACCGCCGCCGCCGCTTTCGAGGCGGTTCGGATCGGTGAAGCCAGGACGGTCAGGACGATCCTCGTTCTTGACGAGCGCCTTCTTGTCCTTGTCCCAGTGATAGACGTCGGTGAAGCGCGGCTTGTTGGCTTCGGTGACGAAGAAGGACGTGTCGTTCATGCCGAGCGGCGTGAAGATGTTGGCCTTCAGATACTCGCCGAACTTCTGGCCGGAGAGCTTCTGGACGATGTAGCCCTGGATATCGACCGAGGCGGAGTAGAGCCACTTGGTGCCCGGATCGACAAGGAGCGGGATGGCTTCGATCTTGGTCATCATCTCGTCGAGGTTCGCCGAGGTGAGGACGCCGGTGTCGCGGAAGGCGGCGTTGACCGGATCTTCGCAGCACAGGCCATAGCCGAAGCCGGCGGTGTGGCTCATCAGCTGGCGCATGGTGGGCGCGGATTTCGGATCGGCGAGCACGGGCTTGCCGTCTTTCATCACGACCTTGCCGGCGGCATCGTAGGTGAGGACTTTCAGTGTGCCGAGTTCGGGGACGTATTTCGAGATCGGATCATCGAGCTGCCATTTGCCTTGCTCGTAGAGCTGCATCATGGCGACGCCGGTGATCGGCTTCGACATCGAGTAGATGCGGAACATCGAGTCGTTGGTCATCGGCGCGCCGGTTTTCGGATCGCCCGACTGGATGCCGTGCGACTTGAAGGCGGCGACGTCGCCGTTCTTGATCAGGATGTAGTTGAGGCCTGCGACATCGCCGTCGGCGACGGACTTGGCAAGGCGCGCGTCGAGGGCGGCGAGGCCTTCGGCGGTGAAGCCGAGGGTGGCCGGGTCAGCGACGGCGGCGGCCGGCCAGGCCGGATTGTCGGACGGCTTGGGCGCCGCAGCGACGGCTGCTGGTTCAGCCGGGGCTGCGGGCTTGTTGTCGCTACAGGCAGCGAGAACGGCGAAGGACACGGCAGCAAGCAGCAGCCGTGATCCCATCAGGTGTGGGCGCTTGGACATCTCTTCCCCTTTAAAAGCGCCGGCTCTCGGGCCGGTTGGCTGGGGCGGACAATAAGACTGATTACACGGGATCGCCAAGGACGCAGGGTCAACGCTCCCAAAAGCGTGAACCGGTCAGAATTTCGGAATGAGGCGGCCGGCGCGTTGGCAGTATTCGTCCCAGTCGGCGCCGAAACGGGCGCTCATCATGGCTTCCTCGCGCGGCACGCGGATCAGGTACATGGCGAGGAAGCAGGGGAGGATCGCGAAGCCGCCGATCCAGTTCTGGATCAGCAGCGGTTGAGCGAGCGCGCCGAGCCATATGGCGGCATACATGGGGTGTCGGACCCTTCTGTAGACTCCATTGGTGATGAGACCATGGTCGGCGCGCACTTCGAGTCCGGGGCTCCAGTTGCGGCCAAGGTCCGCGTGGGAGCGCCAGAACATCCAGAGATAGGGAACGAGCAGGGCAGCGCCGGTCCACATCGCCCATTCGGGCAGGGCGTAGGCGGCGAAATCGAGGAAGGGCGTGGCGATGGCGATGAAGGGCAGCGCCATCGAGGCGAGCCACATGCCGAACAGCAGCAGCTTTTCCGAAGCGTCGTGGCGATTGTCGGTGACGACGTTTTTGGTGTTGCGCTGGGCGTGCGGAATACGGATCGCCAGCATGCCGATGAAGCCGGCGAGCCAGGCGCCGTGAGCGATCGTCAGCGGCTTGCCGAAGAAGGGCCAGGCGATCAGCGCTGTGATGGCGACGGCGAAGAAGACGTAGCGCATCGCAGACTTGTGCAGATTGTTCGCGCTGCCGGCGGGCGTGGTGGCGGTGGCTTCAGACATAGTGCTGACCGCGGCGCTCACTTCGCGCTTGCTCGATCTGAACCCATTCGCAGAACAGGAGCGGGTGGCCGGTCCATGAGGGATCTGGTTTCCTGCGCGTGGGCTGGAAAGCGGCTGAGGGAGCCGCAACCGCGCGCGGTCGCCGATCTGATGAACCCGAACCACCCGTTCGCTGAGCTGGAGGCAATGCGATCCCCTGTTCTGCCCAACCAGATACGCATATATGCGAATGAGTTGCAAGAGCATAACTTGGGGATAAGTGACGCGGGCTTTTGGCCAGATTTTCGGCCAGAATTTCCTACATGAAAGCGAGACGCGGTCGCGACTCCTCTATGCCGCCGCAAGTGTACGGGACATTATCTGTTGAAATGACGCCTGAGCCGCCCCCCTCCCTGCCGCCTCGCTCGTTACCCCCAGCCGGGGGCAGCAAATTCACTCGGCCACTCTTCTTCGTGGCCGGGCTGATGTTCGTTGGGCTGGGCATTCTCGGCTACATGCTGCCGGTGATGCCGGGGACGATCTTCCTGATCCTGGCGGCGGGATGTTTCGCGCGCTCCTCGCGCAGGCTCGAAGCGTGGATCGAGAACCATCCGAAGTATGGGCCGACGGTTGTTGCGTGGCGCAGGCACGGCGCGATTCCGCGCAAGGCAAAGTATCTGTCGATCGGGATGATGGCGCTGTCGTTCGTCATCGTGATCATCGCGCATCCGCCAGCGCTGTGGTTCTGGCTGACGGGCGCCGTGTTGCTCGCATGCGCGCTGTTCGTGGCGACGCGGCCGGAAGGGCCGAAGACGACGGGGTAGGCGGGATGCTTGTAGGGTGCATCTTGATGCACCGTGGTGCGTCGGGTGCTGGCGGTGCATTTGCGCTTCGCTTCAATGCACCCTACGTGTCCGCGCCTCAGCCAACCGGCTTCCACACTTCCGCGAGGATCTGGTCGCGGCCGCAGCCGCGGCGGTAGCTGTCGTAGGCGGTCTTGTTATTCTTGGCGTAGTCGCGGTGGTATTCCTCGGCTGGCCAGAAATCGCCGAGCGGGAGGATGGGGACGATGACTTTGCCGTTCACACGGCCCGAGGCGATCACCTTTGCCTTGGAGGCTTCGGCGGCGGCTTTCTGTGCAGGTGTTGCGAAGATGGCGGGGGCGTAGCTCTGGCCGCGGTCGCAGAACTGGCCGCCAGCGTCTGTCGGGTCGATCAGCGGCCAGTAGCGCGAAAGCAGCTGTTCGTAGGTGATCTTCTTCGGATCGTAGGTGACGCGCACCGACTCATAGTGGCCGGTCAGATGCATCGCGACCTGACGGTAGGTCGGGTTCTTTTCCTTGCCGCCCGTGTAGCCGCTTTCAACCGAGATGACGCCGGGCAGATGGCCCATGTCGCTTTCCATGCACCAGAAGCATCCGCCCGCGAACACGGCCTGCGCCTTGTCCTGGGCATAAGCTGCGGGCGCGGCTGCAGAGAAGATGAGGGCGAAGAGTGCGATCAGAAAACGCATTGGACAGCCTCCAGACTACGGCTTGGTACGTGCGCCTTTCGTGGGCGGATCGCAAGATCACTGAGTCAGCGTCGCAGTTAGTTGACTGGCGCGGCGCGCGGCATCGTTATATTTGGTGAAACATAACGAGAATCGCTTGCGTCACAGGTGTTTCGCATGGGCGTTTCTTGCCGGTTCGTCATGATCGCAGCTGCGTACTCGCGCCGCCGTGATGCAGGTGCGGGCTGTGCCGATGCCGTTTCGTGCCTAAGTTGACGACCAAGACAGACAAGAATTTCAGGGAGATGGATTAGATGCGCGTGCGTTCGATTGCTTTGATGTCTGCTGCTGTGGGCGCGATGGCCGCTGGCCTGGTTGCTGTGGCGCAACCGCCTGCCGAGACGCGCGATCCCAACAAGCAAGGGTACAAGCCGGCCTTCGCTGGCCAGACGCGTGCGCCGAACCTCACCACCGACACCAAGTTCGAGATCAAGGAAGTCGCCAAAGGGATCGTCTCGCCGTTTGGCGTCGAGTTCCTGCCGAACGGCAAGTATATCGTGACCGAGCGTCTGGCTGGCCAGTTCCGCATCATCGACAAGGACGGCAAGGTCTCGGCCCCGATCAAGGAAGGCGTGCCGGAAGTTGTCGGCCGCGGGCAGGGTGGCCTGCTCGATGTCGTGCTCGACCCGAACTACGCGACCAACCAGACGATCTACTGGAGCTATTCGGAGCCGCAGGCTGACGGCACGAACAACACGGCTGTTGCGAAGGGCAAGCTGATCGACGGCGCGACGCCGAAGATCGAGAACATCCAGGTCATCTATCACCAGAAGCCGGCGCTGAACTCGCCGCTGCACTTCGGTTCGCGCCTTGTGTTCGCCAAGGACGGCACGCTGTTCGTGACGCAGGGCGAGCGTTCGATCCTTCCGGGCCGTGTGCAGGCGCAGGACCTGAAGAGCGGCCTGGGCAAGATCGTGCGCATCAACACGGATGGTTCGATCCCGAAGGACAACCCGTTCGTCGGCAACAAGGACGGCGCGCTGCCGGAGATCTGGTCCTACGGCCACCGCAACGTGCAGGGCGCGTTCCTGCATCCGGCCACGGGCGAGCTTTGGGAGCTTGAGCATGGTCCGCAGGGCGGCGACGAGATCAACATCGCGCGCAAGGGCAAGGACTATGGCTGGCCCACGATCACCTACGGCGTCGAGTACGGCGCCGAGAACAAGAAGGTCGGCGAAGGCATGTCGCAGAAGGCCGGCATGGAGCAGCCGCTGTATTACTGGGACCCGGTCATCGCGCCGGGCGGCCTGACCTATTACAACGCCAACCTGTTCCCGAAATGGAAGGGCAGCGTGTTCGCGGCTGGCCTGAACTCCGGCTATGTCGCGCGTCTCACGATGGATGGCGAGAAGATCAAGGGCGAAGAGCGCCTGCAGTTCTCCGAGAAGAAAGAGCGTTATCGCGACATCGCGGTCGGGCCTGATGGCGCGATCTATGTGCTGACCGATGGGCCGGAAGCGCGGCTGCTGAAGGTCGTGCCGAAGAGCTGATCGATCACAAAAAATAGAAATTGGGAGAAACGCCATGAAGAAGTTTGCATCGGCCGTCGCTTTGGCGGCTGCGGTGTTGGTTGCGGCGCCTGCCTTCGCGCAGGCGCCGCCGCCGCCGGAAGTGGAAGCGGGCAAGGACCTGCTCGCGACCGTGACGCTGTCGGCCAAGGACGGCGCCAAGCTGACCGTGACGACGCCGGGCTGGAAGGACGGCGCCGACATCGACTTCAAGTACACGCAATACAAGGGCAACGAGTTCCCGGGTCTCGAATGGACCAAGGGACCGGCTTCGACGAAGTCCTACGCCATCATCATGCAGGATACTGACCTGGTGATGCGTGGGTCGCCGATCCTGCACTGGTCGGTGGTCAACATTCCCGCGACGACGACGAAGCTGGCCGCGGGCATGAAGCCGGAAGAGATTCCGAAAGGCTCGATCTATGGCCCGAACTATCAGGGTGCGGGCAAGCCGTATCTCGGGCCGCGCACGCCTCCGGGTCCGAAGCACCGCTATCACATCCAGGTGCTGGCGATCGACACGGTGCTGCCGGCTGACTTCGCACCGAAGTCGTATGCCGAGCTGATCGAACCGCTGAAGGGCCATGTCGTGGCTTCGGGCGATGTGGTGGGTCTGGGTCAGGCCGATCCGAACGCACCGCCGCCTGCGCCGCGTGCGCCGGCTCCGGCTGCGCCCCCGACACCACCAACGCCGGCATCGCCCACGTCGCCGGCTGCACCGGCGCCGTCGCCTGCGCCGCATACGAACCACTAGGCGGACTTTGAACGTAAATAGAAAAGCCCTCACTCCGATGATCGGGGTGAGGGCTTTGTATTTGTAGGGTGCATCTTGATGCGCCGTGCCCGCTTCGGGTGCTGGCGGTGCATTTACGCTCCGCTTCAATGCACCCTACGGGTCGGTGTCGGTATCAGACGACGTTCAGTGCAACGTCGATGTTGTTGCGGGTCGCGTTGGAGTAGGGGCAGACCTCGTGCGCTTCGTGGACGAGCGCTTCGGCGGCGGCGCGATCAACGCCCGGGAGCGAGACGTCGAGCTTCACGGTGAGGCCGAAGCCCTTGGGCTCGCGCGGGCCGATGCCGACGGTGGCGGAGACGGTTGCGTCAGCGGGAACCTTGGCGTGCTTACCGCCGGCGGCGACGGCTTTCATCGCGCCGAGGAAGCAGGCCGCGTAGCCGGCCGCAAAGAGTTGTTCGGGGTTGTTGCCCTTGCCATTGCCCCCGAGTTCTTTCGGCAGGCCGAGAGCAACTTCGAACGAACCGTCGCTCGTGCGGGCGGAGCCATCGCGGCCGCCCGTGGCGGTTGCGGTGGTGGAGTAGGCGACTTTGACGGTCATGGGGGCATTCCTTTTTTGTGTTACGGCTTTTAATCGTTGGCGATTTGATCGCGTGCGATTGAAATAGACGCTCCCCGGTTGGCCGTCAACCCTTGCGATTTAATCGCGTACGATTTATTTTGACGGCATGAGCAAGAAACCGTCTTCCGGGGTTCAGCCCCTTCTCGATCAATCGCTGTGCTTTGCCGTCTATTCGGCGGGGCTGGCGTTCAACCGGATCTACAAGCCGATCCTCGATCCGCTGGGCCTTACCTATCCGCAGTACCTCGTGATGATGGCGCTGTGGGAGAAGGATGGGCAGGGCGTGGGCGAGCTTGGCGATCTGCTCTTCCTGGAATCCAACACGCTGACGCCGCTGATCAAGCGGCTGGAGGCGGCAGGCTTGGTGAAGCGCGCGCGTGATACGCAAGACGAGCGGCAGGTGCGCGTCAGCCTGACGGCGAGCGGGCGCGAGTTGCTGAAGCAGGCGTCGTGCGTGCCGATGCAGGTGCTGGAAGCCAGCGGCATGTCGATTGAGCAAGTCGTGCGGTTGCGCAATTCGGTGGCCGGGCTGCGCGACAATCTTCGTGCGGCTGCGGACGCCTAGAGAATCTCGTCCAGCCACGCGGGCAGGCCGCCCAGCGTTTCGACTTCGCGATAGCGCGGATTGCCCTCGGGCTTTTCGGCGCGCTCATGTTCCCACACCAGCGGGTAGGGGATGAGCGCGGCATAGCCGCCAGCCGCGAGCATCGGAAGAATGTCTGACTTCACCGAGTTGCCGGTCATCATGGATGATTCAGCCGTGCCGCCATGGCGGGCGAAGGCCTTGGTGTAGATCTCGGGTGTCTTCTCCGAGACGATCTCGACGCCCGAAAAATGCGAGCCAAGGCCCGAGGCTGCAAGCTTGGATTCCTGGTGGAAGAGATCGCCCTTGGTGATGAGGACGAGGCAGCCGCGTTCCTTGAGCTGGATCAACGCTTCCTCGACACCGGGCAGGGGCTCGATCGGGTGCGTCATCATCTCGCGACCCGCATCCAGCAGCTCGCGGATCACTTTGGTGGAGACATTGCCGTCGCTGACTTCCAGCGCAGTCTGCAGCATGGAGAGGGTGAAGCCCTTCGCGCCATAGCCATAGGACTTCATGTTCTCCCGCTCGATGGCGGCGAGCCGGGCTTCCAGCGCGTCTTCATCTGCGAAATCGGACAGGAGTTCGTTGAACCGCTTGTGGGTTAGCCGGAATACGGTTTCCGTGTGCCAGAGCGTGTCGTCTGCATCGACGCCGATGATCGTAAGGGGCATGGGCGGCTCCTACTCGCTCCGACCCGTTCAAAGCAAGGGATCATAGCGACCGTTCGTCGCTTGCATCCACAGGCCGGAACGGCATCAGCCAGCCTTCGCACTTGAAATGCGTGGTAAATCTACCACGGAATTTTCTTTCGTGCTGCGGGTGCGAACTGTCGTGTAACCGTCGCCGCACTGTCATGACGCGCGCCTACCCCCTCGCCCGGGAACGGATCAAGGGACCTACCGCATGCGACTGAAATTCAGAAAATCATCCTGGCTTGTTGGTGTTGCAGGGGCAGCGCTGTGCCTGAACGCAATGTCCGCCGTGGCGCAGACAGCGCCTGTTTCGCCGGATCAAGGCCCTCAGCCGACTGCTGAGACGACCGAAGAGAATGATCAGGTCATCATCTCCGGCCGCCGCCCGCTTGCTGAATCGGAAGCTGCGTCGTTGGAAATCCAGCGCGCGTCGGACTCGATCGTGTCGGTGCTGTCTGCCGACGCCATCGGCAACCTGCCGGACCAGAACATCGCCTTCGCGATCGGCCGCCTTCCGGGCGTTGGCCTTGAGCGCGACCAGGGCCAGGCGCGTTATGTCAACCTTCGCGGAACGCCGAACTACTGGACCACGCTGTCCTTCGACGGGCTTTCGATCGTCTCGCCGGAAGGCCGCGCCACCCGTTTTGACAACATCCCGTCGGCTCTCGCCAAGCAGGTCGTGATTTCGAAAGCGATCACGCCTGACATGCCGGGCGACACCGTCGCCGGCAACGTCAACGTCATCACGCGCTCGGCGCTCGATTACGATGGCCTGACCATCAACGGCAAGCTGGGCATCGGCTACGTCGCGCTGGGCGGCGGCGAAGAGACCGACAGCAACTTCGTCATCTCCGATCGTTTCCTCGATGGTCGTCTGGGCCTGCTTGCGCAAGGCTCGTACTACCGCCGCAACATGGTCACCGAGAACCAGGAGACCGATCCCTTCCTGCAACCGCGCGCCGCACGCCCGACCGACCGCGTCGCGCGCGAGTTCGAGAACAAGCTGTATCGCCTGACCCGCGAGAACCAGTCGCTGTCGTTCCGCGCCGACTACCAGTTCGACGATGCAAACACGATCTTCTGGAACAACGTCTGGACGAACTACACGGACGAAGAGCTGCGCAACAACTACATCTTCCGCCTTGATCAGGGCACCAACGCGGCTGGCCAGAACTACAACACGTCGCGTGACAATGGCACGATCCTGCCGTTCGCTGGCACGGTCTACGGCGCGCGCCTCAACATCAACACCAACTCGCTCGAGTCGGAAGAGGACATCTACACCTCGACGCTCGGCGGCGAGCACAAGGATCTGGCCGGTTGGGACTTCTCCTGGCGCGCCAACTACACCTACACGGCTGATGGTCGCGACGCCGGCGCACTGCCGAGCTGGCAAAGCCCCTCGGGCGCAGCAGACCGTCCTTCGCTGGTGTACGACTTCAACGACCCGGAACACCACGACGTTCGCCTCTACCGCACGATCGTCAACGGCGCGACGCGCTCGCTCGGCGCTCCGATCAATTCGGTCGACGATCTGCGCTGGGACTTCCTGAACATCTCGAAGCGTACGGGCGGCGATGAAACGCAAGCTGCAACGTTCAAAGGCGATGCGAGCCACGAGTTCGACGCGTTCGGTATCCCGGTCGATTTCAAAGCCGGCGCCATGTACACCGACCGCATCAAGAAATCGGACGAGCAAGTCTGGCTTGCTGATCGCGCTGGTCTGGTCGCTGCTGGTCTGACCCCGCCGGAAGTTCTGGCTGGCGGCCCGACGGCGTCGTGGCAGAACCTGTTCCTGAAGAAGCCCTATCTGGCCGACAACGCGCTGAACTACAATTTCAGCTACCACTCCAAGACCGCCGTTGAAGCGTACGTCAACGAGCTGCAGCGCCTTGGCGTTGCAAAGTCGCAGGATACCTCCGCCAACTGGTGGAAGGTGAACGAGAAGATCGCTGCCGCTTACGCAATGGGCACGTTCGATTTCGATTGGGGCAACATCGTTGCGGGCGCGCGCATCGAGCAGGTCAAGAACTCGGGAACCGCGATCACCACTCTCGGCGCCACGCGCGAAATGGTGACGATCGAGAAGAGCGAAACGGAAGTCTATCCGAGCGCTCACATCAACTGGGACATCAACGACGAAATGAAGCTGCGCGTCGGCCTCACCTCGTCGGCCTCGCGCCCGGACTTCGACGACCTGCGCCCGAACCTGACGATCAACGACGCCCTCCAGACCGTGTCTGGCGGCAACCCGGATGCGAAGCCCGAGAAGCAGAAGGGCATCGACATGTACTATGAATGGTACATGGAGCCGGAAGGCTTCTTCTCGGCCGGCGTGTTCTACAAGGACATCACGGACGTCCTGTTCTCGAAGTCGCGCGTGTTCGGCCTCACGGACTTCGACACGACGACGAACCCGAACCGCAACAGCTACACCTTCACCGGCATCACCAATGGCGGCGACGGCTGGCTGCAGGGCTTCGAAGTGTTCTACTCGCAGACCGCGCAGAACTTGGTCAATCAGACGGGCATGCCGGACTGGCTGGGCGGCTTCGGCCTTCGTGCATCCGCGACCTTCACGGATAGCGAAGTCACGATCCCGTCGGCCAACTCCACGAGCCCTGAGCGCAAGATCAAGCTGCCGGGTACGTCGGACGAGGTCTACAACGTCCAGCTGACCTATGAGAAATACAACCTCTCCGTCCGTCTGGCTTATCAGTTCCGCACGGCCTGGCGTCAGTCGGTCGGCGATTATGCACTGGTCGGCACGACGGGCATCCTCCAACCGGTCAGCAACGGCGACATCTACTGGAATGATGACGAAGAGATCGATCTGTCGATCCGCTATCAGGTGAGCGACAATCTCGAATGGTACTTCGATGCTTCCAACATCGGTGACCAGGAAGCCATCCGTTATGGAGACTCGAAGATGTACCCGATCGAAATCGAACGCTTCGGACCGCGCTACACGACGGGCATCCGCTTCAACTTCTAGGGCGCTTGTCGCGGCAGCTTGACTGCCGAGAAGTGTACGGCCCCGCTTCCTCTCGGGAGTGGGGCCACTCTCTTTTCTGATTTGGGGACTGCCATGAAACTTGCTGCCGTGCTGGGACTGTCGCTGCTGGCGGGCGCTTGCGCCACGGGGCCGCGCTGGGCCAATGGCGAGCCGCCAGTGCTGGTGAAGGCGTCGCTGGAAACCATCGTCACGACGGACGGGCAGGTGGATGCGGATGATCCGGCCTTCTGGGCAGACCCGGCTGACCCCAAGCGCGCGGTGATGTTCGGAACGGACAAGACGGATGGTCTTTACGTCCACAACATGGACGGCACGGTGAAGCAGTTCTTCCCGAGCGGCGCACTCAACAACGTTGACCTGCGCTCGGGCTTCAAGTTTGCGGGCAAGGACTATGTGCTGGTCGGCGCATCAGCCGATGAGAAGCTGGGGCTCTACACTTACCTGCTCGATCCGGTGACGCTGGAGACGAAGGAGTGGGGCTTCATCACGACGGGCGATTACGTGCCCTATGGCTTCTGCCTGGGCAAGTATAACGGCAAGTTCTACCTGATCGCGGATGCGAAGTCGGGCGAAGTGCGCATCTATGCTATTTCAGCAAACGAGGCGGGCCAGCCGGTCACCAATCTTGAGCGCACGCTGAAGGTCGGCAGTCAGCCGGAAGGCTGTGTGGTCGATGATGCGACGGGCAATCTCTATCTCGGCGAGGAAGATGTCGGCATCTGGCGCTGGAACCTCGCGCCGGGCTCGAGCGATACGCCGGAGAGCATCGCGAAGGTCGACAAGAAGCGCCTCACCGATGACGTCGAAGGCCTCACCATCATGCGGGACAAGGGCGCGAAGTACCTGATCGCGTCCTCGCAGGGCGACGACACATACAACGTCTTCCGCATCGAAGGCGCAGCTCACACCTATGTTGGCCGCTTCGCCATCGTTGACGGTGACAAGATTGATGGCGTGACGGCGACGGATGGTCTGGATGCGTGGTCGGGCCCGATCGGCCAGTTCCCGGAAGGCGTGATCGCGTTCCACGACGATCAGGACAAACCCGATCCGGGCCAGCAGAACTACAAGATGGTCGACTGGCGCGACATTCGCAAAGCGCTCAATCTTCCGGGCGCTGCGCAGTAATTCCCTTCAAGCCATCCGAACAAAGATCGTTCGGTCCGCATGACGGATCTCCTCGCCGCACTCTCTAGCGTTTCAGCGCTTCGGCAATAGCCGCCTCGGTGATCGGCTTCATTAGCGCATAGCCGGCCTTGTTCGGGTGAACGCCGTCTGGCCCCATCTCGGGCTTCATCGCGCCGTCAGGCGTGGCGAGAACGGGATAGTAGTCGGCCAGCACGAGGTTCTGGTCGGCGGCGTATTTGCGGACCCATTCCGCATACTGGATCACCTGCGGTCCCGGCTGCAGTTGCGGCGCCCAGGTGAACCTGGCCGCGGGCAGGGGCGTGGCGAGGATCACCTGCACGCCCTGCGCTTTCGCAAGTTCAACCATCGAAGAGATGTTGTTCTCGATATCTTCGAGCGTCGTTGGCCCGGTATTGCCCGCAATATCGTTGACGCCCGCGAGGATGTGGACCGCCTTTGGCTTGAGCGCGAGCACATCGCGCTTGAACCGGATCAGCATCTGCGGCGTCGTCTGTCCGCTGATGCCGCGGTTGACGCGCGCGGGCCCGAAGTCCTGCGGCTCGGCCAGCGCCCAGAGTTGCGTGATCGAGTCGCCCATGAAGACGACGCGGTCTGCGACAGCCGGTTCGGCTGCGAGAGCGGCATTCTCGGCGCTGAAGTAGCAGGTGGCGGCCCAGTCCTTTTTCTGCTGTTCGGCCTGCATCGCCTGATAGGCGGCCATGTCCTCGGTCGGAACGGCTGGACGCGGCTTGTCCGGGCGTCGAACTGCGCGCGGACCGAGGCGATGATGCTGGCGGGCACAGTCAGCGGCGGATCGCAGGGCGTGCCGCCCACGGCGGTCGCCGGCGTCAGCACCGGGCCGGAGGAGATGCTGGCGGCTGCCGGCTCGGGAGCTGGCGGCGGGCTGGCGGCTGGCGAACAACCGAAGAGCAGAGCGCCAGTCAGCAAGGGCCCAGTCAGCAGAGCTGAGGTGGCGGTCAGTGTCGGGTTTTTCATGTGATCATTCCTCGTACGAACCGACTCTACTCCCAAATTCGCCCGCTTTCTGCGTCAAACGAACCCACCTATGCCTTCAAATGTAAGCCTCCCGGTAATCCCTGACGGGGCATACGGGGGCATGTCAGGAGCGGAAGCATGACTCGCGTTGCCGTCATCATGGGTGGCTGGTCGTCAGAACGGCCTGTGTCTCTGTCCTCAGGGAAGGGCATGGCGGACGCCGCCCGCCAGTCCGGTTTCGACGTGGTCGAGATCGATGTGACCCGGCAACTGGCCCAGCAGCTTGCCGAAGCGAAGCCCGACGTGGTGCTCAATGCGTTGCACGGCCCTTGGGGCGAGGATGGCTGCGTTCAGGGCATCCTTGAAATCATGGGCATTCCTTACACGCACTCCGGCGTGCTCGCCTCGGCTCTGGCCATGGACAAGGACAAGGCCCGGGCGATCTACGTCCAGCACGGCCTCGATGTCGCCGAGGGCGGCATGTACGATGTCGAAGAGCTGGCGCGCGACCACATCATGACGCCGCCCTACGTCATCAAGCCGCCGGCCGAGGGCTCATCCTTCGGCGTGTTCATCGTTCGTGAGGGCGCGAACCGCCCGCCCAAGGAACTCACCGACGGAACTTGGAAATTCGGCAAGCGGGCGCTCGTCGAAAAATTCATACCGGGCAGGGAGTTGACCGTCGGCGTCATGGGCGACCGCGCCATGGCCGTGACCGAGATCACGACCTTAAGGGACTATTACGATTTTGACGCGAAATATCAGGCTGGAGGATCGCGCCATGTCCTTCCAGCAGACCTGCCGAATGCGGTCACCGAAGCAGCGCTTGCCGCGTCGCTGAAGGCCCATCTGGCACTGGGTTGCCGGGGCGTGACGCGATCGGACTTTCGTTACGACGAGAAAGCTGGCCGACTGGTGATCCTCGAGACCAATACGCAGCCGGGCATGACGCCCACTTCGCTCATCCCTGAGCAGGCCGCGCATATGGGCATCGACTATCCGACGCTGGTCCGCTGGATGATCGAGGACGCGTCATGCCCAAGGTAAAGCGCCCGCGTATTGCGGGACCTGCTGGCTACGATGACGAGCGGGATGAGGCCCCGAAGGCCGCTCCGCGCGCATCCGCGCCGCGTCGTGCGCGTGACGTGAAATACTCGGTCGCCTGGTTCCGCGACCGGGTCGCCACCTATGCGCTGGGCACCATCATCTGCGGCGCCGCCATGCTGACGATCGCCGCCTGGATGGGCGGCAGCCTCGGCGCGTTCGGCCAGCGCTGGAATTCGGGCCTCAACGTCATCGCCGGCTGGGCTGGCCTTGCCGTGCAGGAAGTCCATGTGAACCCGGAAGTCGATCCGCTGATGGCCGAGAAGGTCAAGCAGGTGGCGTCGATCCATCCCGGCGACAGCATCATGAGCGCCGATCCGTATGCGATCCGTGATCGCCTCGAACGCATCGACTCGCTCGGCGCCGTCAGCGTGCAGCGCCTGTGGCCCAACAAGATCGATATCCATGTCGAGCAGCGCGAACCCTCCGCGCTCTGGCAGGACAAGCACAATGGCGACTGGCGCGTGATCGATCAGCGCGGCCGTACCTTCGCCGAAGCCGATCCGGCCAAATACATGCACCTGCCGCGCGTGGTGGGGGAGAACGCCGCCGAATCCGCAGCCCTGCTGGTCACGGCGATGAAGGAATTCCCGAACCTCGCTGATCGCATGGAAATGGCTTATCGCGTCGGTGGCCGCCGATGGGACGTGAAGTTCAAGGGCCGCAGCGATGTGGTCGCCTTCCCGGAAGATGCGCGTCTCGTCGAACAGCTCGAAGCGCTGAACCTCATGCAGGCGCAGAACCGCGTGCTTGATCTGCCGGCGACGCGCATCGATGCACGCCACCCGAAATACATTGCGCTCCAGCCCATGCCGGGCGGCCATCAAGCCGCCGCGCCTGCTGTGACCCCGCCCGGAGGCGCATGACGTCTATGTCGTCGCTTGCTCAGCGCACCAATGTTCGTGACCGCGCCAACGCGCGCGGAACGATCATGGCTGCGCTGGACATCGGCTCTTCAAAAGTCACCTGCATGATCTCGCGCCGCGGCGACGCCACCGATGGCGAGCCGCGCGTCGCAGGCGCAGGCGCGCAAGGCACCAAAGGCGTGCGTTCCGGCGCCGTGGTTGATCTCGACAATCTTGAACGTTCGATCCGTTTGGCCGTCGAACAGGCCGAACGCGCGGCCGATGTTCGTATCACCGATGTCGTGCTCGGCGTTTCCGGCCCCGATCTGCGCTCCGACGTCGTCCGCGCCCGCCTGCCCATGGGCGGCCGCGAGATCACGCCCCAGCATATCCGCGACGCCCGCATCGCCGCGCTGGAAAGCTTCCAGTCGCAGGGCCGCGAAATCCTGCATTCGGCCCCGCTCGGCTTTACCGTCGACTCGACCGGCGGCATCAAGGACCCGCGCGGCATGTTCGCCGAGAGTCTGACCGCCTCCTTCCTGGTTGTTTCGGCGCCTACTGCCGGGCTGCGCAACATCGTCCAGTGCGTGTCCCGCGCCCACCTCCAGCCGACCGCCATCCTCGCTGCCCCGTTCGCGTCGGGCCTCGCCTGCCTGGTCGAGGACGAGGCCGAGCAGGGCGCCATGGTGATTGATTTCGGCGCCGGGGTGACGTCCGCGGCAGCCTTCTGCGATGGCGGCCTGATTCACGTCGAGACCCTGCCCATGGGCGGCTCGCGGGCCACCTCCGATCTTGCCCAGGGATTGGGCACGACCTTTGCGGCTGCGGAACGAATGAAGACGCTCTACGGCGCGGTCGGTCTTTCCGAAGTCGGTGCGCTCGACATGGTCGAAGCCCCCCGCCTCGGACCGGACGGTCGCCTCGAAGCGCACCAGTGCGCCAAGGCCGATATCGCTCAGGTCCTGCGTCCGCGCATCGAGGAAATCCTCGAATTGATGGACGGACGGTTGTCCAAGGCATCTGCGTCCGGCCGTCCCTTGCCGAGACGGATCGTTCTCACGGGTGGATCGAGCCAGCTGCCATGCCTGCAAGAGCTGGCAGAAGACGTTTTTCGCGCTCCAGTGCGTCTCGCCAAGCCTGCCAATGTGAAGGGTCTAGGCGAGACTTACAGTTCACCCGCTTTCGCCGCTGCGGCAGGGCTGCTACGGTGGGATCTGATGGGTGGACCCGACCCGTCGCGTGGGGGCGGCGATCGGGCCGCTATGGATCACGGCTCTGGCCTGATGAAGCGGGTCTTTGGCTGGGTGCAGGAAAATTTCTGAGCCCAATCGACGACTTTAAGACGCGCTTAGCCAAAACCGCCGATCTTTCATCAAATTCTTTGGCCAGAAGGTCAGGGAACTTGGTTCTAGAGGGTAGCTATGGCGGTTGAACTCAGCCCCCGGATAGTCGTGATCGGTGTTGGTGGCGCGGGCGGAAACGCCGTGAACAACATGATCGAGGCCAATCTCCAGGGCGTCGAATTCGTGGTTGCCAACACGGATGCCCAGGCGCTGGTGCGATCCAAGGCCCCCACCCAGATCCAGCTCGGCATCGGCAAGACCTCAGGTCTCGGAGCCGGGGCAAACCCTGAAGTCGGCATGGAAGCCGCCAAGGAATCCTCCGAAGAGATCAAGAAGCTGCTGCAGGGCGCACATATGTGCTTCATCGCAGCTGGCATGGGCGGCGGCACCGGCACCGGAGCCGCCCCGATCATCGCGCGCATCGCGAAAGAACAGAAAGTCCTCACCGTCGGCGTCGTCACCAAGCCGTTCGACTTCGAGGGCAAGCGCCGCATGCAGGTGGCCGAAAAAGGCATCATCGACCTCCGCAACGAAGTCGACACCCTGCTCATCATTCCGAACCAGAACCTGTTCCGCATCGCCAACAAGGACACGACCTTCGCCGACGCCTTCGGCATGGCCGACCGCGTTCTCTATTCCGGCGTTCGCGGCATCACCGACCTGATGGTCATGCCCGGCCTGATCAACCTCGACTTCGCGGACGTGCGCACCGTCATGGCGGGCATGGGCTCGGCGATGATGGGCGAGGGTGAAGGCGAAGGTGAGAACCGCGCGCTCAAAGCCGCCAAGGCCGCAATCGCCAACCCGCTGCTCGACGATGTGTCGATGAAGGGCGCCAAGGGCGTTCTCATCAACATCACCGGCGGCTACGACATGACGCTGTTCGAAGTCGACGAGGCCGCCAACGAAGTGCGCCGCGAAGTCGATGTCGACGCGCACATCATCCTCGGCTCGACCTTCGACGAGAAGATGGTCGGCAAGATCCGCGTCTCGGTTGTCGCTGCAGGTTTGCAGCAGGCTGCCGCCGTCCGCCCTACGCCGCAGCCGGTCCGTGAACTTCAGGCCGGCTTGAACTCCGCCATCATGAATGCGCCGTCGCCGGCTGCCGAACTCGGCATCGTCGCGCCGGCCGCAGCTCCGGCTCCCGTCGCGGTCGCGCCGCAACCAGCACCCGCGCCGGTTGCACCCGTGACGCCGCCGCCGGTCCAGCAAGCCGCCGTCAACGTTCCGCCGTCCGATCTGCGCCCGCCTGCGCCGATCATCCGCCCGCGCCCCGCGCCGATGCCGGAACCCGCTCCGGTTGAAACGCACGCCGCGCCGGAAGTCGCGCCCGCGCCTCCGCCGGTCCAGCACCCGTCCGAGCCGAAGGAGCGTTCGTTCGCTTCGCTGTTCGGCTGGAAATCCAAGCCGGCTGACGAGCCCGCTCCCGTACCTGCCGCCAAGCCGGTTGCCGGAGACGAGTCGTTCGACGACGAGCTGGAAATCCCGGCCTTCCTGCGCCGCTCGGGCAACGCTTAGTTCGACGAGCACGCCCTCGTGCTTCGAGACGCCGCTTTGCGGCTCCTCAGCATGAGGTCTTTTCAGCCGCCGCGGGTTTAGTCCTCATCCTGAGGAGCGCACATTGTGCGCGTCTCGAAGGACGAGGGCGTAGGTCCAACTGCCTCAACCCTCGAACGCGTCACCCCAGTCAACGCGCCGCGCCGCCTTGAACGTGTCGCCCTCGCGCCGCGTCACAAGCCGATACGCCAGCGCTCCATCCGTCTGACACAGCTTCAGCTTCACACGCCCGCTACCGCTCTCCGGCGGGCTCAACACGCGCGCCGGGCGCACCTCCGCAGCTTCGCGCGAAGCTGCGAGATAGATGAACTTCTCATCCTCCCACGGCACATCCGCCTCTTTCGCCAGCCGATGCACGCGCGAACGCGCAACGCGGGCGGAGAAGTGGCACCAGTCCGGCGCAACAACAGGGCAAGCCATCGCATGCGGGCACGGCGCAACAATGTTGGCCCCCGCCGCAATCAAACGCGCACGCGCATCAAGAATGCGCTGCCATCCCGCAGGCGTGCCCGGTTCGACAACCACCAGCACGCCATCCGTCAGCGCCCACAGCCTGTCGACCAGAGCATTGCGCTGCTCCACCGATAGCTCATCAAGCACATAGGCCAGCGTCACCAGATCGCTCGCCGGCAGCTTGCCTGCATCACGCGTCACATCAGCGTTGCGCCAGTCGACATGCTCCAGCGCGCTTGGCGCTACCAGCTTTTCGCCAACCGCGCGGATGGCCGGGCTCGCCTCAAGCAATGTCATGCTCGCCAGCTCCGGCCACAACGCCTTCGCCGCCCACGCCACCGTCCCGGGCCCCGCGCCAACATCGAGCGCCGTGCGCGGCGCAAACCCCGGCTTCAACTCGGCCAGCGCCGAAAGGCTCTGATGGATCGCCGCATAGGTCGCGGGCATCCGCGTCGCGATATAGGCGAGCGCCAGCTTCGCGTCAGAGATATGCAGCCGCCCGTCACGTACCTCATTGCGATAGCGGTGGGACAACGCCTTGGTCGCGGCCGCAAGCTCGGACACCGCAACGCCTTCCAGCGCCACGTCCACAGCTTGTCGCAGGCGCAAAGGCAGTTCCATGGCGCGGTGCTAGCAGAGCCCCGGGCTTTCGTCAGGCTGGATGACGCTCAAGGCGAATATCACGCACCCCGGTCCACACCCCCTCCGGGCGGGTGAGCGTGGTCACGCCATTGCCGCCACGGTTTTCCATCTTCGCCTTGTAGGCGGCATCCACCCGGAACTCGCCATCGAAGACGACGTCGTCAATCCAGTAAGGCGGCTTGCCCGGCTCGAGCACGATATAGTGGATGTGCGCCGGCATGGTGCGGTCGGGATAAGGCGCAGGCTTGATCGACGTGAAGCTATAGCCGCCATCCGCGCCGGTCCTCACCCAACCGCGCAACCGTGCGTGGCGCGTGCCCGCAGGGCCGCCATCATATCTGCCGGTGTTGTCTGTGTGGTAAGCGTAGATGATCACCCCGGGCACAGGCTCGCCCGTTCGCCATGAAAGCGTGTGGCCTGAGATCGCCATGCGCTCGCCCGGCTCGGATGCGCCTGCGATCTGGATGCGGGCGGGGATACGCGTGGCTGCGCCGGAAAATTCCCTGGCGAGATAGTCGAGCTCGCCATTGTAGAGGTCGCGCCGGATGGCAGGCTGCGCATGAGCGGCGGCGGTCGCGCCGAGCGCCAGCCCTCCCAATCCCCCAAGGACCAGCCTGCGGTTCGCGCTGTCGCCCATTTGTCCCTCCAGCCTTGGAAAGCAGTCGGCCATCGGCTGCAGGCAAAAGTGTGGCGTTGCCCCCGAACATCGTTTGTCTTGCGGGTTAACGCGTCTCGGCTTAGCTCAGGTTCATGAACCGCCAGCAGACCATCGCGCGTGAGGCCAGCCTTTCCGGCGTTGGCGTCCATTCCGGCAAGCCCGCAACGCTCACCGTAAGAGCCGCGGGCGAGGGCGCAGGCGTGCTGTTCAAGCGCGCTGACGTCACGGATCGCGATGCCATCATTCCCGCGCTCGCCACCAAGGTGACCACCACTGAGCTTGGCACGAACATGAGCAATGAAGCCGGAGTGTCGGTCGCCACCGTCGAGCATTTCCTTGCGGCGTGTTCCGGTCTCGGCATCGACAATATCATCGCCGAACTCGATGGCCCGGAGTTGCCGATCCTCGATGGCTCGTCGCGCCCCTTCGTCGAGATGCTCGACCAAGCTGGCGTGCAAGAGCAGAGTGCGCCGCGCCGTGTTCTGAAAATCCTGAAGCCCGTCGAAGTCCGCCACGGCGTGAAGCTCGCGCGCCTGTCGCCGGGCGAAGGCTTCGAGATGCGCGTCATCATCGACTTCCCCACCAGGGTCATCGGTCGCCAGCAGATCCGCTTCGCTATGACGCCCGGCGCCTTCGCGCGCGACGTTGCCTGGGCGCGCACCTTCGGCTTCGCCCATCAGGCCGAACAGCTGCACGCGCTGGGCAAGGGTCTAGGCGCCTCGATGGACAACACCATCGTTGTCGAAGGCGATGCGATCCTCAATCCGGGTGGCTTGCAAGCCGACGACGAGTTCGTGCGTCACAAGCTTCTCGATGTGATCGGCGATCTCTTCCTCGCCGGCGGACAGATCGAAGGTCTCTACGAAGGCGAACAGCCCGGCCACGCGCTCAACAATCAATTGCTGCGCGCTGTCTTCGCGGACGCAACAAGCTTTGCCTGGACGTAATACACGCGACTGATGATCCGCCTTGATTTGGCCCGGAAGTCAGGCTCAGAGTACACGTGTAACCTGCTTGGGGAAGCACATGGTACGTCTCTCACTCGCCTTCGGTCTCGCGCTGACGCTCGCTGCATGCGGGCCGAATGTGAAATCCGACGCGGAGTACGCGCGCGTTGAAAACACCGCCGCGATGGCGCCGATGCCAATGGCGCCGCCGGCGCCTCCGATGGAATCCGCAAAGATGGACATGGCGTCCGGCGGATCACCTGCTGATCGCCAGATCATCCAGCCCGATCCCGATGGCGGGGGAGGCGGCCAGCCAGCCGGCCAGCGTCTCATCGCCTACACATACAATTACGGCTTCAAGGTTCCGTCCGCCGGGATGCAGGGCCTGCTCGATGCGCACAAGAAGCAGTGCGAGGATGCCGGCCCGTCGAAATGCTATGTCGTCAACTCGTCGATCAGCGGCCTGGGTGAAGATCAGTCCTACGGCCAGATGACCATCCGCGGCTCGGCTGACTGGGTGAAGACTTTCCGCGCTGGCATGGTGGATGGCCTCAAGCCCTTCAACGCCACGCTCGACAGCAACAGCGACAGCGCCGAAGACCTCACCGTCAACATCGTCGACAGCGAGGCCCGCCTGCGCTCGCTGAAGACCCTGCGCGACCGGCTGGAGCAATTGCTTCGCGATCGTCCGGGCAAGCTGTCCGACCTGCTCGAAATCGAGCGGGAATTCGCCAGCGTGCAGTCGGATATCGATTCCTCCGAATCCATCCTCGCCCAGATGAAATTGCGGGTCGCCATGTCGGTGATGACCCTCAATTACACCGCCAGCTACCCGCCGGGTTCCGAGTCGGTCTGGCGCCCCGTGGGGGATGCTTTCGGCGGCTTCGAGGCCAGCTTTGCCGGGGCTTTTGCGGCGATCATCTCGTTCGTCGCCGAAATCCTGCCGGTTGTAATCATTGGCGGCCTGGCCATCTGGGGCGTCATGAGCGTCCTTCGCTGGCGCGGAAGACGCAAGAAAAAGCCGGTTGTCGCGCCCTCAACCACGGTAAAGCCATCTTCGGGCCCCTAAAGGCCGCAGCTAATGGTCTTGGACGACCCCCGGCCGTTGGTCTAGAACGGCCGGGTTTCCGTGTTCCGGCCCTCAGGCCGAAGTGAGGACTTCATGCGCTCCACCGCCTTCCGGATGGCTCTCCTCGCTGGCGCCACGCTCGCTGTCACGGCTTGCGGCGGCGGCAACAAGAGCGACCAGGTCGCCTATGTCGAACGTCCGGTCGAGACGATCTACAACGAAGCCCTGCGCAGCCTCGACCGCAGCAACTGGGACATGGCCGCCGCCCAGTTCACCGAAGTCCAGCGCCAGCACCCGTATTCGCCATGGGCCCAGCGCGCCATGCTGATGTCGTCCTACGCCCACTACCGGTCGCGCAGCTATGACAAGGCAATCTCCGCCGCGCAGGACTACATCTCGCTTCACCCCGGCGGCGACGGCGCCCCCTACGCTTATTACCTCGTCGGCATCTGCCAGTTCGACCAGATCATCGACGTCGGCCGCGACCAGGCCCGTTCGGATCTCGCCCTGCTGGCGCTCAACGAAGTCATCGCCCGCTATCCCGAAAGCGACTACGCCCGCGACGCCGAACTCAAGACCGACATGGTCAAGGACCAGCTCGCCGGCAAGGAAATGGAAATCGGCCGCTACTACCTGAACCGCGGCGAACACCTCGCGGCGATCAACCGCTTCCGCAAAGTCGTCACCGACTACCAGCAGACCACGCACGCGCCCGAAGCGCTGCACCGTCTCGTCGAGGCCTACCTGTCGATCGGCCTCATCGGTCAGGCGCAGCAGACAGCGGCTGTTCTCGGCTACAACTATCCCGGCTCCGACTGGTACGCCGACAGCTACGCCATCATGCAAGGCCAGGGCGTCGAACTCCCCAAACCCCCAGACGCCAAAGCCGGCTTCAACCTCTTCGAACGCATCGGCAATATGTTCTAGGTTGAGTTTCAAAACCCCAAAACAAGAAGGCCCCGCGATCGCTCGCGGGGCCTTCTGCATTCTGGCTTCAGCTCAGCTTAGTGATTGGCGTGAGCAGCGTGCGCGGCCTTGTACTCTTTCACCGCGGCGAGCGTCTGCTCGATGTGGCTCATCGGCTGCATGTCGGTGTGGGCGAGCAGGATCTTGCCGTCCGGCGCGATCACGTACGAGGTGCGGTCGCTCCAGTCCGGCTTCTGGCCGAGCACGACGTTGTACGCTTTCACCGTGTCGGCGTTGACAGCAGCGATCGGGAACTTGTCGCGGCAATGCTCTTTCGAGAACTCGGCAAGGCGGGCGAGGTTGTCCGAAGCGTTGACCATCTTGCCATCCGCCATCGCGGCGCCAGCCGTCAGGCCGACCAGCGTTGCGCCAGCTGCCTTGAACTCTTCAGCCTTCTCCGCGAACGCGGCGGTCTCGATCGTGCAGCCCTTCGTGAAGGCGGCCGGGAAGAAGTACATCACCACCGGGCCTTTCTTGAGCTCATCCGAAAGCTTGAAGGTGAACTCATTGCCGCCCAGCATGCCCTTGGCCGAGAACTCCGGCGCGACGGCGCCTTTCTCGAGAGCAGCGAAAGCAGGTGCAGACACGGCGACGGCGGCGGCAACGAAGGCTGCCGCTGCAAGGAACTTCTTCATGATGGATTCTCCCAACACCGGCCCCAGTGCTCGGGGAATGGCCGGTTGCTTGGGCCAAGCTTATCGCGCCGAATGATCGGTACGTCACGCGCTCAAACCATCACGACTGCGTTCTCTGATTTCCATTTTTCCATAAGGGACATAGCGTTCCACGTCGCGCTGCTGTGATCCGCAGTTTGCTTGTTCCCTTTTCGTTCTTTTCGTGGTAGAGCCTTGGTCATGCTGACCGGTCTCTCCATTCGGGACTTTGTCCTTATTCGCGCGCTCGACCTTGATCCGGGCGATGGCTTCAGCGCGCTTACCGGTGAAACCGGCGCGGGCAAGTCGATCCTGATGTCGGCATTTGGCTTTGCCCTGGGCGCGCGAGCGGGGCAGGGGCTGATCCGTCCTGGCGCCGATAGTGCGAGTGTCACCGCAGCTTTTGACGCATCACACGACCATCCTGTGCGCGCGCTGCTGGCGTCGCGCGGCTTTGACGATCTTGGCGAGGAACCACTCGTCTTCCGCCGTGTGCTGAAGCGCGGCTCGTCCGCCCGCGCCTTCCTCAATGATCGCCCTGTCAGCGCCACGCTGCTCGAAGAAGCCGGCACGTTGCTCGCCGACATTCACGGCCAGCATGAAGGGCTGGGCCTGCTCAATCCCTCGCGTCACCGCATCCTGCTCGATGCGTGGGCAAAATCCGAAACGCTGCTCGTGGAAGTTTCGCGCGCGTGGACGGCGCTGCGCTGCGCCGAAGATGCCCGCATCGCGCTCGAAGCCCGCATCGCCCGCGCAGCCTCCGAACGCACCTGGCTAAGCCACGCGCTCGACGAACTCGACGGACTCGATCCGCACGAAGGTGAGACGCAGAAACTCGCGCTTGATCGCGCCACCATGCAGGCGGGCGAACGCGTCGCCGACGCGCTGGAATCGGCGGCTCATCAGCTCTCGAAAGCCAATATCGAAAACGCGCTGGCCAATGCCGGTCGCGCCGTCTCGCGTGCGCTCTCTGCGCCGGGGCTGACGGGCGAGGGCGCATCGTCCGATCTCGCCGTCCGCATGCGCGCCGCCTGCGAAAGCCTCGAACGCGCGCTTATAGAGGCGGGCGAGGCCCGCGCCGCACTCGAAAACGCCTCCAGCGCCTGCGAATTCTCCCCCGCCGCGCTCGAAGCCTCCGAAACACGCCTGTTTGCCCTGCGCGCCGCTGCCCGCAAACACGATGTCGATCCCGATCAGCTCGCCGCCCTGCGCCGCCGCCTGCGCATGCAGCTGGATGAGATCGAACACTCCGATGGCGCACTCGCCAAAACGCTAGAAGCCGAAGCAAAGGCCCGCGCCGCCTACGACGATGCGTGTGGTCGCCTCACAGCGAAGCGCGAAGCTGCCGCGAAGAAACTCGCCAAAGCCGTCTCCGCCGAACTCGCGCCTCTCAAGCTCGAAAAGGCTAAGTTCCGCGTCTCCATCTATCCACGCACCGAGCCCGGCCCGGCCGGTCGCGACGATGTTGCGTTCGAAGTCGAAACGAACGCCGGCGCAGGCTTCGGCTCGCTCGACAAGATCGCCTCCGGCGGCGAAACGGCGCGCTTCGCGCTCGCCGTCAGCGTCTGCCTCGCCGGTTCCTCGCCCGCCGGCACGCTGGTCTTCGACGAAGCCGACATGGGCGTCGGCGGCGCCGTCGCCGCTGCGATTGGGGAAAGGCTCGCCCGCCTGGGCAAGGACAAGCAGGTCCTCGCCATCACCCACTCGCCGCAAGTGGCCGCCGCCGCCGCCCGCCAGCTGAAAGTCTCGAAAGCCGAAGCCGCCGGCGAAACCACCACCTCCATCGACATGCTCGGCGCCAAAGCCCGCAAGGAAGAAATCGCGCGAATGCTGGCAGGGGCGAGCGTTACGAAAGAAGCGCGTGCGGCTGCGGGCAGGTTGCTGGCAGGGGCCTGAGCCCACGCCTCGTCCTTCGAGACGCGAACTTCGTTCGCTCCTCAGGATGAGGCTACTTTGACAGGCGCTGGATAGTCCTCATCCTGAGCAGGCCCAAAGGGCCGACCGTCGAAGGACGAGGACGTGCGCACAAACCCCTCCACACCGCCGTTCACCGCGCTATACAGCCCCCATGCCAAAATCGTCCGCCGAAACACCCATCGAAAAGCTCACCAAAGCCGCCGCCAAGGCCGAGCTGAAAAAGCTCGCCGCAGCGATCAGCGCGGCAGATGCGGCCTATTACCAGGACGACGCCCCCGATCTCACCGACGCGGACTACGACGCGCTTCGCAATCGCCTCAACGCGATCGAGGAAAAATTCCCCGATCTCAAACACGCCGACAGCCCCAGCCAGACCGTTGGCGTCGCGCTCACGGGCGGCTTCGGCAAGATCACTCACCTCAAGCCGATGCTCTCGCTCGACAACCTCTTCAGCGACGAAGACGTGGTCGATCTCCTCGCCCGCATCCGCCGTTTCCTCAACCTCAAGCCCGACGATGAAGTCGCGATGACGGCCGAGCCGAAGATCGACGGCCTGTCGATCTCGCTGCTCTATGAGGATGGCGTGCTCGTGCGCGCCGCCACGCGCGGCGACGGGGCAGAGGGCGAAGACGTCACCGCCAACGTCCGAACCATCAAGGACATTCCCGAAAAGCTGAAGGGGAAGGGTTATCCCGCCCGCATTGAAGTGCGCGGCGAGATCTATATCCTGATGTCCGATTTCGAACGCCTGCGCGATGCGGAGGCCGAAGCCGGCCGCAAGGTCCCCGCCAACCCGCGCAACTTCGCCGCCGGCAGCCTGCGCCAGAAAGACCCGGAGATCACGCGCGCCCGCCCGCTGAAACTCTTCGCCTACACGTGGGGTTTCATCTCGGAAGAGTTCGCGAAAACGCAGACCGAAGCCGTCGAAAAATTCAAGGCGTGGGGTCTTCCCGTGAACCCGGACATGGGCCGCGCCACAGACGCCGAAGGACTTCTCAATATCTACCACGACATCGAAGCCCGCCGCGCGAAGCTCGGCTACGATATCGACGGCGTTGTCTACAAGGTCGATCGCCTCGACTGGCAGGATCGTCTTGGCTTCGTCTCGCGCTCACCACGCTGGGCCGCCGCCCACAAATTCCCCGCCCAGCAGGCCATCACCCAACTCCTCGGCATCGACATTCAAGTGGGCCGCACGGGCAAGCTCGCGCCGGTTGCACGCCTCGCACCCATCAATGTCGGCGGTGTCGTCGTCTCCAACGCCACGCTGCACAACGAAGACGAGATCGCGCGCCTCGGCGTGCAGATAAAGGACTTCGTCGTGGTGCAGCGCGCCGGCGACGTAATTCCGCAGATCGTCCGCGTCGTCGAAGACCAGCGCCCGAACGATGCAACGCCCTTCAGATTCCCGCACACATGCCCGTTCTGCGGCTCTGAAGCCGTGCGGGGGTCAGGCGAGGGCGAGGAAGACGTCGATCGCCGCTGCACCGGCGGTCTCATCTGCCCGGCGCAGGCCGTCGAGCGCCTGAAATACTTCGTCGCCCGCCGCTCCTACGACATCGAAGGTCTCGGCGCGAAACAGATCGAGGAATTCTTCGAGGCTGGCGTCATCACGGCGCCCCAGCACATCTTCATGCTCGACAGCCAGATCGAGAAAGCCGGCAAGCCGCCGCTGGAAGAGTGGGAAGGCTATGGCGAAACCTCCGCCGCCAAGCTCCGCGACGCCATCGACAAGGCGCGCACCCAGCCGCTCGACCGCTTCATCAACGCCCTCGGCATCCGCCACATCGGCGAAACCAACGCGCTTCTCATCGCGCGCCACTTCGGCACGTTTGAAGCATTGCAGGAAGTTGTCGCCAACGCCGCCGCCCAACGCCCCAACGACGCTTACCGCCGTCTCGAAAACGTAGAAGGCGTCGGTCCCGGCGCCCGCGACAAACTCCTCGCCGCAGCATCCGATCTGCCCGCGACAGAGCCCGTCACCGCCGACGAGTCGCTGGAGACAGCACTCGCCAGCATCACCGGCCTCAACAAGACCTCGCGTGCAGCCCTCGCCGCCGAATACGCCGACTGGTCCACCTTCCGCAAAGAGGTTCAGTCCGCTGCAGAAGGTCGTCCCGGCGAAGATCTCATCGCGCTCGCCGCCATCAACGGTCTCGGCGAAGTCGCCGCCGAAGCCCTCGTCGATTTCTTCGCGGAGAAACACAACCGCGATGTCTTGAAAGCGCTCCTCCAGAACGTCACCGTCACCCCGCACAAGATCGCCGACACATCCAACAGTCAGGTCGCCGGCAAGATCGTCGTCTTCACCGGCTCTCTGGAAAAGATGACGCGCGACGAAGCGAAAGCCCAGGCCCTGCAACTCGGCGCCAAAGTCTCCGGCTCCGTCTCCAGCAAGACTGACCTTGTGGTGGCAGGCCCCGGCGCAGGCTCAAAACTCGCCGACGCGCAGAAGCACGGCGTCAAAGTCCTCACAGAGGACGAATGGCTGAAGCTCGTCGGGAAAGCGTAGAGGCGCCTGCAAGCGCGCCCTCGTCCTTCGACGGACGCACGCTCTGCGTGCTGCTCAGGATGAGGGCTACAAAGCCGCTGGTTGTTCAGCCCTCATGGTGAGCAGGCCCGAAGGGCCGCCCGTCGAACCACGAGGGCGCGCTCACAACCGCAGGCCTCAGAACCCCAGCGGCGTATTCTGGATGAACGCCAGTTCCGCGCTCGTCGACGTCCGCCCCAAAATCGCATTGCGATGCGGGAAGCGCCCGAACCGCTTGATTACCGCCGCGTGGCGCTTGGCGAAGTCATAAGCGCTCTCGAAATGCGGCTTCATCTCCGGTGTCGCCTCCGCCAGCAGCTCCGCAAACTTCTCCACGCTCCGCCGCTGGTCGCTCGCCGACTCCGAATGCTCCAGCGGCATGTACAGGAACCACCGCTCCACCGGATGCAGCTTCGCGTCATCGCCGCTCGCCATCGCATCCTTGCACAGCCGCAATGCGATCGCATCGTTCTCGAAAGCCGCCGGCGTCCCCCGGAAGATATTCCGCGAGAACTGATCCAGCGCCACGACAGCCGCCAGCCTCTGCTCCACGCCATTCGCCGCCCAGCGATACGCCTCGCCCGAAGCCAGCTTCGCAACAACATCGCTGAACCTGTTGGCGACGATGCGATCCAGCTGGAATCCGCCGCCGAACCACAGCGCCATCCGGTCCTGCATCGCCTGCGGCCGCTCGACAGCGTAGCCGAACCAGTAATGCAAAATCGTCCCCGGCGTCTCATCGACATCGGAACGCACATACTTGTTGCTGTAGGGATCTTCGTCGCCGAACGCGACCTGCTCGGCCGACATGTTGCGGCGGCGCAGCCATTCGTCGCGCTCATCCGCGCCCGGCTTTACCGGACCCGACTCCAGCGACCGGGGCGGCATCTGCACGCCCTCCAGATCGTCGATGAAGATGCGGCCGTTCTCAGCCATTCGTCGTCCGTAAACTCTACTTTTCCGCCGGTTCCTCCGGCCGGGTCGCCACGATCATGTAGTTCACGGCGGTGTCCCGCCCGAGAGACCATCGTCCCGAAAGGGGCGAGAATGAGACGCCGACAGGCTCCTGCACAGCAAGCCCGGCGCCGGTTAAGGCCGCACTCGCTTCAGCCGGCGTAACGAACTTCGACCATTCATGAGTTCCAACCGGCAGCCAGCGCAGAACATGCTCGGCCCCCACAACCGCAAGCGCAAACGCCTTCGCGGTACGGTTAAGCGTCGCCATGATCATGAGCCCGCCCGGCTTCAGCAATTTCGCGCAATCGGCCAGGAACTGCGCCGGGTCAGCTACATGCTCGATCACTTCCAGCGCCAGAACGATGTCGAATTTCGGCTCGCCCGCCGCGATCAGCCCCTCGACCGTCCCAACCCGGTAATCGACATCGACACGAACCTGATCGGCATGAACCATCGCCGCCTTGATGTTCTTGTCCCCGGCATCGACGCCTACCGCATGCGCGCCCAGCCGCGCCATCGGCTCGGTCACCAGCCCGCCGCCACACCCGGCATCCAGCAGCCGCAGGCCCTCCAGCGGCCGCCGAGCCTCGCCATCCAGCCCGAAATGAGCCACCGCCGTCTCGCGGATAAAGGTCAGTCGGGCAGGGTTGAACTTGTGCAGCGGCGCAAACTTGCCGGTCGGCGACCACCAGTCCGCCGCCATGGCCCGAAACTTCTCGATTTCCGCCGGGTCGACACTCGGCGATTCCGGGATCGTCTCGTCGCGCTCCATGATCTTGGCCACGTCGGTCTCCTCGGCAGGCGTTTCACGCCACTTCTACCCCGTCCAGCCCTGATATGGGGAGGGAAAATCGCCCCACCTATCCCGTCAGGGCAGGGGATTTCGTCGCTATCCCACAGGAGCATCGCCGCAGCAAAGGGTCAGTTCTTGCCCTCCCGGCCCGGCCCCCCTATAGCCCTCGCGCGCGGGCGCTTATCGGCTTCCGCAATTGGAAGGACGTGCCCCCGCGATGAATCGCCTGGTGCTGAAATTCGGCGGAACCTCGGTCGCCAACCTCGAGCGTATTGCGCACGTGGCGGATATTGTCGCCGCGCGCCGCGCCGAAACCCGCGCCATTGCGGTCGTCGTCTCCGCCATGTCGGGCACGACCAACCAGCTCGTCGAATGGACGCGCGGCGCCGCCGGCCCGGATCTGCACGGCCCCGACTATGACGACGAATACGATGTGGTCGTGGCGTCGGGCGAACAGGTCACCGCGGGTCTGCTGGCGCTTGCCCTCCGCAAGAAGGGTCTCAAGGCCCGCTCCTGGCTCGGCTGGCAGCTCAAGCTCACGACCGACGAAGCCCACGGCAAGGCGCGCATCATGGGCTGCGACAACCCCGAATTCCTCCGCTCGGTCGATAGCGGCGAGATCGCTGTCGTCGCCGGCTTCCAGGGCGTAGATGATAAAGGCCGCGTCTCGACGCTGGGCCGTGGCGGTTCCGATACGTCCGCCGTCGCCGTCGCCGCTGCCCTCAAGGCTGGGCTGTGCGACATCTACACCGACGTCGATGGCGTCTACACGACGGACCCGCGCATCACGCCGAAGGCCCGCCGCCTCGAAAAGATTTCCTACGAAGAGATGCTGGAACTCGCCTCCCTTGGCGCGAAGGTCCTGCAGACCCGCTCGGTCGAACTGGCGATGAACCATCGCGTTCCCGTGCGCGTGCTCTCTTCGTTTGAAGGCCCCGTGCCTTCCCCCAATACCGGTACGCTCGTGTGCGATGAGGAACAGATCGTGGAAAAGCAGGTTGTCAGCGGCGTCGCTTATTCGCGTGACGAAGCCAAATTCAGCATGATCGGCGTGGAAGACAATCCGGGCGTCGCCGCCACCATCTTCGGCGCGCTCGCCGATGCCGGCGTCAACGTCGACATGATCGTGCAGGCTTCGGCGAAAACCGAAGGCCGCCAGAACATCGTCTTCACCTGCCCGGATCGCGACGCCAGCCACGCCAAGTCGGTGCTCGAAGGCCTCGGCAAGAAAGTCGGCTATGAAAGCATGACCGTGTCGCGCGATGTCGCGAAAGTGTCGGTCATCGGCGTCGGCATGCGCAGCCACGCTGGCGTCGCCAAAACCATGTTCCAGGCCCTGTCGGACAAATCGATCAACATCCAGGTCATTTCGACCTCGGAAATCAAGATCTCCGTCCTGATCGACGCCTCCTACACCGAACTCGCCGTCCGCGCCCTCCACACGGCGTACGGGCTGGATTCGGATTGATCTGGCGGCAGCGCGAAATCCGTAGGGTGCATTGAAGCGAAGCGGAAATGCACCGCCAGCGCAGGACGTCGCCATGGTGCATCAAGATGCACCCTACGATTATTTGCGCATCGAACGTCCCGGCCCGATTCCCGCCACACCACCCCCAAAAATTTACCTTCCCCGCCATGGAATGACGGACGCAGCGTAATCAGCTAAAGCGAACTCAGACGACGGCGTTGGGAGACGTTTTGACCGATCGCAACAGACTTGGTGACAAGGGCGGCGCGCCGCCTCGTCCCCCTGCGGGTGGGGGCGGGGCGAAGCTGTTGCTGTCGCGTCTGCGGGCGCTGATGGCCAATCAGGCGCAGGACCCCAAGCGCCTCGATCGTGTGGTCGAACTCATCGCCAACACCATGGTTGCCGATGTCTGCTCGATCTATCTGCGTTCGGAAGATGAAAGCCTGCTCCTGATGGCGACACGGGGTCTCGCTCCCGAAGCCGTTGGCCGCACGCGAATGAAGGAAAACGAAGGCCTCGTCGGTCTCGTCTCTGCCACTGCAAGGCCGTTGCGCCTCACTGACGCCTTCTCGCACCCGCGCTTCTCCTACCGTCCGGAAACCGGCGAAGATCCGTTCCACTCCTTCCTCGGCGTGCCGATCCTGCGCGGTGGCCGCGTCCTCGGCGTGGTCGTCGTCCAGAACCGCACCGAACGCGTTTACGACGATGAAGAAGCCGAAGCGCTGCAAACCGTCGCCATGGTGCTGGCTGAACTCGTCGCCGCCGTCGGCGACACGATCAGCGCCAGCTTGCGCCAGACGCGCCCGGTCGAACTCAATGGCCGCGTCCTGAACGAAGGTCTCGCGACGGGGCGCATCCACCTCTACGACCCCGTCGTACCGCCCACGCAACTCTTCGCCGCTGATCCCGATGTCGAGGAACGCCGCCTCAACGAAGCGCTCGACGCGCTGCGCGCCAACATCGACGCCATGCTCACGCGCGCTGGCCCCGTCCTGTTCGGCGAAAGCCGCGACGTGCTCGAAACCTACCGCCTGTTCGCGCACGATCCGAGCTGGGAAGCCCGCCTGCTCGAAGCCGTCCGCACCGGCCTCTCCGCCGAAGCCGCCGTCGATCGCGTCCGTCGCGAACACCGCGCCCGTCTCGAAAGCGCCCGTGACGCCATGGTGCGCGAGCGCATGCACGACCTCGAAGATCTCGAGAACCGCTTGCTCCGCCAGCTCTCGGGCGAAGAGGGCGGACGCGAAGCGCCGCGTGGCTCGATCCTCGTCGCCAGCCGCATCGGTCCCGCCGAACTGCTGGAATACCGCGACAGCGGCCTTGCCGGCATCGTGCTCGAAGAAGCCGGCGCCGGCTCGCACGCCGCCATCGTTGCACGCGCCATCGGCGTGCCCGCAGTCGGCGGCATGCCGGGCCTCGTCACCCGCTCGGAAGACGGTGACCTGATGATCGTCGATGGCGAAACCGGCGTCGTCCACATCCGCCCGGAAGCCGAGATCGTCACCAACTTCCACGCCCGCATGGCGCTCGCCGGCCAGAAGCAGGCCGAGCTCTCCCTGCTGCGCGACAAGCCCGCCGTCACCACCGATGGCGTTGAAGTCGACCTCCTCATCAACGCTGGCCTGTCCTTCGACCTCGATCATCTCGACGAAGTCGGCGCCAGCGGCGTCGGCCTGTTCCGCACCGAATTCCAGTTCATGGCGTCGGAGACGATGCCGGGCCTCGACGAGCAGTCGACCTTCTACAAGTCCGTCATCGAGCGGGCAGGGGATCGCCCCGTCGTCTTCCGCACCATCGACCTGGGCGGCGACAAGATCGCGCCCTTCATGGGCCGCCGTGAGCGTGAGGAAAATCCAGCCCTCGGCTGGCGCGCCCTCCGCATGGCGCTCGACCATCCGTTCTTCTTCCGCCGCCAGCTCCGCGCCCTGATCCGCGCCTCCCGCGGCAAGACGCTGCGCCTGATGTTCCCCATGGTCACCACCGTGGAGGAGTTCGAGGCCGCAAGACGCCTGCTCGATTCGGAGATGGAATGGGCCATCAAGTTCGGCCGCGATCTGCCCAACCGGCTGAAGGTCGGCGCCATGGTCGAGACCCCCTCGCTTGCCTTCTCGATCGACCAATTGAAGGGCAAGGCCGACTTCCTCTCGATCGGCACGAACGACCTGATGCAGTTCTTCTTCGCCGCCGACCGGGACAACGCCCGCCTGTCCGGCCGCTACGACATCCTCTCCAAGCCGGCGATGCGCCTGCTGCTACAGATGCGCCAACGTGCTGACGAAGCAGGACTTCCCATCACCGTCTGCGGCGAGGCCGGCGGCCGTCCGCTCGAAGCGCTGGCCCTGATTGCTCTAGGTTATCGCCGGTTATCCATGCAGTCGGCGCGGATTGCCCCGATCAAGCTGATGGTCCGCTCGATCGACCTCTCCCAGCTCGCCCCCCGCGTGCAGACCGCTCTCGACAGCGGCGAATCCAATCTCCGCAACACCATGCAGGTCATCGCCCAGGACTTCGGGATCAAGATCTAGAGCCCCGTAACTCGTTTCGGGGGCTGAAGATTTAGCGAATTTAACGTTGTGGCCCCAGTGCCGCCACCTTACCTTCGTAATAAGTTGTTAGGGCGGTGGGCTTAAGCGGAAACTAGCGTCCATAGGGGCGTGCCTTTCCGTGTCGGATGAACGTATGAGCGGCGTGGCCAAAGACGACACCAATCCCTCCAAGCCTACCGATGAAACGGCTGCCGCGCCCGAGACGAGCGCCGCCGACACTCCCGCTGTTTCCGCGCCCCCCGTTTCCGTCGCTGTCCCCGCACACGACGATGCCGAGCCGCGCGCCCGCCGCAGCGCGCCGCATCTCCGTGTCGTGACCGACGCTGACGCAGACTTTGCCGCCGAAGCTCCGCTCGATGGTCCCCAGCAACGCATCGGCGCCATCATCCGCGCCGCCCGCGAGAATGCCGGCTACTCGCTCGAGCAGGTCTCCCGCGACACCCGCGTCCACCTCAGCCACCTCCGCGCCATCGAAGAGATGACGCCGAACCTGCTGGGCGCCCCCGTTTACGCCAAGGGCTACATCAAATCCTACGCCCGCTTCCTCGGCATGGACGAGCAGAACACGCTCGACCGTTACCTCGCCGAGTGCGCGATCCTCAAGGACCCGGAAAAGCAGGACATGGCCCAGCCGGCCTCGTCCAAGGCCCGCAAGCTTCCGGTCGCCGTGCCCATGCTCGGCTTCCTGATCGTCGGCCTCGTCGGCGCCGCTGCTGTCGTCTTCCTCAACAACGGCGAGAAGCAGCCCACCTCCGCCGGCACAACCACCAACACCAGCACGGCGACCACCGCCGCTGTCGATCCGGCCAATGCCGTCGGCCAGCGTCTGCGCATCGTCGCCCTGCGTCCCGGCTCGGTCGAAGTCCGCTCCGCCAAAGGCGACAAATACGTCCACCGCGATTTCGTCGCCGGTGAGAGCTACCCCGTCCGCGTCGGCGCCGGCTGGACCGTCTCCGTCAACGACGGCAAGGCCTTCGAATGGCGCCTGGGCGATGCCTCGCTCGGCCTGCTGCAGCCGGAAGGCGGCCAGGTCTATTCGCAAAGCGTCGATCTCGCCGCACAACGCGCGCCGATCAATGTTCCGGTCGACCCGTCGATCGCCGCCGAAGCTGCGCCCGCGCCGTCCGCCAACGGTGCGCCGCCGGTCGCTGGCGCCACGCCCGCTCCGGGCACGGCAACCACGCCGCCCAAGCCGCGTGCGCCGCGTGCGCCGCGTCCCGCAACCAACACCACGCCCGCCCCGCGCGAGCTGCCCGCCGCCCAGAACCCGGCCCCGGCCCAACCGCAAACCCCGGCCACCGACCCGGCCCTCGCGGCCTATCCGGACCAATAGGCACGGGCGTTTCGATGATTATCAAGGGCCGCGCGACCTTCCGTCGTGCGGCCCCAATCTTGTCTGGGCATGCCTTTACTGGGCCATGTTAAAAGGCCAAATGCTGTCCAACGGCTGACGAGTGGCGATCAACATGAGCCCAACAACATGAGCCAAGACATCAATCACATCCGCCCCTGGCGCACGATCACGCGGCGCAAGTCGCGCCAGATCCGCGTCGGCAATGTGCTCGTCGGCGGCGACGCGCCGATCTCCGTCCAGTCGATGACCAACACGCCGACCTCCGACGCCAAAGCCACGATCGACCAGATCCGCGGCCTCGAAGAAGCCGGCGCAGACATCGTCCGCGTCTCGTGCCCCGACGAGGAATCCACCGCCGCGATGCCGGAGATCTGCCGCGCCGCGAAAGTGCCGATCGTCGCCGACATCCACTTCCACTACAAACGCGGCATCGAAGCGGCGAAAGCCGGCGCCGCCTGCCTGCGCATCAACCCGGGCAATATCGGCAATGCCGATCGCGTGCGCGAAGTCATCAAGGCCGCAAAAGACAATGGCTGCTCGATGCGCATCGGCGTCAACGGCGGCTCGCTCGAACGTCACCTGCTGGAAAAGTATGGCGAGCCATGCCCCGAGGCGATGGTTGAAAGCGCGCTCGATCACGCGCGCATTCTCGATGACAACGATTTCCACGAATACAAGATCTCGGTGAAAGCCTCCGATCCGTTCCTCACCGTCGCCGCCTATCACGCGCTCGCCGAAGCCACCGACGCGCCGCTCCATCTCGGCGTCACCGAAGCGGGCGGCCTGCGCACCGGCACGGTCAAATCCGCCATCGGCATCGGCTCCATGCTCTGGGCCGGCATCGGCGACACCATCCGCGTCTCGCTCTCCGCCGAACCCGTCGAAGAGATCAAGGCCGGCTTTGAAATCCTGAAGTCGCTCGGCCTGCGCACGCGTGGCGTCAACATCATCTCGTGCCCGTCCTGCGCGCGTCAGGGGTTCGACGTCATCCGCACGGTCGAAGCGCTCGAACAACGCCTCGCCCACATCTCGGAGCCGATCTCGCTCTCGATCATCGGTTGCGTCGTCAACGGCCCCGGCGAAGCCACCATGACCGACCTCGGCTTCACCGGCGGCGGCAAGGACGCCGGCATGATGTATGTGTCCGGCAAGCCCGACCACAAGGTCAGCAATGCCGACATGATCGACAAGATCGTCGCTCAGGTCGAAGCCCGTGCAGCGATCCTCAAGTCCGCCAAGGAAGCTGCGGCACAAGCCGCCCAGCACGCCGCGGAGTAGGGTGCGCGGAGTAGGGTGCATTGAAAATGCACCGCCTGTGGGCGCCGTCGCTTCAACGCGCGCTCTCACACCGATAGGGGCCTCAACACCCTTGCCGCCGGCAAATTGATCGCGCAGTCTCTCGCTACAACAGCAGGGGCCACGCATGATCCTCCGGAACGTCGCTCTAGCCGCCGCCCTCTGCCTCGTCGCTCCCACAGCATTGGCGCAGATGAAGCCGCCCGCCCGGCTTCCCAGCGACGACCCTCGCGGCTCAAGCTTCGGCTGCGCCGACGGCTCCAAACTCGTCCTCGCCTTCGCCGAAACCGGGCAGGGCAGCGCCGCCCTCGTGTGGATCGGCGACACCGCCTACCGCCTCACCAACGTCGCGCCCGAACAGGGCATCCCCAAAGTCGTGTGGAGCGACGGCGAACATTCCCTCACCTGGACCCCCGGCGTCCAACTCATGTGGATGGCCAGCAACACCCACCTGATGTGCGGCCGCAACGGCGGCCACCAACACTAACCGCCAACCCGTAGGGTGCATCACCGATGCACCAAGCCACGCGCACCAATCTCTCCACCGTCATTCCCGCGAAAGCGGGAACCCAGGGGCCAAGCATACCCAACCCGACCCCCACCTGACCTCCCCCTTTCAGGGGGAGGAACCATGTTGCCAGAACTTACCTTTCAACGAAGAGCGATCCCGCTCCAGGGTCCCTCCCCCTAAAAGGGGGAGGACAGGTGGGGGTCGACCAGCCAACCACACCACCATCAGTTCATCGTCCCGCTCCTCCCGACGCAAGTCGGGACCCAGGGGCGGCTTGTCCCGCTGTGTGACCCCCTGGCTCCCGACTTACGTCGGGAGGAGCGGTGATGGGCTGAAGTGTAGGATGGAGGTGGTGCAGAACTGTAGGACGGAGAAATTCCATCCCAAACAATCTCAACGCCCTACACGCCCAAACTGTAGGACAGAGCCTCCCAGAATCTACGGCGCCGAAAACCGGCGTATACTGCAAACGCACCTGACGACGG